>JAJFHT010000062.1 GCA_021775495.1 Hyphomicrobiales bacterium | reverse complement strand
ATATGAAAACTTGGAATTTCATGCATGTCATATTGTGATGTAGGCACGACATATGACAAGCATTGCTCTTTCCTCCCGCCCGCTCTTCGGTCCAGCCCAAGCGACACTGGCAATCGCCATCGCAGCCATATGTTTTGGTCTGGTGCCGCTGTTTGCCCGTGAACTTCAGGCGCTGGGCGTCGCCGACGCAGCCATCGCGCTTTACCGTTATGTTTTCACTGCTGCCGTCACCTTGCCGTTTCTGCCGCTGGAGCGGCATAAACGGCGTCAGGCTTTGACCCTTGGTGCTGCCGGATTGTGTACCGGTCTCGGTTGGGTCGGCTATCTGCAGGCGATTGAATCTGCGCCGGTGGCCGTCGCCGGAACAATCTATATGTCCTATCCGGTATTCGCACTGGGTTTTGCCTGGTTGCTGCTTGGTCAAAGGCCTGGATTGCGATCCTGGTGTGCCTGCGCACTGGTTCTGACAGCCGCTGGCATGCTGGTCGGCGGGGGCGATCTTGAAGGCAGCTACCTGGCGTTGTTTCTGTCCTTGCCGGCACCTGTTTTCTTCGGTTTGCTCATTGTCGTGCTCAGCGCGATGGTCCCGGATCTTGGTGCGTTGGAAAAAATGGCCTGCGGAATGAGCGGTGCGGTCATCGGATTGTTGCCGCTGCTAATCACGGCGGACCCGGCAACGATTATACCTGCTGATGGCGACACATGGATGATCATTCTTGGTCTTGGTGCGTTCACCGCCCTTGTTCCCCAGATGCTCTACACGCTGGCTTGCCCGGTCGTCGGGCCGGCACGGACCGCCGCGACCGGAGCATTTGAACTGCCCACCATGATTGCCGTGGGCTGGTTCGCATTCGCCGAAACGATCGGCCTGATCGAGATTGCTGCAGCGGTTCTGGTCCTTGCCGCCATATTCCTTTCGCCGGCGGTATCCACACCAAATAAGTAATCGGATCGGGTGACTTTCCCGAGTGGCAATTTGCTGATGATCGGGCTATCCGGGTGTCTTGGGTTTTCACCAGATAGGCCGATTCCATGTCCCTTTCGTTATTGCTTGATCACTTGAAACAGACAGCGGCGCTGGGTCAGGTTGCCGGATTGCTGTCCTGGGATCAGGAGGCCGTCATGCCCAAGCGTGGTGCAGCGCAGCGGGCCGAACAGGCCGGTGCCATGGCGGCGGTGATCCACAATCGCAATACTGATCCGCGCATACCCGAATGGATCGCCGGCATCGATAGGTCGGCGCTTTCGGCTTTCGATACATGCAATATCGATGAGGCCTTGCGTGTCCACCAACGCGCCACAAAAATCCCGGCGCGACTTGCTGAAGAATCCGCCAGGGCGGCATCGGAAGGGCATCGGATATGGGCCGCCGCGCGGGAGGAAAAGGACTTTGGGCTTTTTGCGCCTGCTTTGAAACGCAATATCGATCTGAAGCGTGAGGAGGCCGCCTGCCTTACTGAACCTGGAGCGGAACTCTACGACGCATTGCTTGATGAGTTCGAACCGGGAGCCAGGACGGCCGAACTCCTGCCGCTGCTGGAAAGCCTGCGTCCGCCTTTGGTGGCCCTGCGCGAGAAGATTGCCGGCAAGCCAAAGCCGAATCCTTTGAGCGGCCATTTTCTTGCAGCCGGACAATTGGCTTTTGCAGCGGACATCGCGGCGCGTCTTGGCTATGATTTCGATGCTGGCCGCATCGATACCGTCGTGCATCCCTTTTGTTCGGGAACCGGCGGCGATGTGCGCATCACCACGCGAACCGATGAAGCCGATCCACTCAATTGCCTCTACACCACGATGCACGAAGTCGGGCATGCGCTGTATGCGCAAGGGGCCCCGGATCCGTTCTTGCCCGCCGCCGATTATTGCTCGATGGGGGTGCATGAGAGCCAATCGCGGTTCTGGGAAAACCAGATCGGCCGTTCGCGTGTCTACGCTGAATGGCTCTATCCGGCGATGTCCAAGGCTTTTGGTGACATCGGTGTCGATAGTCCGGATGCGCTTTATGCAGCCGTCAACCGCGTGGAGACCGGCTTTATCCGAACAGAAGCCGATGAAGTGCATTACAATCTGCATGTGTTGTTGCGTTTCGAACTGGAGCGCGAATTGATTTCCGGCGCGCTGGAAGTCGAAGATCTCGAACAGGTGTGGAACACTCGGTTCAAACGCGATTTTGGACTGGATGTTCCCGATCCCAGCCTTGGTGTGCTGCAAGATGTGCACTGGTCGGCCGGCCTGTTCGGCTATTTCCCGACCTACAGTCTCGGCAATCTCTATGCTGCCTGTCTCGACAAGGCGATGCGCACGGACCTGCCGGACCGAGACGAGATGGTTCGCAGTTCGCAAATGCAACCCATTCTGGATTGGCTGCGCCAAAAAATACACGGACAAGGCCGGCTGCTGCCGGCGCCTCGATTGGTCGAACAGGCAACCGGGCAGGTGCCTTCCGCCGCGCCGCTGATCGAATATCTGGATGAGAAGTTCACCCGGCTCTACGATCTTTGAAACCGTCACGTGGCAAAGCGTTCCGATATAACCGTGCGGACTACTTTTCGACTATCTCGTTCACCACGCCGGCGGCAAGCAGTTCCTCAGCCGCGGGAAACCACATCTGACTGGAGTCGGAGTTGAACATCCGGTTCAAAAACCATTCCTTGACCTCGGCTTTCGCATAGAGCGCACGATCGCGTTCCTGCTCGGCTTGCGGATTGGCGTTGTAAACGGTGTAGTCGGCATCGATACGGTACTGGTGAAATCCGAGCTGTGCCGATTTTTCCATTGATCGGTGGCGGCCGCCGATGAAGACCGTAGCGCAGGCGGAACTGCAGCGCTCATCGACCCGCGTGTCGAGACCGCGCGCGCTGATCAGGACCGCCAGTCCGCGCGCTTCATAGATATTACCGCCGGCACTGTTGAGAACAACGGTGCGGACATTGGGATTTAGATCCAGCAACTTGGTGAAATTACGGGTGACGCCGAGCTCAATCGTTCCGGTCATTGTTACGGTAGCCCGGTCCGCTGACAGTTCGAGTTGATACTTGCTGGCATGTTCACGCAGCATGCGCTCGGCGAAATCATCCTCGACCGGAACCGGCAATGTCGATTGCCAGGCGCTGAAGCCGTAGGTTGCCGTCAGCCAGAAGGCAATCAGCACACCAAGCTGCGCCCCCCAGGCGTTGGCCATCGATCCTCTCACCTTGATATGCGCTTCGCTGGCGCGCAGCACGCCGACGACCTGCCAGACAAAGACGACCCCGTGAAACAGGATAACCAGCCCGATTACCGGCAAGCGCTGATCGGAATAGTCCATACCCTCTGCGGGGCTGAACTGAATCTGGCCCAGAAGGATGATCAGTTTCAGAGCGACCAGATTGATCCAGAAAGACCAGGCAAAACTCTGTCGGCCAAACCAGTGGTCCGCCAGATAGCTCATTGGAACGCCGACGATGATGCCGCGTCCGCGCACCGGCTTATCCTCCGGATTTGAACAGACGTCCGGGCCCGTTTGCGGTCTCGGCAAGTCCCGCAAGCTTCAGCATGTGCCAAGCCAGCGCCTGATTGCTGGTGATCACCGGTTTGCCGATCGTCGCCTCGGCTTTCTCGATGATGTTGAAACTGCGCAGGTTGGTGCAGGACGCGAACACCGCTTCGACATCCGGGTGTCGGCCGATGGCACAGATCGAATCCAACACGGACTGCTCGGAAATTTTGGCAACCACCGCTTCTTCGCTTTGCTCAAACGATCCAAATGCCGCGATTGCCAGTCCCGATGACTCAAGCAGCGCTCGCATCGCAGCCGAAACATCTGCGATATACGGGGTGAGAAACCCGATGCGGCGGACGCCAAGCGCATGGCAGGCTTCTGTAACCGCAGTAATTGGGTTGGTGGTTCTGACACCGGGATGCTCGGTGCGGATGGCGGCATCGATATTCTCCGGTCCGATAATGGTGGCGCCGGAAGTGCAGCCGTAACCCACGACATCAAGCGGTCGTCCCATTTTCAGCAATGCCGCGGATCTGGGCAGATCCAGTTCCATCTGCTTGAGGGTCTCGGGTGTGACCTCGGGCGCGCTTGCAATCCGTGTGTGATAGAGCGCGACATCGGTCAGGTCGAACACCGTTCGAAATTCTGCTTCGAGCGTTTCGTCGCTTTGCAACACGATGATGCCGAGCGCGGCATTGGCGCCGGCTCCGTCGTCGAGTGTGAAGGGCAGATTCATTTCTGAGCCTCTCGCCGTCGATTGTCCCGTTCCCATATGTGTTGGAAATAGAAATGCCGAAATCCGCAAAAATGCAAACGGCAAAAATCAGCCGCCGGTCGCGATCCGGGTGTCAGCCGCCGTGAGGAGGTGTGTTTTGGCCGATGTTCTGGCCTGCGGCTTTGTCCAGCAGCCAGGCGCGAAAAATCCCGATCGCATCCATTCGGCTCAAGGCCGGGCGGGCGGGTTCGAGCAGGTAGTATCCGTACTCGGAGTGCACACAAACATCAGACAGTTGCACCAACCGTTTTGTGACCAGATCGTCGTGGATGATCGAGGTCGGGCACAGCGCCACGCCTTGCCCGGCCAGCGTCGCCGAGCGCAACAGGTTGAAATCGCCGTAAATCAAGTCGAGCGCCGGGGCCTCGCGTGAACAGCCGGTCTTGGAAAACCAGTCTGCCCAGCCATCATGATCGGCATCACGAAGAAGATCTGAAGCCTGAATGCGCTCCGGTGTGTCGAGTGGAGAATTGTTTTCGAAATACTGGCGGCTGCAGACCGGTGCGCTATCCCCGTTGAAGATCTTTTCATAGTTCGGGGCCAGCCGGTCTGGGGTTCCCTTGGAAAAAATCATTGCGAAATCGGTCTCGCTGAAGTCGATCTCCTGATCATGAAATGCATACATGATCCGAACGGTGATATCGGGATGCTCCGAACGAAACTCGGCCATCCGCGGGATCAGCCAGCAAGAGGCTACCGAAGGAATGACGGCGATTGTCAGACTGTCCTCATGATGGACCCGGGCGCGCTGGCAGGCCGCCTCAATCCCGGAGATCGCTACACTCAGCGCATCGGCCAGTGCCGCACCGTGCGCCAGCAGGCGGGGCTTTTTCGAACTTCGATCGAACAGCGGTTGCCCGATCCATTCCTCAAGATGCCGGACCTGATGGCTGACCGCCGACTGACAGACAGACAGCTCATCGGCGGCGCGGCTGAAACTGCTGTGGCGGGCCGCCACTTCGAATGTGCGCAGAGCGGTCAACGGCAGTTGTTTTGACATGGTGTCTCTTGAATTTTTTTCATGATTAGCATGAAAACTCATCTTTTGACAGTGATGTCCTTCGACCGAATACTCAGGATCCCGGTGCCAGTGCAACCGGAAGATGTTTTGTCGACTCGGGGATTGGAATGCAGCGACCGCGTTTGATTGAGTACCAGAATGGTGCACGGGTGAAACCGACATTCACGGCGGCCGAGATGGAGCGCCGGCACGCCGCCCTTCGCGGGCATATGGCGGAAAACCGGATCGATGCGGCTCTTTTGACGTCATATCATTGCGTCAACTACTACGGCGATTTTCTCTATTGCCAGTTCGGTCGCCGGTACGGACTGGTGATTGATCAGGACAAGGTCACCAGCATTTCGGCAGGCATCGACGGCGGTCAGCCGTGGCGGCGAACCGCCGGGGAAAACATTGTCTATACCGACTGGCGCAGGGACAATTATTTCCAGGCCGTTCGCGAACTGACCGGCAATGTCAAACGCCTTGGTATTGAATTTGATCACGTCAATCTCGATCTGCTGGACCTGCTCAAATCAGAATTCCCTGATTGCGAGTTTGTCGACATCGCCAGCGCGGCGATGCGCATGCGGATGATCAAGTCAACCGAAGAGATCGCCCACATCACCGAGATGGCGCGCATTGCCGATCTCGGCGGCGCGGCCTGCGCCGAGGCAATCTCGGTCGGCGTCGGCGAATATGAAGTCGCGCTGCATTCCACTCAGGCAATGGTGCATGAAATCGCCCGCACCTGGCCGCACGCCGAACTGATGGATACATGGACCTGGTTTCAATCGGGCATCAACACCGATGGTGCCCACAACCCGGTCACCAGCCGCCGTCTTGAACGCGGCGACATTCTCAGTCTCAACTGCTTCCCCATGGTTGCCGGATATTATGTCGCGCTCGAGCGCACGATGTTCTGCGAGACGGCAACGGATGAGGACATCCGGCTTTGGGAAATCAATTGCCGGGTGCATGACCGCGGCAAGGAGTTACTGGTGCCGGGAGCGCGTTGCAGCGATATCGCCAAGGAACTCAACGCGCTCTATGCCGAACACGACCTGCTTCAATATCGTTCCTTCGGTTATGGCCATTCATTCGGCGTACTTTGCCATTATTACGGTCGCGAGGCCGGACTGGAACTGCGGGAAGATTGCGAAACGGTCCTGGAGGAGGGGATGGTCGTTTCGATGGAGCCGATGATCATGATTCCCGACGGCCGGCCGGGAGCCGGTGGATATCGCGAGCACGATATTCTGGTGATGACCGGGGACGGCGCTGAAAACATAACCGGATATTCGTATGGCCCCGAACACAACATCATCTCCGGTTAGCATCGGAGTTGGTGTCGGTAAGTTAATTGGTAATTCCGGACAAATCAGGCGCAGATTCGTTGACGTTTTCGAAAAGACGCTATTGGATGGGGCCAGATTGAAACCGGCGCCCGGTTCGGGGTGGGACACCGAACGGGGACAAAACAGCCGGCAGGGAACAATACACGTCTCCGGGGAGGGAGAACGAATATGGCATCATCGCCGGCCACTGAAGAGGCATTTGTACGGTTCACTAAGGTGCAAAAGAGCTACGACGGTGAAAACCTTGTCGTAAAGGATCTGAACCTCGACATCGCCAAGGGTGAATTCCTGACAATGCTGGGACCATCGGGTTCAGGCAAGACGACCTGCCTGATGATGCTGGCCGGTTTTGAGCCAGCGACCAATGGCGAGATTTATCTCGGCGACCGGTCGATCAATCACGTGCCGCCGCACAAGCGCGGCATCGGCATGGTGTTTCAGAACTATGCACTGTTCCCGCATATGACGGTGGCGGAGAATCTTGCCTTTCCGCTTCAAGTCAGGAATGTCGGAAAGGCCGAGACCGAAACCAAGGTTCAGCGCGCTCTGGAAATGGTGGAACTCGGCGAGTTCGGCTCGCGACGTCCGGCACAATTGTCAGGCGGCCAGCAACAGCGCGTGGCGGTTGCCAGGGCACTCGTATTCGAACCCGATCTGGTGCTGATGGACGAGCCGCTCGGCGCGCTCGACAAGCAATTGCGCGAGCAGATGCAGTACGAGATAAAGCACATCCACGAGAATCTCGGCGTGACGGTTGTCTATGTGACTCACGATCAGACCGAGGCCCTGACCATGTCCGATCGTGTTGCCGTGTTCAATGACGGCGTCATCCAGCAGCTTTCCAGTCCCGAAAGCCTGTATGAGGATCCGCAGAATTCGTTTGTTGCGCAGTTCATCGGTGAGAACAACAAACTGAACGGCGAAGTCACCAAGATCACAAAGGACACCTGTGTCGTCAAAACCAACGACGGCACTGTATTGAAAGCCGACAAGGTCAATGTCGATGCGGTCGGCGACCGCACGACGATCTCGCTGCGGCCTGAACGGGTGGAACTCGATCCGCCGAAGAAAATGGACAACATGCTGAATGGCAAGATCGAGGAGCTGATCTATCTCGGCGACCATATCCGCGTCCGCATGACGGTGGCGGGAAACAGTGAATTCATCGCCAAGGTGAGAAACCGCGGTGAGAAACGAGACCTGGTGGAAGGAGAAACCGCAAAGATCGGGTGGTCGACCAGCGACTGCAAGGCGCTGGACCTGGCCTCCTGACAGCGGAAACGACAGCCGGGACTAAGGGGGCGACCCGGCTGCAACCCGAAATGACCGGCAGCATTGTCGGCATGCATGACTGAAATGACGACATTCATAGGAAAAGGGAGAAACTCTATGAAAATCAAATCAGTGGTTCTGGCGGCGGTGGGATTGGCATTTGCCTCATCCGTGTCCTTCGCCGATGACATGACGATTGTCTCGTGGGGAGGCGCCTACTCGTCCTCACAGAACAATGCCTATCACAAGCCATACATGGCCAAGAATCCCGACGTTAACATCATCAATGACGAGTCTTCAGCCGAGGCCGTCGCCAAACTTCGCGCCATGAATGAAGCCGGTAATGTCACGTGGGATGTGGTCGATGTTGTTGCCTCCGATGCCATCCGCCTTTGCGATGAAGGGCTGGCGGAAGTGATCGATCCGACCAAGGATCTGGCCGCAGCCCCCGACGGCACGTCCGCTGCCGACGATTTTGGCGAATTGCTTGTATCGGAATGCTTCATTCCACAAATCGTTTATTCGACCACGTTCGGCTATCGCACGGACAAGGTCGGCGACACCCCGCCAACCGATATCTGCGCCGTGTTCGATCTGGAAAAATACCCGGGCAAGCGTTCGCTTGAAAAACGCCCGATCAACAACATGGAATGGGCTCTGCTGTGCGACGGCGTCGCCAAAGACAAGGTCTACGACGTGCTTGGAACGGATGCTGGCGTGAAGCAGGCATTGGCTAAGCTCGGCACCATCAAGGACTCCGTCGTCTGGTGGTCGGCCGGCGCAGAAACCCCGCAACTTCTCGCCGATGGCGAAGTTGTCATGGGATCGACCTATAATGGTCGGCTGTTCGCTTTGATCGAAGAGCAGAAGCAGCCTGTCGCCATGTTGTGGGATGCACAGGTGTTTGACCTTGATGGCTGGATCATTCCAAAAGGCCTGCCGGCGGACCGTCTTGCCCGGGCCAAGGACTACATCATGTTTGCCACCGACACGCAGCGCCTTGCGGATCAGGCCAAATATATTTCCTATGGTCCTGCCCGTGCGTCTTCGGCTCCGCTTGTCGGCAAACATGAAGCCCTCGGCATCGAGATGGCGCCGCATATGCCGACCGATCCGAACAATGCCAAGAACACGTTCCTCTACAACTACGAGTTCTGGGCTGACAATCGTGATGACATCGATGCCAAGTTCCAAGCCTGGCTCGGCAAATAAGCCGGACAGGTGAATAAAACGGAAGCGGCGCGCCCGGCGCGCCGCTTCCTCCCTTCAAGATGGAATAAGGCAGGCGGAAATGAGTGACGCAGGCAGCAATGCACCGGTACTGACCAATGATGGCGTGCCGCTGAAAGTCAGCCTCCAGCGCGCCTTGCGGCGGGAAAAGCTCCGTGCGTTCCTGCTGATTGCTCCGCTGCTGATTTTCATCCTCATAACTTTCGTGTTGCCGATCGCCGACATGCTTTTCCGTTCGGTCGAAAACGGAATCGTAGCCGATACAATTCCACAGACGATCAAATCCCTGTCGGATTGGGACCCATCCACCGGCGAACTGCCGGGCGAACCAACCTATGCGGCGCTGCACGCCGATCTGTCTGTGGCGGTCAAAAGCAAGACTCACACCCGCCTTGGTTCGCGGTTGAATTATGAAATTTCCGGTGCGTCGAGCCTGTTCCGCAAGACCGGCCGAAGAATCAAGAAAATGGATGAGGGGAACTACAAGGAGCAATTCCTCAAAGCCGACAAGAAATGGGGCGATATCGCTTACTGGCGAGTGATCCGACAGTTCGGCGCTCGCTACACGGCTGGATATTTCCTCAATGCGGTGGATGCCGAGAACACCGGTGACGGAGTCCAGTTCAGGCCTGAAGATGAACAGATTTATCTGTTCCTGTTTGGCCGAACCATGTTCCTGAGCGTGTCCATCACGGTGTCCTGCCTGTTGCTTGGCTATCCAATTGCCTTTCTTCTGGCCAACATCAAAGTTCGGACGTCGAACCTTTTGATGATCCTCGTTTTGCTGCCGTTCTGGACGTCGCTGCTGGTGCGCACCTCTGCATGGAAAGTACTGCTGCAACAACAGGGTGTGATAAATGATTTTCTTGTCTGGACCGGCTTGATTAGTGATGCGGGCCGGCTGGTGATGATCAACAATCAGACCGGCACGATCATTGCCATGACGCATATCCTGTTGCCGTTCATGATCCTTCCGCTGTTCTCGGTGATGAAGACGATTTCGCCGAGCTATGTGCGGGCTGCCAAGAGTATGGGCGCCAACGACTGGACGGCCTTCTGGCGGATCTACTTTCCGCAATCCATTCCCGGGATTGGCGCTGGTGCAATCCTGGTTTTCATACTTTCTATCGGCTTCTACATCACGCCGGAGCTGGTCGGCGGCACGTCGGGTATCTTCATCTCGAACCGCATCGCCTATCACATCTCCAGCTCTCTGAACTGGGGCCTGGCGGCGGCACTTGGTGTCATGCTGCTGGCGATGGTGATGGTGCTGTTCTACGTCTACGACAAGATCGTCGGCATCGATAATGTGAAACTGGGGTAACGGACATGGCTGCTCTTCCACCCTATGCATCGCCGGCGCAGAGAACCTGGCACTACACCTTCCGCATCATTTGCGGACTGATCTTCTTTTTCCTGATCTTTCCGATCATGGTGATCGTGCCGCTCAGCTTCAATTCCCTGCCGTTCTTCACATTTACGCCGGAGATGCTGAGACTCGATCCGGCTGGCTACAGTCTGATCAACTACAAGGATTTCTTCACCAACCCAGACTGGAACAATGCGCTGAGGAATTCGGTGACCATTGCGCCGGTTGCAACATTGCTGGCCACCTCCATCGGCACGCTGGCCGCGATCGGCCTGTCGCAAAGCCACGTGCCGTTCCGTTCGGCGATCATGGCCATCTTGATTTCGCCGATGATCGTGCCGCTGATTATCTCGGCCGCGGGCATGTATTTTTTCTACTCGCGTATCGGCCTGCAGGGAACCTATCTGGGTGTTGTGCTGGCGCACGCGGCGCTCGGCACGCCATTTGTGATCATCACCGTCACGGCGACGCTCGTCGGTTTTGACCGAAGTCTGACACGAGCGGCCGCCAGCATGGGCGCCAATCCGGTCACAACGTTCTTCAAGGTGCAATTGCCGCTGATCGTGCCGGGCGTGATCTCGGGAGCCCTGTTCGCCTTCATCACGTCGTTCGATGAGGTGGTGGTGGTGCTGTTTCTCGGTTCGGCCGGTCAGAAGACCTTGCCCTGGCAGATGTTCACCGGCCTTCGCGAACAGATATCGCCGACCATTCTGGCGGTCGCGACGTTGATGGTGGCGATCAGTATTGCTTTGCTGACGACACTTGAATTTCTGCGCCGCCGGTCGGAACGGCTGCGCGGATTGACGCCGGCCTGAGAGTGAGGAACCGGGTGAACGGCTGATCTCCGGACAGCCGATTGACATCTTCCTCAAACGCGTCCGCGATTTCGCTGTTTTTCGAACACGAGCCCGGACTGCGATCATGTTCTGAGGTTCCGACCGTCAGCGCCGCAAGCGACACGGCATAAAATGTGCAAAGCATAGCGGTTCCGACCCGGGCTGAGCGTGTTCGGAACTGCAAGACGATCATGCCGGCCAAAACGATTCCCAGGGCAATCTCGATCGGCATGACAATCCAGCCGAAATGGGCCGGGTCCCAATAGGAAACCGGCGAGCGGAACACCCAATCGGTGAAGGGTTGAAACTGCGCCCGCGCATCGTCGTGGTGCAGCAGGAAGTCGATTGTCAGATGGAGCACAACCGCTGCCGTGAAGACCGCGGCGCAGACTGAGCGCCGCCTCCAGGTGCCGGTGGTGGCGAATGTGGCAATAAGCGCAAGGACAAGCACGGCAGTCCACAACGGAAGTGAACTCATTGAAGCCTGCAGTATTGTCCAGGGCTGTTCCCAGTAGCGGAAATGAAAGATCTCGCAGCTGCTGAGTCCGCGCAGGCGCTCGACGGCAAACATCACCCAGACGTCGAGATCCGGTACGACCGAGCCGGCAATGGCGGCGATACTGATCGCCTTTTGCTCGGGTCGCGCGAAAATGGCGGCGCCGATCAGGATATGGGTCTGGGTAAAAATTTCTGCCTCCTGTGATATTGACAAGTAAGTTGTCATATCGCATATGACAATATAGTTGTCAAATAGGAGGTGTGAGATGGAACAGCTCGACGCGTTCCTGCGGGCGGAAATCGAACCGCTGCAATACGCCGTGTTTTTCGGCGGCCTTGTTGTACTCGGGTCTTTGGAGACGCGACTGGGGCGCAGTCACGATGTACCCCAACGGGCAGGGCGCTGGCCGACCAATTGGGGACTGACCATCCTCAACATCCTGATCATGGGTGCGCTACCGGTCACCGGTATCTATGTTGCCGATATGGCGCGCGACGCGGGCTACGGGCTGTTCAATTGGCTGCCGGTCAATCCGCTGGTGGCCCTCGTCGCCGGTTTTCTGATCCGCAGTTTCGTGTCCTGGGCCATCCACCTGGCCATGCACAAGGTTCCGCTGTTCTGGCAGGTTCACAGGGTTCATCACAGCGATACGTTTCTCGACATTTCGACAACTGTGCGGTTTCATCCACTCGAATATGTGATCAATCTGACCGCCGTGCTCACGGCGCTGCTGATCTTCGGCATTTCGCCGGTAACGCTGATGCTCTACGAACTGTTCGACGCGGGAATGGCAGTGTTTACCCACGCGAACATCCGCATGCCTCAACTATTGGAACACTCCTTGCGGATGGTGCTGGTGACACCTGATATGCACCGCATTCACCACTCGTCTTATCAGCCGGAAACCGACAGCAATTACGGCGCGACGCTGTCGATCTGGGATCGCCTGTTCAGGACCTATCGGGAGAAGCCACCGGAGAAGCTGGCAACAATGCAGATCGGGTTGGATGAGGTGCAGGACCGGAGATCCAATTCGCTGTGGTGGCTTTTGACACTGCCGTTTCGTCCGCGCAGATTGAGGCCGATCCGACCGGAGCTGCATGGCGACACTGCCGGTACCCTAAAAGGAGGCGGAAACAGATGACAACGAGGGAAGAAGCGCTGACAGCCGTGATCAGGAATGTCCGCACCTGCTTCAATCAGCTCAAAAGACTGTCTGAGCAGCTCAATGAGGATCTCGGCATAAATCCGTCGATGCGTGCGGTGATGGAGGCGCTGTTTCGGAAGTCGCCGCAAACCGTCCCGGATATTGCAAAGGGACGGGGCGTGACCCGGCAGCATGTTCAGATGATCATGAACAGCCTGCTCGATGATGAACTTGTCGAAACTCAGTCGAACCCGGCCCACCGGCGCTCGGTTCTCTATAGTCTGACCCGAAAAGGCCGGATCGCCTTTGACGAGATTCTCGGAAGAGAGGCCGAACCCTTGCGGCGCATCGCAGCGGTGGTGCCGGCTGATGATCTGGAACTGGTTGCCGCCGCCCTCGATAAGATCGGCCAGCGGATTGGTGCCGAACTCAAACCGGGTGATCCGGAATGAGTTTTCGAAACGGACTTGTCGCGCAGTTCCGCCAGCCGGCAGGACGGCTTGGAAGGATTGCCGGATTTGTCATGGCGCATCGTCCGTCCAATCGGTTGCGCAATCGCAGGACCGTTGAACTCATGAAGCTGCAGCCACAAATGAATGTGCTTGAAATCGGCTGCGGTCCCGGGCTTGCATTGCTGCATTGCGCTCGGCTTCTGCGCAGCGGCAGGGCGGTCGGTATCGATCATTCGGCCGTGATGATCGAGCAGGCGGCCGCGCGCCTGCGCACGGACATCGAAGCGGGGCGGGTTGAACTGATCGAAGGCGGATTGCCGGCGCTTGAGAACCTGAGCCATTGCTTCGATCGGATCTATTCCCTCAATGTCGTGCAGTTTCTGCCGGATTTGGAAGAAGCCTTCGCGCTCTGTCACGGCCATCTTGCTCCCGGCGGGGCATGTTATTCCACATACCAACCGCGCGGAAAAAACCCGTCCCGTGACGACGCAATTGCCAAGGCACGTCAAATCGAGGCTGCAATGACCCAGGCGGGGTTCAACTGCATCGAAACGATCGAGCTCTTTCCTGGAAAAGCACCGGCTTTGTGCGTGACCGGTGCCGCCTGACCGAAGGTACCGATACGACGGTTAGCTTTTGTAGGCAGGTGGGAGTGACGCCAGCCTGTTCTTTCACCGGCTGTTGAAGCTCCATATTTGGCCCAGTGGACCTAAATGATGTCGAGAGAGACCTTCACCCGGTCCATCACGATCGAAGAGGTGAACTTGCTCACATTGGACTCGTCGAAGAAGTATTTCTGGGTGAATTCTTCATATTCCTTGATGTCGCGGACAACGACGATCAGGATCAAATCCGCCTCGCCGGTGGTGTAGTAGCACTGCTGAACGGATTCCGCGCCACGCATACTGCGTTTGAACGTATCCAGATGTCTGCGGCTTTCGCGCTCGAGCATGACCTGAACGATCACGGTCATCTCTCGCCCGAGCTTCGAGGGCGAAAGCACCGCGATCTCGCTTTCGATCACGCCGGTCTCGCGCAGCTTCTTCAAGCGTTTCTGAACAGCTGGCGGTGAAAGTCCAACTTCAAATCCCAGCGCCTCCGCCGTCAGACGTGAATTCGACTGGATGAGTTTGAGTATCTCAAGGTCTTTGTCGTCCATAGTCGGATAAAGATCAAAACTATGCCCGAGCGCAACATATTTTATCGTGATCGCGCGAAATTCGACGGGAACCCTCCTGTGCATTTTGTATCATCGCGGGGCATGCAAACACTGTCGGTTGAAGCATGAAAGCTGCCGACGATGCGATGTCCCACCATGGATATCGATCCAAATCAAAGCGGATTCCCGATAGTCCCCGAAACGCGCATGTTGTCTGAAAATCTTGATCCAAAAAATGGCACGGAGGAGAAAATGCCAAACAAACTAACCAGAACATTCATTGCCGCCGGGTTTGCCCTGGCTGCAACAGCTTTTACGGCTGTAGCCGGCCCGCTTATGGACCGTATTGAAGCAGGTGATCCCATCCGGATCGGCTTTGCCAACATTCCGATCTGGGCCTATCCGGCGGAAAGCGGTGAAGCAGACGGGTTTGTCAACGATATCGCGATCGAAACTCTCAAATCCATGGGGTACACCAATGTCGAACCGGTGGTGACCGATTGGGGCGGGCTGATTCCCGGACTGAAAGCCGGGCGTTACGATATGATCACCGGCGGCATGTACATCCTCAACTCCCGCTGCAAGAACGTTAAGTTCTCGGAACCAGTCGGAACCTTCAGCGACGCGTTTCTCGTGCCGGCGGGCAATCCCAAAGCGATCCACAACTATGAGAACGTATTGAAATCCGAATCCATTCTTGTGACCGGGGCCGGATACAACACCGTTGAAGCCGCAAAGAAAGTGGGCTTTACCGATGCCAACCTGATGCAGGTGCCCGGGCCGACCGAAATGCTGGCTGCGGTGAAAGCCGGTCGCGCCGATGCGGCGGTTCTGACTTATTTCGAAGCGGCGCACCTTGCACATGAATCGGATGGCGCGCTTGAGCTGGGTGATCTATCCAAAATGCCGGAATGGACCAGGAACTGGGCTGGTATTGGATTCCGCGACAGCGATGCGGATTTCCTGGAAAAGTACAATAAGGCGCAAGCAGCCTATATCGGCACTGAGGAAATGCTCGCGAAAGTGGCCGATCACGAATACACCAAAGATCATCTTCCCGGTGACGTGACGGCAGAATGGGCCTGCCAGAACCGCTAAATGAAAATGATTGACGGCAGGCCGAACCGGCCTGCCGTTTTCTTTGACACTTTGACAGGCCGGATCGCAGTATGACCTTCTTCGAGTTCGTCGGCCAGTTCTGGCCGCGCCTTCTTTCGGGCACCGGGATAACGGTGGCACAGTTCGTGCTCGCGGCGGCGCTTGGCGTGGTGATCTCGTTGGCTGCCGGGCTGATGAAACTGTCGGAAAACAGGATCGTGAATGGTGTAGCCGTCACATATATCGAGATATTCCGCGGCACATCGCTTCTCGTTCAGCTTTACTGGATCTTCTTTGTGCTGCCGCTGTTCGGTATCACGCTGGAAAAATTCACGGCTGGCTTCGTTGCGATTGCTCTGAACACCGGCGCCTACGGCGCCGAACTCGTGCGCGGTGGCATTCTGGCTGTCCCCAAGGGGCAGTGGGAGGCCGCCTTGGCCATCAATATGAGCCCGGCGAAACGCATGTGGCGCATCATCCTGCCGCAGGCCCTGATCAACATGCTGCCGCCATGGGGCAACCTGATGATCGAGGTCCTGAAGGGCACCGCGCTGGTTTCGCTGATCTCCGTCACGGACCTGATGTTCCAGGCCAAGCAGATCAACGGCACCACCTTCCTGTCGGCACAGGTCTTCGGGGCCGCTCTGATCATTTATTACATCCTGGCGCGGTTTCTGGTCACGCCTTTCATGCGCTGGCTGGAACGCTTTATGGCCCGCAAGCTGGGGAGGGCCTGAGCCATGTTTGATTGGCAATGGGAATTTGTCTGGGAAATTCTGCCGCGCCTCGTTCAGGCCACGGGAAATACGCTGATCGCCGCCGGGGCGGGCTATGCGATTGCCCTTGTGCTGGGATTGGTGCTGGCGCTGGCGCAGAGGTCCCCATCCAGGGTGCTGACTTTCCTGGTGCGCGAATTCGTCGAATTCATCCGCTCAACCCCGCTGCTTCTGCAGATCTTCTTCGTCTTTTATGTGGGGCCGCAATTCGGCATCCGGCTCAGTCCCTGGATGTCGGGAATGATCGCAATCGGCCTGCACTATTCCTGCTACCTGTCTGAGGTTTATCGCGGTGGTATTGAGAGCGTGCCGCGCGGACAATGGGAAGCAGCGACTGCGCTGAACATGTCGACGATGCAGACCTATAGACGTATCGTCATCCCCCAGGCCATTCCGCCGGCTCTGGCCGGATTGGGCAATTATCTGGTCGGCATTTTCAAAGACACACCGATGCTCTCCGTCATCGGCGTAGCCGAACTCATCCACACGGCCAATGCCATCGGCTCCGAGAACTACCGATTCCTCGAACCCTACACGATGGTTGGCCTCATCTTTCTGGCGATCTCCCTGCCTTCCGCCGGCCTCATCCGGGGCTTCGAGGGTTATGTCCGCCGCAAACTGGGAATGTGATTATGGAAGACATATCGGGATACCCGCTGGAAATCTCGGGCGCTGATGCCCCGATGGTCAGCTTCAGGAAGGTGCGCAAGGTCTACGGGCCACTGGTCGTTCTCGACGATCTTGATCTTGATGTTGCCGCAGGGGAAATGGTGTCGATTATCGGCCCGTCCGGATCAGGAAAGACCACCGTTCTGCGGATGCTGATGACGCTTGAGCAGATCGATGGCGGCGTCATCTATGTGGATGGCAGCCCTCTGACTCACATGGCGAAGAACGACAAGCTCGTGCCGGCCAGTCAGCGTCACCTGCGCGAGCGGCGCGCCGATATCGGTATGTGCTTTCAGCACTTCAACCTTTTCCCGCATATGACCGCGCTGGAAAACTGCATGGAAGGTCCGGTTCAGGTGCTGGGTATTTCCAGGAAGGAGGCCCGCGAACGATCGGAAGAGCTGCTGGAACTGGTCGGCATGATCGAAAAGAAGGACCAGCATCCCTCGCGCCTCTCCGGGGGTCAGCAGCAGCGCGTTGCGATTGCCCGCGCGCTGGCGATGCGGCCAAAGGTTATGCTGTTCGACGAAGTGACCTCGGCGCTTGACCCTGAAGTGATCGGCGAAGTGACCAACGTCATTCGTAAACTGGTGTCCGAACACAACCTGACCATGCTGATGGTGACACACCAGATGGGCTTTGCCCGCGATATCTCGGATCGGGTGTGTTTCTTCTATGATGGCAAGATCGAAGAACAGGGGCTGCCTGCCGAGCTGTTCGGAAACCCGCAAAAGGCCCGGACGCAGCAATTCCTGAGCGCGGTGAAAGAGGCCGTCTGATCGGTTCGCGCATCATTGCAGGATGGAGATGTCAAATGTTCGCCGAAAGACTGAGCCGTTTCCAACAAAAGCTGGCCGAGGCCGGAATTGATGTCGCGCTGATCACCGATGACGATAACGTCTACTATCTGACCGGATATTACGACTATCTGCACATGGAATTCGGGCGGCCGACGATCCTCGTCGTGCCGAAGGACGGCGAGACGCTTCTGATCACGCCGATGATCGACTTTAACTCGGCTCAGGCCGCAGCCCGGGTCGACCGGATCGCAGCCTGGAATGACGGCATGGGCGGTGAATGGCGCGAGGAACTGCCCGTAGCGGTTAAGGGGGCGGGGCGCGTTGCCATCGAACCCGATCACATGCCGCCGCTGGTTCGCACCTATGTGGACGACCTGGTTGGCGCGGATCGGCTCGTCAGCGTGACACCGATCCTTGCAGGGATGCGGATGATCAAATCGGCGGAAGAACTGCAACTGGCGCGGCATGCCGGGCAGGTTGCCATGGCGATGATGGCTGCGGGTCGAACGGCGATCGGCGACGGCGTCCCGGAATATGAGGTGGCGATCGCGACCTCTCAGGCCGGCACGCGCAAGGC
>JAJFHT010000061.1 GCA_021775495.1 Hyphomicrobiales bacterium | reverse complement strand
AACCGATGCTGATGCAGGCGGCGGTTCCCAGCAGGGCCAGGGTCTGCATCGAAACGACCCACAAACCAATCAGTCCCATATAGGCGAGAAACGCGCCCGTGTAGATCGCGGCGCGAAGCCCCGATGACAGAACAGTCAAGGCAACGACAAACGCGATCACCACGATCCAGGGTGTCTTCACGAAAAGGATTTCCAGCCCATCCAGGATTGATCGAATACCGTATGTGATAGCGTCGAACACGTCCTCCCCGGCGAGTACAATGAAGTCGAAAAACTCCTCAATCCAAGCGATTGCAGTCAAGCGGATCTGGGGATCGGTCGGAAATTCGCTCAGGACGGGCAATGCTCCCGGTGATCCGAACTGGAGGATGCTTGCTCCGTAGACCAGGGTCACGAACAGCGCGCTTTGTATCATTCTCGGGAAACTGACACCGGAACTGATCGTGGGTTCGGAGAGCCAATCGAAATAGCGGCGCATCAAGATGGGATTGGCCAGAACGCCTTGAATCACTTTCACCGTTGCCAGCGCTATGAGCCCAATGACCAGGACCCAGATACGCGTGGCCTCGATTTGTTGGATCTCTAACTGAACTTCGGCGAGAACCCTGTCGAGGGACTCGATGTTGCGGTTGAACATATCGATGTTTTCGGCATTGTTATTTTTTGCGGCCTCGAGTTGAGAACGGCGAAGATCGAGTAGGAGCTCAATTGTTTCAATCCTCCCGCGAGCCTCCAACGTCAGGTCTCCCCAAAGTGCGCGCCCGACCTGAACGCTGGCAAAGGCCTCCAGAAAGGTGAAGGCGAGCGCCCAGTGCCAAATACCGCGCATTCCGTACCAGATTGGTCCCAGGATCGCCGCCGCTGGGTTGAAAGTCCACGTGAATCCCGGTTTGCCTCCAATGAGGTCAAATTCTCGAATGTAGTAGGCAGGGCTCGACCCGACAAATGCCCGAATCACGGCCATTCGCTCTTCCGAACTCTCTGGTTGAGCACTCTGCACGTTGAAACCTGTGTTGTTGTTCATGAGGTTTCCGTACCTTCGATGATGGTCTTCAGCAGATCCGAACGGGTAATCACACCGATCCTCTTCCCCGAATCATCTACGACGGCGATGGGAAGATCGCGATCGATGGCGGATTGAATCAATGCGCTCAGGCTCTCGTCCGCGCCAAAGCTCGGAAGATCGTCCGCGAGCGGACCGACTTCCCGCTCGTATGCCTCAAGCGGTCGCATGATCGTTTGGGCGCGCACAATTTTCAGGCGCGAAATACCTGCCACGAACTCAGCGACATAGGCATCGCCCGGGTTCATGATGATATCCTGGGGCGTGCCCATCTGCACGATCCGTCCGTCGCGCATGATGGCGATCCGATCACCGATGCGCACCGCCTCGTCCAGATCGTGCGTGACGAAAACTGTCGTCTTGTTCATATTCGACGAGAGCCGCATGAACTCGTCTTGCAGTTGACGGCGGATCAGCGGGTCGAGGGCGCTGAAAGGTTCGTCCATCAACAGAATTTCCGAGTCGACGGCGATCGCACGTGCCAGGCCGACACGCTGCTGCATGCCACCGGAGAGCTCATGGGCGTATTTGTTGCCCCAATCCGCCAGATCGACAGTTGCCAGGATTTGCTTTGCGATCTCCATGCGGCGATTCTTGGCAACGCCCCTTATCTCAAGTGGCATTGCGACGTTGTCCTTAATTGAACGATGCGGCAATAGGGCGAAGTTTTGAAACACCATCGCGATGTGCTCGTTCCGATACTTGCGCAGCTCTCTCGGACGCAGAGCCAGAATGTCCCGACCGTTCACCCGGATTTCTCCGGTAGTCGGTTCCAGGAGTCGATTGATGTGGCGAACCAAGGTTGACTTCCCGCTCCCCGACAACCCCATCACGCAGAAGATCTCGCCATGCTCGATTTCCAGATCGACGTCCGTGACACCGATGACACAGTCATAATCTTCGAGCACCTGCTGCTTGGATAGACCTTGATCGCGGATATCGGAAAGAGCTTCCTCGGCCCGATCGCCGAAGATCTTCCAGACGCCCTTAATCTCAATAGCAAATTCGGACTTCACGGTTCATTCTCCAAGTTGCATGGCCGTCATGCCCCAGCGGCCCCAAGCACGATCTGCTCATCGGTATTCGTTTTTTATGAAATCGGCACACCGTTCGCCGATCATGATGGAGGGAGCGTTCGTGTTGGACGATACGAGGTGTGGGATCACCGACGCGTCCGCGACCCGCAAATTGTGCGTGCCGTGGACGCGTAACTCAGCATCGACAACCGCCATCTCATCGGTTCCCATCTTGCAGGTACCTACCGAGTGCCAGCAGGTATGACCACATTCCTTAGCGTAGTCGAGCAAAGCCTCAAATCCGACGACTGTGCCGCCGGGCCGCACTTCACGCACAATCAATTCACGAAATGCGTCTTGTTTTGCAACTTCTCGTAGTAGCTCTATTCCGTCGACCGCAGCTTTCCGATCTTCTGCGTCGTTGAGGTAGTTTGCGCAAATGACCGGTATGTCATTTGGATCATTGGAGCGGACATGTATGGAACCGCGTGATTTTGGATGCAGTTGAAAAGCATGCAAGGAAAAGCCCGAGAAATTATCTACACTAGGACCTTTGCCCATTCCGTGCCTTATCTCGGATCGATCGGCGCCACTTATGTGAGCTAGCTGGATTCTAAAGTCCGGAGTACTCAATTCCGGTTCACTTTTGACGAGCGCTTGTATTGCGATTGTCGGCGTTGTCATCAAGCCGCGGCGTCTGAACAAATACTGAAGTGCCATCCGTGCTCCATACGGCCACCTGTTGAGTGCATCGTTGACAGTGATTGGCTTTGTGCATTCGTAGGTTGTGCGCAAATTCAAATGATCCTGCAGATTCTCTCCTACCCCCGGCAAGTGCAGGACAGGAGATATGCCGAGCCGTTTCAAAAGGGCTGTGTCTCCTATGCCGGAGCGCTCGAGGATCATGGGTGAACACAACGCACCGGCACACAGGATGACTTCTTTGGATGCAAACACCTCATGAGTTTGGCTAAGATGGCCGGTAGCGTCTTCTTTCAAGTAAGACACACCAGTGCGATTGCCTTCGAACAACAGACTGTCGACCGTCGCAAATGTCTCCACGTCTAGATTTGACCGATTGCGTGCGGTGCGCAGGTAGCCAACTTCAGTGCTGCAACGGCGTCCATTACGTTGGGAAAATTGAAAGTAGCTAACCCCTTCGTACGTTTTCCCGTTGTAGTCCTCTGTAGTTGGAATACCCATGTGCACACAGGAATCGTGGAATGCCTCTGTCAGAGCGTCCTTGTGAGCGGCATCGGACACGCAAATCGGCCCTCCGCGGCCACGATACTTCGGGTCGCCTTCGGGACGATCCTCCAATCTCTTGAATACGGGCAACACTTCCTCGTAACCCCAGCCAGGGCAACCTGCATCTCGCCAGCGGTCGTATTGGCTTGGATCGCCGCGCACGAAAGCCATGCCGTTGATGCTACTTGATCCACCCAACAACTTTCCGCGGGCCCATACCATCCGCTTGCCGTTCATGCCCGGTTCGGCCACTGTTTCGAATGGCCATGTAAGCGAACGATCACCCACCAGCTTTCCGAGACCGATGGGAATTCGAACCCACTTCCCGGTTGCCTCCCCGCCAGCTTCGAGGAGCAAAACTGAGAAACGTCCATCTTCGCTTAGGCGCGCGGCCAAGGTGCATCCTGCCGAGCCTGCTCCGACAATCACGAAGTCGTAGCTGTTTTTGCGCATTTGTTATTTGCTCCACCGATTTGCATCGTTGGCGAGGACTTACTTAGAAATCCGCGCGCGAATGCTGGGACGTGTGGGAACACCACCCAGCACTGCTTGTTGCGCCTTTTAGATCGGTAGGGATTATAGACCGAACCAGCTATCCACCCGTTCCGGATTGTTCGCGACCCATTCTTTGATCACTTCGGCCGGATCGCGCTTTTTCGAGCCGATCTCAAATGCCCAACTGCTCACCAGATCCGTATCCAATGCAATGTTAGCAAGTAGCGATGCGATCGCCGGAGAGCGCTCTTCCAGGCTCTTGGAATACGCGATCTGGACTTGTTTGGTGGCATCTGCGCAGGTGATCTTAGATTTTTCCAACCAGTCGGGGTCTTCCTTTGGTTGTACCATCTTGACACAGGAGGGATCGTGTGGCGGCTCCTCCAACTGCACAATGTCATGCTGCAGCCAAACCCCATCCGGGGCCCAGCAGAAGAATGCATAACCTTTGCCCTTCCTTACCGCATCGTCAAGCGCGGCATAATTCACCGCGAAGTCGGCTTCGATGCGTTCGTTGGAAACGAGCAGACCATAGTCCCGAAGCTTGACATGGTTTATTGCGACTTGCGCCGATCCCGGTAGACCGATATAGATTTCGCCTTTCCCATTGCCATCTGAATCCAGCATCTCTGCGATTTCTGGTCTGGCTAAATCAAATACGGATTGGACTTTGTGTTCTTCCGCAAAAAATCTGGGAACGCAAAAGCCGGTCGTAGCTCCATAGTTGTTTTTGCTATAGACCACAGTTCCTTTTTCTATGACATACGTTTCCATGAAGTCGCGCTGGTTCGGAATCCAAACATCGGCGTGGACATCAATCTCACCCTTGCCACGATCCATGCCTGCATACATCAATGCATTGTTAGCCGGGACTATCTCCACCTCGCCGCCGAGTCTGTTTTCGACTAGCGCTTTAATGAGATGCATAATGGCCTGATAATTTGCGTACTTGAACTCTCCTATTGCTAGCCGTTCAGCCATACCGGCGGCCGGACTCGTGAGCAAAAAAGCCGCAGCCAGGCCGAATTTGAGAAGCTTTTTCGTTAGTCTGTTGTGTGTAAAGTTCATCTCGAATCTCCAAACTGTGAACAAAGAGCTCAGGCATTTTAGAAGAGTCTACCGGAGCCAGTGTTCCGTTTACCAAATGACGGCGGACTAGTAGGCAAACCAACACCGTTCGGAACTCAAATGCCCGCCAAGTTCTAACTTGTTTCCAACGACTTGCCGGAACCTGGTTGTTGTTGCTGCAGCCCATCACCTAAACTGGTATAGCGACCGCTGATATTCACCGAACAAAACTGATCATAGGAGACAAGACGCGCCACAGATATGAGCTCATTCGCAATGTATGTCATAACAATTATGTTATGCTCCGGCGTTTACTTTGGACCTCCAACTTCGATTGCTTTCTTGGCGTCGGACTCAATCATGAGCACCATAGTTGCGATTTGCCATTCAACGACATTGGAGTCGATCTCGATGCGGCCGTTGTTCAGGAGGCGTCTCAGGTCCGCCATGTGTTTGGCGATGTAGTGCAATGCGTCGCCCAGCCGTGATCTGGCTGAGACGCGGGCCCGCTGGGCGTCGAGCCAGTTTTCAGATGCTTCGATCAAGAGTGTGTAGATTTGCTGCCGGTATTGCCGGTGCCAGTCGGCGCTACGGCCGCGGATTCGACTCCCTATAAGATAGAGCGCAGCGATCTGCCTGAGCCCCTCCTCGGCAATCGGTGAAGTTCCCGAGCTGGCAATGTCTTCGAGCTTTCGCCTGGCACGAGCAAAGCAATAGGCCAATGTCAACGGGCCATCGACGCGGCCGGGACGGGTCAACCGGTCATAGCCGGCATAGCCATTCACTTGGAGGGTATAGGTAAAACCGGCGAGGTAGGTCTCGGCATGCTCGCCGCCATGTCCTAGAGCACAGAAGTAGGCAATACCCGGCGGATCTGTTGCCTTCCCTGTCTTGCCAACGACAAGGCGTACACAATACTTTTCGCAAGGATAGCGGCCACCGGCTCTTTGACAAACTCCTAGGACTATTTGTGATGGTCTGGGTCAATGTGTTCTCTCCTGCTCCATGACGCGCAATGCATCGAGCAGTTTACTGACGGGCCAGTCGATAGTCCCCGTGCCGGGGCAGCAGCACGTCGCCAGCAGACGCATCTTCATATTCCAAGATCGAGCCTTGGCTTCCAGAAGGGTCGGAAGAGTTCGATCTTTGGACAGCGGTCCATGACGACCTCTAGTCCTGCTGCCTCGGCAAGTCGTGCCGCCTTATCGTCGTAGACGCCGATCTGACCCCACAACACCTTGGCCCCGATACCGATCGCCTGTTGCGCAATACCGAACAGTTCCTCTTTCGGGCGGAAGACCTCGACCATGTCGACTGGCCGGTCGATTTCCTCAAGTGAACGATAGACTTTCAGTTCGCGAATTTCGCTCACTTCAGGCCTCGGATTGACTGGGATCATGTCGTAGCCGGTCTCATGCAGCACGCGCAATACGCCATATGAAAACTTGGTTTTGTCGGGACTGGCGCCGACCATGGCGATTGTCTGCGTTTTTCTCAAAATGTCGGCAAGGTAGTTGGGTGAATAGTCGTAGAGTCGGCTAATATCGGCTTCGGGCATCACTCAAGCCTCCCTTGGCGTTGCAATGTCTGCCTTCAACTCATGCGGCTTAAGCGGGTCGAGGAACGGGTTACGGTAAAGCCGATCATGGCTTTCCACGCCAATTTGCAGCGTGCAGCCACTCATAGGCCGGGCCACGCACAGGATGATATAACCGTCATTGATTTGACGATTGTTCAAGGCCACCTGCGCCTTCTGGTTTACTTCGCCTTTGACAAGCTTCGCCGCGCAGGTAATGCAACCGCCATACTTGCAGCCGTAAGGCAGATCGACACCTTGTGCGCGCAGGCTGTCCAGAAGCGGTTTTTTGGCATCTACCTCAAATGTGGCGCCATCACGATTGGCAAGTGTGATCGTAAAGGACTTCATCGTCATATCCAGATATCAGAAGTGCAATCGCCGCCGGGATAGCGCGTTTCATGACAGCGTGACGGGCCGTTCGGCTCTTGGCCAAAGTCAACAACAAAGCCTGGATCGATCTTCATTCCGCCTTTTTTGGTGTCGCAGTTGACCATCAACATGCAGCCGCCATTTGTTCGTATTTCGGGGTAGAACTGATTGTCCCAAGTTGAAAAGAGAGACGTCGTCACATAGAGCCGCTTGCCATCTAGCGAGAGCTGGATCATTTGCGGACCGCCTGTCACTTTGACACCGTTCACCTCCGGCGCCTTACCAAGCAATCCGCCCATCCAAACCTGGCCGGTTAGCACTGGATTGTGAGGATCCTCAATGTTGTATTGGCGGATATCACCGTGAAGCCAGTTGCACAGATAGAGGAACCGGTCATCCATCGAGATCAGAATGACAGAGATGACACCGGGAATCGGGATAGGCCAGTCGGGATGCGGTTCATTTTCCACATCGATGATCTTCTCCCACTTCCATTCACCTTCATGGTCTTTCCACCAATGTATGATGTTGGCAGATAACGCCGCGCCGCAAAATCCATGGCTCGAATTGGGGTCGTGATGGAAGCGCACCTCAAGAGGGATGAGACCATCTTCACCGAGATAGAACGTCTGTTTGGGTTCTCGCTTCTCAAAGTCCCACAAATGAATGCGGCGGCCATATTTGAGATGGCCGACCTCCTCCAGATCAAAGCCTGGCATAAAGGTGTTGGGTGCAGCCCATTCCGATGAGGCCATCACATTGTGACGCGGCTGGTACCAAAAGTCGTAGCCGAACGGTATGTTACCCATCGAGTTCTCCCAACGGCCGACAATCTCAAAATCCTTGTTCAAATGCAGATAACCGCCCGGTGCATTGCCTTGTGCGTCTCCGAGCATTGAGATGATGATCTCGCTGCCAAGACAGTGCACGGTGTGCGGCGCCGAGAGGTTTGTCTTTGCCTTTATCTCGGCTCCGTCGATCACCTTGTTCAGCCGCGGCGCACGCGGGTCGGTGGCTGTATCGACGATATGGATGTTGGTCGAACGGACACCAGGCACCAGCAGGTATTTGCGGGACATCGAAGCATCGTCATGGCAGGATGAGCACGCATTCCAACCCATATGATGCAATTCATCGCCAATGCCGGGCATTTCCAGCCTATGGATCACTTGGCTGTAGGTGGAACTCTCCGGATCGGCATCAATCGTCACCAAATAGTCCGGCTTTTGGATGCCGGTGCCGGTGTAAATTGCAATCGAATAGAGCAGCTTCTCGCGTGGTGCCTGAATGGCCTCTGCAGGAGATGCGTAGCCAGGTCCGCAACATGAGTCGTTCATCTATGTCTCTTCCTTCAAAGCGGTTGCCACGCAGGTGCACGTTTTTGCAAAAACGCCGCAATTCCTTCTTCTGCGTCAGGTTTCATCATGTTTTCGACCATCACCTGCGAGGTGAAGCGATACGCATCCGGCAGTGACATTTCCAGCTGCCGGTAGAAAGCTTCCTTGCCCACGCGTAGAGTCGCCGGCGCCTTTGCTGCGATCTTATCGGCGAGCACATCAGTTGCTCTGTTCAGTTCACCCTCAACGACAACATCATTGATCAATCCGATTGCCTGCGCCTCTTTTGCGCTCAACAATTCGCCTGTCAGCAGCATCTTCATCGCCGGCTTACGGCCGACATTCCGTGAAAGCGCCACCATTGGCGTGGAGCAAAACAAGCCAATGTTCACGCCCGGCGTTGCAAACTGCGCCGTGTCGGAAGCAACAGCGATGTCGCAACTGGCCACCAATTGACATCCCGCCGCTGTCGCAACCCCATGCACCTGAGCAATAACCGGCTTTGGACAATTCACGATTGACTCCATCAACCGCGAGCAGC
>JAJFHT010000007.1 GCA_021775495.1 Hyphomicrobiales bacterium | reverse complement strand
CAGCCCGTCACGTTCGGCCGTCGCGCCCCATCCACCCATTTGCGGCTCGACCATGGTGAACCGCCGGCCGGTATCGGGATGATTACCGGCAAGCACCGTGCCGCAGATCGAGGCGAAATGCCCTGCCGGCAGGCGCTCCGGCATAGCCTTCGCCATGCACTGCCACAACATGTCGTAAAGTCGGATCCGTGTTTCGAAATAATATCCGTGCGGTGCCGTCCCGGTAGCGTGGAAGATGGTTCCGGGTTCTGTCAGCACCTCCAGCGGGCGAAACGAGCCGGCATTGGCGAACAGCGTCGGATCGGTCAGCGCCTTGAAGATCATCTGCGACGAGATCACTGCCCCATCGCGGCTGGTATTATAGGGCGCTGCGCGCTGCACCGGATTGTCACGCAGATCGACCAGGAACCGATCGTTGGAAATTGTGATGGACGCTTTCCACAATGCGCCATTGTCCTGTGTCTCTTCGAACTCAAAACGGCCGGATGGCAGTCCGGCAAGACCGGCACGTCCGCGCCGCTCACCCTCGACGAACAGGGCGGCCAGGGCCGACTGGAATGCAGCTAGGCCGTAGGTTCCCACCAGCGCCTCGATACGCCCTGCCGCGCGGCGGCTGGCGGCAACCTGCGCCCACAGATCGCCGCGGACGAATTCCGGCAATCGTGAATTGGTCTCGATAATGTCGAACACCGGCTGCACGATCGCGCCGGCATCGAACAGCTTGACCGCCGGAAGCCGCAGGCCCTCCTGGAAAATTTCACTGACTTCGGTCGACATCGATCCAGCGACCGCGCCGCCGACATCGTTCCAGTGCGCAATCGAAGCCGTCCACGCCATCAGCTTTCCGGAGACAAACACCGGCATCGCGATGACAACGTCGTTGAGATGGGTGACGCCGCCATAATAGGGATCGTTGGTGACATAGAGATCACCCGGTTTGATCGTGGCAGGCGGGTGCAATTCAACGATGCGTTTGACCGCCTTGTCGAGCACGCCGACAAAAGTCGGGATACCGGCTCCCGAACTGACCAGTTCGCCTTCAGCGTCAGTGATACCCGTTCCGACATCCAGCACTTCGTAGATGATCGGGCTCATCGCAGTCTTGCGCAGCACGGCGAACATTTCGTCAGCGGCGGCAACAAGGCTGGCCTGTATGACTGATGCGGTGAAGGGATCGGTCTGTTCTGGCACGGGTTTCAGACCTTCGCGATATGTGCGGTGCGCGGAAGCCGCGAGAGAATTTCGGGGCCGTCATCGCGCAGGATGACGATCTCCTCCAGCCGAATGCCAAAGCGATCGGGCAGATAGATGCCGGGCTCGATCGAAAACACCATTCCGGTTTCCAGAACGGTCTCGGATGTTGCGGTGATGTAGGGCGGTTCGTGTCCTTCGACACCCAGACCATGGCCGGTGCGATGCAGGAAATACTCGCCATAACCGGCAGCAGCGATGGTCGATCGCGCAGCCGCATCGACTTCCATTGCCTGTACGCCCGGTCTTGCGGCGGCAAGCGCGGCCTGAACCGCGGCTTCGACTATCGCATGGACTTCGGCATACCCTTCCGGGCCGGCACCTACGAGTGCCATCCGCGTGATATCGCTGGAATAGGTGCCGTTGCGTGCGCCGATATCGATGACGATGGCATCACCGTCCTTGATCTTGCTGTCGCCCGTCTGGTGATGCGGAAACGCCCCATTGGCCGCAGCGCCGACGATGGTGAACAACGGTTTGGCGCCGTGATCGGCAAACCGCTCACGAATAATGGCGGCGATCTGCAATTCCGTCAGCCCCGGTTTGATCGCGGCGAATGCGGTCTCCATCGCCAGGTCTGCAATCATCGCATTCTGTTTCAGTTCCGAATATTCGGTTTCATCCTTTTGCATCCGCAAAGCGCCGATGGTTTCGGTGGTGTAGGAACGGCTCGCATTTGGCAGCGCATCAAGCACCAGCAGGGCGAAATCGGCCCGCATGGTCTCATCGATCGAGACCTTTTCTGCATTTTCAGACCCAGTCCCGGCCAGGGCTGCCGACAGCGCCGCCCCCGGCCCTTCGTCGTCGCTCCAGCTATGGAACGCGATGTCGGTGAACTGCCGGCTGGCATCGGCATTCAGGGCCGGCATCAAAAACCCCTCCCGCTCAGCAACGATCAGCAGCAGACATGGCCGTTCGTCCGCATGCGGATGAAACCCGAGCAGCCATTGCATGTGAGCCCCCGGCCCGATGGCGACAAGGTCGGTTCCGGTCATCGCCATTTGCGCGCGAAGTTTTTCCATCCGCGAGGCAGATGCATTCATTCCAAATTCTCCCGTTCAGGCTGCCTCGACCACAAGCCGGCCGGCAAACGCCTCTCCGTTGTCAAAACCACCAAACCGGGCGATCTCGTCCTCTGGCGGCGCTTCGCATGACCATTTGCGGCTGGGTTTCCAGCCACATTGACGTTTCAGCAAGGCACCATATTCAGCCCGTTTGAGCGCGGCGATCGAGGGATCAATGACCGGAACGCCAAGTTCATCTTCCAGCTTCCTGTGAAAGCCGAACTCCATGGTGCAGCCAAGAATAACGGCTTCGGCATAATCCAGTTCGACCGCCTTTCGACCGGCTTCGATCAACAAATTCGCGGTTCGATCATGGTCCGTCTGGAAATCGTTGACGCCGAGTTCAACGTGATAGAACCCGGACAATCGATCCTCATATCCATTGGCAGCAACCGTGCTGTGCATTTGGTGCACCCATTTGCGCCGCCCGACGATGATGCCGAAACGATTGCTCAGGCTGGCGGCGATTTCACAGGATGCCACACAAGGCGCCGTCACCATCATTTCACCCGAAATCTCCCGGGCGTCGTGGAGTGCGGTGTCATAAAAGCAGCCGATTGCGAGGCCGTCGAAGCCCTCCTTGGCGGCAGCCCGCACGCCGCGCACGATGCCGCGCGTAACGATCGCTTCATAGGAGCGGTATTCGATATGCGTGAAAAGGCCATCATCGGGTGGCGGCGAGACGATGTGAACTTCCGTACCCGGCCGTTTGTTCTGCTCGGCCATGGCGGCGAATATGTTATTGCCGTCGCCGCGGCTTCCACCGGCCGGGCTCAGATACATGATCTTCAATGGTGTGTTCTGCAACATCCCGGATACTCTCTCAGACGGCCCGGTTCAAAACCGTCGCTGTGCCGGCGTCAGCAGCCAGCGTGCCGACAGAGCTTTCAGCCTCGACCACGATCCGGTTGCCAAAAACCTCGCCATCATCAAATCCGCCAAACCGGGCGATTTCATCTTCGGGAGGCGCCTCGCAAGACCATTTCCGGCTTGGTTTCCAGCCGCATTGTTGTTTCAACAGCGCCGAATACTCGGCGCGTTTCAGCGCGGCAATCGACGGGTCGATTACCGGCACACCGAGATCGGCCTCTAGTTGCTTGTAGAATCCGACTTCCAGCGTACAACCAAGGATCAAAGCTTCGGCGTAGTCCTCCTCGACAGCCTTGCGGCCCGCTTGTGTCAGCAGGTTGTTGGTCTTCTGGTGGTCAGTCTGAAAGTCATTGACGCCCAGCTCGACGTGGTAAAAACCCGACAGCCGTTCGATCTGGCCGTTGTCCCGCACTGCCGCGGTCATCTGATCAACCCACTTGCGCCGCCCGACAATCACGCCAAAGCGGTTTGCAAGGCTGGTTGCGATTTCAACCGAAGCCATGCAGGGCGCGGTAACGATCATCTCTCCCGAGATTTCCCGGGCGTCGTGCAATGCCGTATCGTAAAAACAGCCGATGGCCAACGCGTCAAACCCTTCCCGCGCCGCGGCTCTGGTGGCGCGGATTATGCCTCGGGTCACCAGCGCCTCATACGAGCGGTATTCGATGTGGGTGAATGCCCCGTCTTCGGGTCTCAGCGACGTGATGTGAACTTCGGTTTCAGGCAGTTTGTGGTCACGCGCCATGTCAGCGAAGACCTGGTCATAGGCATCGAAACCAACCGGGTTGAGATACATGATTTTCAGTGGCGTCATCATCTGCTTTCTCCCTGTTTCAATTAGTCCGTTGCAACTCCGTAGACGTCTCTCGCCCGTTCAGGTGAGATCAATCCGTTTTTCACATCTTCCTTGACGGCCTCCGGGTCTCTTTCCTTCGGATCGCCCAGGCCGCCGCCGATTCCCGTGACGATACGGATCACATCGTCCTGGTTCATAGTCAGGCCGGAGACGAACGAATAATGCTCGGTCGAGCCGTCCTTGCGGATGACATCGACATAGTTGGGCGAGCCTTCATTGCCGCCATCCAGCGCCCATGGCGGAAATTTCGAGCGCGTGTAGCCGGCGGTCAGGAAACTGTCATTGGCACGGATTCGATAATCGAGGCGAATGCCACGCCCGCCGGCATGCCGCCCCTCGCCGCCTGGCTCAACGTTGAGTTCCATCCGGTCGATGATCAGCCCGTTGCGGGCTTCGTTGATCTCGGCCGGGCAATTGTAGGTTTCGCCATGGAAGCCGCAGAAGATGGCGCTGTTGCCATCGCCGCCGGCACTTGCGCCCCAGCCGCCGAGTTGCGGTTCGATAATGGTATATTGCCGGCCGGTATCGGGATGAATGCCACCGATGAAGGTGCCGCACACCGAGGCGAAATGGCCGGAAGCCAGCCGTTCCGGCATGTGCTGCGCCAGGCAGCGCCAGATCAGGTCATACACCCGCAATTCGATTTCGTAGTAGAAGCCGATCGGCGCCGGTTCCTTGGCGTGGAATACCGAGCCTTCCCGGGTCAGCAGCTTGATCGGCCGAAACGAACCTTCATTGCAAGGCGAATAGGGATCGGTCAGCGACTTGAAGATCATCTGCGCCGCGACCATCACCCCGTCGCGGCTAGTATTGACCGGGTTGTTGGCCTGATCCGGATTGTCGAGAAGATCGAGGATGAACTCGTCCTTCGAGATGGTCACCTTCACATTGAAGATGCGGCCGTCATCCTGCTCTTCCGACAGTTCGAAGGTTCCATGCGGCAGGTTGGCAAGCTCGGCCCGTGAACAGCGCTCGCCGAAATCCATGAATTCGGCCATCGCCCGCTCGAATGTCGCGACACCGTATTTCTGTGCAAGCTCATTCAGCCTTTTGCCACCGATGCGCACTGAGGCGATTGCAGCCCAGACGTCACCTTCCAGCACGTCCGGCATGCGCGAATTGACCTTGATGATGTCCATCACCGAACCAATCGGCTCGCCTTTCGAAATCATCTTGATCGCCGGAAGCCGCAAACCTTCCTGAAAGATTTCCGTCGCATCACCGGTCAGTGATCCGGGTGCCATGCCGCCGACATCTGAGTTGTGCGCGATGTTGGCGGTCCAGGCGATGATGCGGCCCTCGGCAAACACCGGCATCGCCACGACAATGTCGTTCAAATGCGTGACGCCGCCGTAATAAGGGTCATTGGTGGCAAACACGTCGCCCGGCTCGATCTCACCCGGCTTGTTGTGCTTGGCGACAATGACCTTCACCGCCTTGTCGAGCACGCCGATAAACGCCGGAATGCCGGCACCGGAACAGGCAAGTTCTCCCCTTGCATCGAGAATGCCGGTGCCCATGTCGAGCACTTCATAGATGATCGAACTCATCGCCGTCTTGCGCATTGCCGCGAACATCTCGTCGGCCGCCGCCTGCAGTGAATTCTGGATGATTTCCTGGGTGATCGGATCATTGGCAGTCATGGTCGCCTCCTCACGCCGAAAGATGAATGTGAATGTTGCCGAAACCGTCGACTTCAGCACGGTTTTGCGGATGGATCACGACAGTCGTGCCGGGATCCTCGACAATTGCCGGGCCGTCGAACGACATCCCCGGCTGCAGTTTCGTGCCGTCGTAGATCGCACTGTCATGCGAGCCTTCCAGCGCAAAATCGACATCGCGCCGGCCTTTCAGCGCCGGCGCCGCATCGGCATCGCCTTTTTCCTGCTCCTTCATCGTCAGCTTGCCGACTTCGGCCGAGGCAACCAGGTGAATGCCGACCATCTCGACCGGGGCATCCAGCCGGTAGGTGTATTCACGCTCATAGGTTTCGTGGAAATCCGCTTCGATCGCCGCCAGATTGCCGGCCGTGACAGCGCCTTCGAGCAGGACCTCGGTTGTGTGTTCCTGGTTCTGGTAGCGGAACTTTCCGTAGCGCAGAAAAGTGACGCGGTCTTCGCCGATGCCTTCATCGTTGAACTGTTTGCGCGCCTGCTCCTCGGTTTCAGCAAAAAGCCCTTCGATGCCCTCAGCCGCACCCTCCGATAGATCGGCAAGCCTTGTGACGAAATAGTCCCGGCGCAGGTCCGACATCATCATGCCCCAGGCCGAAAAGACCGATGCACCAGCCGGCACCACGACTTTTTTCACGCCCATTTCGCTGGCCAGTGCCACCGCATGCATGCCACCACCACCGCCAAAAGCGACAAGGGTGAAATCACGTGGATCAAAGCCGCGATTGAGCGATACCAGCTTCAGCGCGTTGACCATATTGTTGTTGGCAATGCGGACAATGCCGCGTGCAGCCTCAACAGCATCGACACCAAGTTTCTTGCCAACTGCGGTGACCGCCGCCGTAGCCGCACTCATATCCGCGTTGACATCGCCGCCACAAAAATAGTCCTTGTTGATACGACTGAGCAGCAGATTGGCATCGGTTGCCGTCGCCTCGCTACCGCCTTTGCCATAGGCCGCCGGTCCGGGCACGGCGCCGGCCGATTGCGGCCCGACATGCAGCTTGCCGAAATCATCGACCCAGGCGATTGAGCCACCGCCATTGCCGATTTCGACCAGGTCGACGACCGGCACCATGATCGGGTAACCGGCTGATGTCCGGTCGCGTTCGATCCAGTAATCGGTCATGATCTTGACCTGGCCGTTCTCGATCAGCGAGCATTTCGCCGTTGTGCCACCGATGTCCAGCGCCAGCACGTTGGTTTCACCGATCAGCTTGCCCAGTTCCGCCGCGCCCCAGAATCCGGAAGCTGGACCGGATTCAACCATGGTGATGGGCACGCGCGACACCGATTCCAGTGAATCGACACCGCAATTGGATTGCATGATGTAGGGACTTCCCTTGAATCCCCTGCCCTTCAATCCGTCATCGAGGCGCCTGAGATAGCGTTCCGCCGTCGGCTGGACATAGGCCGACAGCACCGCAGTGTTGGTACGCTCGTACTCGCGCCATTCGCGGGTGATCTGATGCGAGGAGACAACAGCCACTTCGGGCCACAATTCGCGTACCTTCTCTCCGGTCAGACGCTCATGCGAGGGATCGGCATAGGAATGCAGGAAGCAGATGGCAACGGCTTCAACGCCGTCGGCCTTGAAATCCTCCAGGATCCCCGGCAGTGCCGTCAGATCGAGCGGCTTCATTTCCACGCCCTTGTAGCTGACCCGCCCGGGAAGCTCGCGGCGCAGATAGCGCGGCACGAATGGCTTGGGTTTCTCATAATGAAGATTGAAGAAATCCGGCCGGTTGCCGCGTGCGATTTCCAGCGTATCGCGAAACCCTTCCGTAGTGATCAGCCCGACCTTGACGCCCTTGCGCTCGGTCAGCGCGTTGATCACCACCGTTGTGCCATGCGCCAGAAAATTCACCGTTGCCGGATCGACATTGCCCTTTTCCAGAACGTTGAGCACGCCCTCTTCAAAATTCGGCGGCGTCGTATCGGATTTGGCGGTGCGAACACTCGACACCCCGCTGTCGGGATCGGTCTCGAAACAGACGAGGTCCGTGAAAGTACCGCCGACATCGGTCGCGACCCTGATGATTGAATTAGCCATTTCTGGCCTCCCTTTTCAAATCGATGATTTCCATGAGCAGGCAAACCGCGCCCGGAAGCTTGAGAGCCTCGGAGGCTGCGACGCGCCCGGCCGAGTAGTGATCTTTCTCATGCAGGCAATTCAGCGTTCCCAGCACCTCGCCGCCGACTTCGACCGGAATGTTGATGCAGGACTGGCAGCCCAGCGAGTCGATCAGTTCGTAGTCGGGAAAGACCTTGGCGATGTCACCGATTGAATTGGCGACAAATGTCTTGCGCTGATCGAGAACCAGCCCGGTCCAGTCACTGCTGTCGACATCCTTGGTGCCCGAGACCGGATAGTCATCCGGCATGTTGGAAAAAATCCGTTTGGCTTCGCCGCGCGCACGATCGAAAGTCATCAGGGTGAACAGCCGCACGCCGATGATCTTGTCGGTCAGCACGCACAGGCCCTGATGTGCATCTGCCGGCGATCTGGCTTCTGCAAGCGCCCGGCTGAAACGATCGAACTCCTCATTCATTCTCAATGGCCTCCTCGGCGAGTTTTTGCCGCAACCTGTCTTCTAAAGGATCAACGACCGGGATAGATAGATTTGGTACAGATTGCGCGCTGAGCTATCGGAATACCTGGCTCATCTGCTTGTTGATATTCGGCGGCGGATTTGCGGTGTCGCAAGCGCCGTTGGTTGATGGTGTTTCGTTTGATCCTTTCTCTTTCAAATAAGATTGTTTCGCCGCGTCCGATGTAGACGTAGGTCGGCGAGAGGTTTTGCAGGCTTTCGTAGTAGCGGTTATGATTTCAGCCCATTGAGACCTGCAACCGATCCCGCAGCTCGACTTCATCCTGACTCACGACCGGGACGGCGCTGATCAGCTGTCGTGTGTATGCCTGCTTTGGGTTCGCGAACAGCTCGTTCGTGTCGGCCAACTCGACGAGGAGCCCCTTTTCGAAAACCGCCACGCGATCAGCGATATTGCGCACCACAGACAGGTCGTGTGTGATGAAGATGAAAGTCAGT
>JAJFHT010000060.1 GCA_021775495.1 Hyphomicrobiales bacterium | reverse complement strand
GCAGGACACCGGCTGGAAAGCTTGGGCCTATGTCTGGAATGACGAACAAAGCGACGCGGTCCTGAAAATTGCCGGAGCGCGCTTGCCGCTCGAGGTGGTGCTGGCGGACGGAACCTCGCTGGCATTCGAATACAGTGTGCCGAACAAAAACCAGTGCAAGGGCTGCCATGCACTGGGCAAAGAGCTTTCTCCGATCGGTCCGAAGGCACGGTTTCTCAACAACAGCCTTGATTACCAGGACGGGCCGGACAACCAGATCGCCGTCTGGTCCCGCCGCAATATTCTCAGCGGTGCACCCGCTCCGTCCGATGCGCCTTCCGCACCTGACTGGCGCAATCATTCCCAACCGCTTGATGCCCGGGCGCGGGCCTGGCTCGACATCAATTGCGCCCATTGTCACCGTCCCGAGGGGCCGGCCAGCAATTCAGGTCTGTTTTTGAACTGGGGCCAGCAGGACGAGGGCGCTTTTGGAATCGAAAAACGCCCGGTTGCGGCCGGACGTGGATCGGGAGGGCGGCTGTTCGATGTTGATCCGGGCAACCCGGATGGGTCGATCCTGCTGCACCGGGTCGAAAGCACCGAAGCCGGTGTCATGATGCCGGAACTTGGACGCAGCCTCGCCGACCCTGAAGCGGTCGACCTTTTGCGGCAGTGGATTAACTCTCTGCGCAAATAATTGGTGACAATGGATGCGTTCTTGTTTAGTTCACGGAACTGGGACGGCGGCGCATTCGAGTATCCTATTTTGCGGGTTCGCAAGCCTTCCGTAACGGTTTCTCACATATTGTGATGGCAGATTTTGCCTAAAATGTGCCACATTTGCGTTCGCGAGAGCGGGGTTTGAGGGTTTTTGAGTCTATGAGCAGGCGATATTTCGGTACCGATGGTATCAGGGGACGGGCCAACAGTTTTCCAATGACGGCGGACATCGCCATGAAGGTTGGCATGGCTGCCGGTATTTCCTTTCAGCGTGGTAATCATCGCCACCGGGTGGTTGTCGGCAAGGATACGCGGCTTTCAGGCTACATGATCGAGAATGCGCTGGTTGCCGGTTTCACCGCGGCAGGGATGGATGTCTTCCTGCTCGGGCCGATCCCGACACCGGCTGTCGCCATGCTGACCCGTTCGCTGCGGGCCGATATCGGCGTGATGATCTCAGCCTCTCACAACCCGTTCCACGACAATGGCATCAAGCTGTTCGGTCCTGATGGATACAAGCTTTCCGACGAGTTCGAGATGCGGATCGAGAAGCTGGTCGAGGAAAACCTGGAATCGCGGTTGGCCCGGGCTGATGGACTTGGCCGTGCCAAACGCGTCGACGGGGTGCATGACCGCTACATCGAATTTGCCAAGCGTACGCTGCCGCGCTCGTTGTCGCTTTCCGGCCTCAGGATCGTTGTCGACTGCGCAAACGGTGCTGCCTACAAGGTGGCTCCTGCAGCGCTTTGGGAACTCGGTGCGGAAGTGATCACCATCAATGACGCACCGGACGGGTTGAACATCAATCTGGATTGCGGTTCCACCCATCCGATCGGCCTCAGCAAGAAGATCCACGAAGTGCGCGCCGATATCGGCATCGCGCTTGACGGCGATGCGGACCGTGTCCTGATCCTGGATGAAACCGGGTCTGTCGTTGACGGCGATCAGATCATGGCTTTAGTGGCGGAGAGCTGGCACAAAACCGGCCGTCTGTCAGGCGGTGGTGTCGTGGCGACCGTGATGTCAAATCTCGGGCTGGAACGATTCCTGGGCGATATGGATCTTTCGCTGGAACGGACGAAGGTCGGTGACCGCTATGTCGTTGAACATATGCGTGCGCACGGCCAGAATGTCGGTGGTGAACAGTCCGGCCATATCGTACTGACTGATTTTTCCACTACCGGAGACGGACTGGTGAGTGCGCTGCAGGTGCTGGCTTGCGTCAAGAAAGCCGACAAACCGGTCAGTGAAGTGTGCCGCAAGTTCGAGCCGGTACCGCAATTGCTGCGCAATGTCCGGTTCTCGGGCAAAGAACCGCTGGAAAAACCGGCCGTCAAGGCGGCGATCGAGGATTCACGCGACAAGCTCGGCCAGACCGGGCGGCTGGTGATCCGGGTGTCCGGCACCGAGCCGTTGATCCGGGTGATGGCCGAAGGCGATGACCAGCGCCTCGTCGAAACGGTCGTCAACGACATTGTCGGTGTCATATCCGCTGAAAAATCGGCAGCCTGAATCCACTCGCACGACGCCGGTAGCGGCGGTCGAAATACACCGAAAAACCGCCTGGTGCCGCCGGCTGTTCTTCCCGGTATGGCTAACAAACACGGTTAAGCGCGCCTTAACCTTTGCACTTCATTATCCCTAACAGAATTCAACGATAACCTCGGCTGCGCGGGCTGCCGGGGAAGCTGGAAGGAATATGAAATGAGCAAGGTAGCCGTGCCGACAATCCTCGCAGCAGCGCTGCTGGCAAGTGTTTCGGTCCCAACCCTGGCTGCGGATCTCTATGAACCGCCGATGGTCGAAGTACAGCGCGAGATCGTCGAAGTGTCGACCGGTGGATGGTATCTGCGTGGCGATCTGGATTTCGCCTTCATGCAGATCCGCGGCGTCGACTACCATGCCGGTGGCAACCTGAACTCCTTCATCACATCGGAAGTTGACAACACCTGGTCGATCGGTGCCGGAATCGGCTACCAGATCAACAATTACCTGCGTGCCGACCTGACCGCCGATTACGAATTCAGCTCGGATTTTCGCGGTTCGACATCCGGCGACTGCTCGGCCGCCAGCAACCAGCCCGGCTCCTGTACGTCAGCCGACAGCAGCAGCTACTCGATGCTGATCCTGATGGCCAATGCCTATGTCGATCTTGGCAAGTATCACGGCTTCACACCCTATGTCGGTGCCGGTATCGGTGGTGCATATGTGAGCTGGGACACGCTCAACAACACAGCGACCTGCACAGCGACCGTTTGTAACGGCTCTTTCCCGGGCGGTCCCGGAACGACCATCACCGCATCGCCGCACGCCGGTGTGGCAAGCTGGCGTTTCGCCTGGTCGCTGAGTGCCGGTGCATCCTATGACCTGACATCCAATCTCAAGCTTGATGCCGGCTACCGCTATACCCGTGTCCACGGAGGCGCGATGTTCGATTACGTCCCGACGGGATGTTGCACTGGTCTCGGTACGCAGGGGTATGATAACGGCTTTAATATCCATCAGGTCCGTGCCGGTCTGCGCTACCAATTCGGCGGCGGCGAAGTGATCCGCGAGATCGATCCGGAACCCCAGGTGGTCTACAAGTAACAGCCAGCAAAATCGCTGATTTAGTCAAAACCGCCCGGTGTTTTAACCGGGCGGTTTTCGTTTGACCGCCACTGCCGGTGCCGATCGGAACAGATGAATTTTCAATGTTATCGGATGATCGGAACCATGATGCTGATGAAATCGATCTGCAACTCATAAGTCTTTGTTTTTAATGTAAGAATTGAACGAGTTCGGTTAACCGCGGTTTAACCACTATGGTTAACACTGTCTCATGAAACAACGGCTGACGGACAGCTTCGGCATTCCGTCCATGGGGTACCAATCATGAGAATTTTCTCGCGTCTTCTACTATCATCGGCCATTTTGGGCCTGTCGCAGCTTACACCCGCCAAGGCGGCCGATCTCGACCTGCCCATCTTTGTCGAGGAGGCGCCGGAGCTTGTCCCGGTCGAAATCGGGTCCGGCTGGTATCTGCGCGGCGATGTCAGTTATGCCATTACAAATTCGCCGGGCACCTTCAACTACAGGACATTCGATACTGTTACGGGCACCTATGCCGGCGGCGCTTTCGCGACCAGCGATCTGGATACAGACCTCGGTGTCGGTGTCGGCTTTGGTTACACGTTCAATCGCTGGCTGCGTGCCGATGTGACGGTTGACCGGTTTGGCGGCAGTTTTTCCGGTACAACTGCGGGCAACCCGCCTTGCATAAGCCCGACAACCGTTGCCGGTTACGCCGGAACGACATGCGGTTCCGTCGATTCTGCCGATTTCACAGCCTGGACTGGAATGGCTAACGGCTATGTCGATCTGGGGACCTTTGTCGGTATAACGCCCTATGTGGGTGCCGGCGCAGGTGTGACCTGGGTCAACTGGGATGCCATGAGCAGCAGCAATTTTTGCGCCAATGGCACCGGAGCCTGTCCAACAAATTTTGTTTCCACGACAAGTTATCCCGGCGAGTCCGATGTTCGATTTGCCTATGCATTCATGGCCGGTGTTGCCATGGACGTGTCGAAGAACCTCAAAATCGATCTCGGCTACCGCTACCGGCACATTGCCGGCGGAACGATGGCGCGCTGGAATGCGACAAGCACGGCGGCTGGCGCCACCGGAACCCGGGCTGAAGACAATGGGTTTTCAACTCATGAGATCAAGGTCGGCCTGCGTTACGAGCTCTGGTAGCCGCCACGCGGTCGATACCTGCAAAAACTGGGAGAATATCGTGGTTGCGATAAAAGACGATAATGTATTGCTTGTCGACAGGCGTTACGCTGATCGTGAATCTGTCGATCATGAAGCGCTTGGCCTTTTCCCCGGAGCAGAAGATGCACTGGATTGCCAGGTTCTGGATATTTCCGAAACCGGTGCGAAGCTGCACCTGAGTGGCGTCGATATCGTGCCCAAACGATTTAAACTCTTCGTTCCGGAAACCGGCTTCCTGTATGAATGTGAAATGGCATGGCGCAATTCCCAGGAGATGGGCGTTAGTTTTCACAGCAAGGCAAAACTCTGAGCCTACTTCGGATTACTCAGTTGAAAAGCCATCTCACGCCGTGACGACGCTCTTTTCGATAGATTGTTGCAGCCAGGATCAAAAGCGTTTCATGCTTGCTGATCGGTTATGTCAGGTCTTGAAAGCCTGGCGAACGAACAGGCGCCAATAATCATCTACCTTTCTCCAGACCTCCACCACTTCGAGTTCGAAATTTCTCAACTTGCCTTCATAGACAATGTCGGCTGAAAAGTGATGGCGTTCGATGGCTGTGTCGCCGACGATCTCAAGGCGCCTGTTGGTCAGTTCCACACGCTTGAAATCTTCTGCTTTCGAGCGGACCACTTCTGCGAACTGTTCCCGGGTCTGAACGACCCCGTTTGAGTGCCCGAATGAAAGTTCCGGCATCGAATAAGCCAGGATGACGCCAGGGTCTGCCTCCACCATTGCCTTGCGAAAGGCTTCGATCGAGTGTTTGACCTCCCTATTCAACCGCTTCTGGTCGATACCAGTTTGGGAATTGATTGCCATCGCACTGGCATTGCCCGCCGACGCTTCTCCTGCAGCCGTCAGATCGAGTGTTTGGCAAACGAAAGCCGCCGAAAGAACGGCCACTGCAAGAACATGCTTGGAGTCTTTCATATCAAATACCTGCTGAGATTCATCATCGTCATGGATTCATACGGCCCGTCGTTTATTGATCTCGTCATTTTCATTCCTGACAATACTCTGCTGCCGGATGCCAGAGGTTTTGGAACTCGCGAGATATTCTGAAATGTTGTCGGCAGGGACGGGTCTGCCAATGAAGAAGCCCTGCATCTCGTGGCATCGTTCCCTGAGCAGGAATTCGATTTGTTCGCGGTTCTCGACACCCTCGGCAATGATCTTGAAGCCCAGTTGATGGGCCATGCCAATGATTGCCCGTATGATGACGTCCGCCTGATGGTTGTGCCCGAGCTGTTCGACAAACGAACGATCGACCTTGATTTTGTCGAATGGAAACGAAATTAGCGTCGACAAGGACGAGTAACCCGTGCCGAAGTCATCGAGCGCAATCGATACACCCAGATTCTTTATTCCCCGTAAAGCGTGAAGTGCGCGGCTTTCGTCGTCAATGAGCACACTTTCTGTGACTTCGAGTTCAAGTCGACTTGGCGGCAAACCGGTTTTCAGCAACACCGAATGTACCAGCGCCGGCAGATCGACATGGCGGATCTGAACCGGCGAGATGTTTACGGCGACTGAGAGTGAGTTGTCCCAGCCGGCCGCAATTTCACAAGCTCGCGTCAACGCCAGTTCGCCGAGTTCGGTGATCAATCCGTTCTCTTCGGCAATCGGAATAAATGTGGATGGCGGAATCGGTCCGAGTTCAGGATGATTCCAGCGGGCCAGCGCTTCAAATCCAATGGTCTCGCCGCGTTCGAAATCGGCTTGCGGTTGGAAATAGACATCGATGCAGCCATTTTCGACGGCCTTGCGAAGCTCCTGTCCGATCTTCATCGTTTCACGGACATTTCTGTCCATTTCCTCGTCGTAGGCGTATATCCGATTGATCGGATCCGCCTTCGCCCGATACATCGCGATGTCTGCCTTGGACATCAATTCTTCAGCCGTTTCACCATGATGCGGAAAAACCGCAACGCCGATGCTGACTCCGGTGCGGACGAGGATGTCATCTACCTGGATCGATGTGTCGACCGACAGACCAATTCGCTTGGCCAGCGACGGCAGATCCGTCGAACCCGGCGGCTTGGTCTGGATCGCCATGAATTCATCACCGCCGAGGCGGGCGATATAATCGTCTCCCTGGCAACAATCGGACAGGCGCTGGGCAACCTCGATCAACAGCAGATCACCTTTGTTGTGTCCGTAAATATCGTTGACTTCCTTGAATTTGTTGAGATCGAGATTCAGGAGATAGAACTCGCGTCCCTGAGATTTCGCATCTGCTATTTCGCTGTTGATCCGCTCGGAGAAAGCATTGCGGTTCGGCAGGCTTGTCAGCGAACAATTCATTGCAAGATGCGCTGCCCGGTTCTCGGCCTTTTCCCGCTCGCGCAGAGCTTCCACGTGTTCCGTCACATCGTGAAGGATAATGACGACACCATTGTCGGGTGTATTGGAAACATTTTTGTCGAGGACGCGTCCGCCGATAGAAATGGTGCGCTTGGCTGCAAGCATCTCACCGGCGAAGGCTTCGATGTCCGCTTCGCAACCGCTGTCGTTTGCATGGTTTTTGGCAAGTTCGCCGAATTCCGGATTCCACAGTGTTGGCTGCTGGTCCCGGTCGATCAGTGCGACCGCTGCGTTGACGTTGTTCAGCACTGTCTGGAACAGTCGATGGCGTTCCGTATTCGCGATTGAATAGCGTATCGCCCTGTCGATCACTTCCGATGTCATATTGGTCTTGGAAATGAAATCGGAAGCGCCGGCTTCAAGTGCGGCCTGATCGGCGGAACCAGCCGCCATTCCTGTCAGAAGGATGATCGGAACATCGATCCCCTCGGCACGGGCGGCGGTGATGAAATCAATTCCGGTGACCGAACCCATGACATAGTCGCAAAGGACGACATCCACACCGCCTTGCCGCAGGATTTCCGCAGCTTCTGGCGGTTTGTTTGACGTGCGAACCGAGTAGGAGTTGCCTGGACACTCCGAAATCGTATCGCAAATCAGATAAATATCGTCCTCATCGTCATCGACAACAAGGATCTGTATTTTATCGGTTCCCACAAGCTTTCCCCAAAGCATTTCATTCAATATGCGCGAATGGAATGTTCGTTGGGTAAACGAAATCAGCGATTATCTATCGTGAATAAAAATCTGTTAACGCCAGTATATATTGATATTCGATTTGGTGTAACCTTGTTCTCGAAGTCAAATGTCCATCAATCAAAATCGTGCGGTAAGGCGACGATCTCGATCCAATATTTTGAAAGGATCTGAACGACTTCAACCAGACCGTTGAACGTCACGGGTTTGGTTATGAAGGAGTTCACACCGAGATTGTAGGTGCGCAGGATATCTTCCTCGGATTTTGATGTGGTCAGCACGACGATCGGAATCCTCCGCAGTTTTTCATCGGCTCTGATTTCCTTCAATGCAGTACGTCCGTCTTTTCTCGGCATGTTCAGGTCCAGCAGAATAATACTGGGCAGATGATCATCGGTGAGGTGCGCGTAGTCCCCCTCATGATTGAGATATTCCATTAATTCGACGCCGTCTTCCACAAAGTCGACCGGATTCTTCAGGCGTGCCTCTTCAAGCGCGTCGGCGATCAGCATGCGATCATCGGCGTCGTCATCAGCGATGAGAATACGAATGGGTTTGGGATCGTTCATGAGTCTGTTTCTTCCTCGATTTTCTGAACTGCCGGCAATTCGATTATGAATGTCGCGCCGACATCCGGGACGCCTTCCGCATCAATTACTCCCTCATGTCTTTCGACAATTTTCCGGCAGGTTGCCAATCCGATGCCAGTACCTTCGAACTCGACCCGCCCGTGGAGCCGTTGGAAGATCGTGAAAATCTGCTCCTTGTACTGGTTGTCGAATCCGATGCCGTTGTCGGCGATTTCAAAACGCCAAAAGTCGAGTGCGTTTCCGCTTTCATCTTCATGTTTGACGGCCGTCGCGGTAATTTTGACAACGGGGTCGACATCCGGCTTGCGGAATTTTAGCGCGTTGGAAATGAGGTTCTGGAACAGTTGACGCATCTGCGTCGGATCGGCAATGAAAACCGGAAGTTCCCCGAATTCCACCTTGCCGCCGGAATCCTGTATCCGCATCTGGATATCGGAGAGAACTCCCTCCAGGACCTCATTCAGATCCACGTTCTTGAATGGTTTTGCCTTTGTCGTCACACGGGAATAGCTGAGCAGGTCGTTGATCAGCTGGCGCATGCGCATTGCGGCATTTTGCATGCGATCAATAAACATTTTGCCGTCATCGGGGAGTTTGTCACTGTGTTTGTGAAGCAACCGATCTCCAAACGCTTCAATCTTGCGGAGCGGCTCTTGAAGATCGTGGGATGCGACATAAGCGAAATCTTGCAGTTCTCGGTTCGAGCGCTCGAGTTTCTTCGTATAGGCCATGAGCGTGATATCATGCTGCTCAATGACGGTAATGTCCTGATACGTGGCAATCGAACCGCCATTGGGCATCGGTTTATTCATCACAGCCATAACCCTGCCATCACGCAGGAACTGCTTGATTGTTGTCTGCTTCTTCAGCTTGTCGGGATCATGCCGGGCCTTCAAGGCGGCTTGCGCGTCCTGTTCGCGATAATTACCCAGCGAAATCGAATATCGCATGATATCGGACAGTGAAATGCCCGGTTTGACTACTTCAGCAGAGAATCCGTACATCTCCAGATATTGCCGATTGCACAGGATCAGTTTCTGATCGCTGTCAAACATGCACAGACCCTGGATCATGTTGTTTATCGCGATGTCGAATTGGCCGTTGGTCTTGTCCAGCACACCGGAAATTTGCTGAACCTCAAGTTCGCGGTTCTTGAGCTCGGTTATGTCGGACCTGGTGCCAACGATACTGCCGTCGTCGGTCTGTTTCTCCAGGACCCGTATCCAGCGTCCGTCTTCCAACTGATGCTCGTGTGCTTCCCCCGGATTGAAATGCTGATGCAACCTCCATTTGATGAAGGTCTCTTTGTCCATTCCCTGGGTCTTCATCCCACCGCGCGCGATGCCTTCCCGAAGCATCGTCTCGTAATGTGCACCCGGTTTGATCAGGTCGGCAATGTGTGGGTTCAGTTCCACATATTTCTGATTGTAGAAGACCAGCCGATCGTCCGGATCATAAAGCGCGAATCCGTCGATCATGGTATCGAGCGCATGCATCATTCGCGAATGAGCGGTCTCGGCGATGTGTTTCAACTGCCCTGCACGATCTGCATCGTGGTCGCCATCAGACGCCTCCTGAACGGTTTCGATCAGGTTGCCGTCGGGGTTGCGATGTCTGGTGACGGTAATGAATTGACCGCTGACAGGCTCAAAACGAAATTTGTGGGTGCCGCCAACCTTCAAACGCAGCAAGGTGGTTGCGATCGAAGTCTCGATATCGGATGCCACCTGTCCCTGAGCCGACAGTGCGCGTTGCATGAGCAACTTCAACGGGGTGCCGACAGGCACATCCTCGCGTCGGTAGCCGCACAACTCAAGGTAAAGAGCGTTCGCCCTGATAAGGTTGAGATGACTGTCAAACACAGCCAGACCGAAATCAACGCCATCAAATACATCGATCAATATTGGATCGATCGCGTCGCTCCGCGGTTCAAATTGTTCAGCAATATTGTCCAAAGCGGTGTCGCCCATTGTTGCGGCCGCCGAATCAGCGACGAGCCTCTTCCCCGAGCTAGAACTAAACCCAAAAGAATAGAGAATTTGTTAACGATGCTTTTGAGCAGTCGGCTCAGAACCCTGTTTGTTAAGGGAATTTTCAGCGCCAAGATCGAAGTTGAGTGTTCATAACGGGGAAGCGTGGTGGACGGGATCTTCGGAGCGTTTTGGTGTGGGGGCACACCGGTATCCGAAGTCTGATTGCTGACATCGCGCATTGTGGGGTTTAATGCGTGCTGAAGACGAAAAAACGCTGGCATCTTTGATTCTGGCGCTCGGCGTAATCATCGCGCTGTTTTTCCCTCAGATTTCAAGGGCTTTCGAACCCTATCTCCTGCCGTCACTGTTTTTCGTAATGGTGTTCTCGCTGTTTCCGTTTGCGCGGCTGGAGGCAGGCGAACTCACTCGGTTGCATCCGGTTGTGCTCTCGCTGGTGTTTTGGCAGCAATTCATTTTGCCGGCTTTGGTCATCATGGTTGCCCAGATTTTGGATTTGGAACGCCAACTCCTCTATTTTATCCTTGTGACGGTAACCAGCGGGTCTCTATTTGCATCGCCGACACTGGTGCAACTGATGGGGCTGAACCAGAAGGTGGCTGTTCAGACCGTCATTGTCTCAACCATCGCCGCTCCGATTTCCATCTACCTGTTTTTTGGCTTGCTTCAAGGCAGTGTATTGGCCCTGGATCTCAGCCTGTTCGGATTTAGGATGCTGGTTTTCCTGGTGATCCCAATAGCCATTTTTGCGTTGCTGAGGTCGAAAATTTCAGGCTGGAGTGACGCCGGGAAAGACAAGGTGGATACCATCGGCCGATGGGGTTCGGTTTTGGCTCTGGTGGCTTTCTGCTTCGCTTTGGAAGCACAGGTAACCGAGTCAATCTCCGACAATCCACAGCAGATCATCGCCTATCTTGCCATAGCCATCTCGGTAGCAGTCGGTATCGGATTTACCACGCGATTGGTCATGGCGAGATTTGGCGCAACGGCTTCTACCACGGCAATGGTGCTCGCGAGCTTCAGGAATGTGGGGCTGACATTCGGGCTTGTTGGGCACATCGCCGGATCGGAATTGGCGATCTATGTCGGTGTTTGCCAGATCCCGATGTTCTTTTCACCCCTGCTGTTCGACCTTTTTGTCGGCAAAAGCCGGGTTCCGCTACGAGAGGGAACGATGAAACCCGATATACAATCGAATGAAAACGAGATTCCCGCAGACCCGGTTTCTGTTTCAACCGGCGGCGCTAATCCCGGCATCGGGCGTATCTCACCTGCTGCCAATCAACCTGGACGTTTCACCGGTTCCGTTGGTGGCGGATCGCGCCAATTCCACGGTATTTTGCCGACTGGCAACACGGCAACAGCCACTGCCCTTGATTTGGATGATTATGCCGTCCCGATGCAGACCACTGCTGAGCCAGTTAAAGTCGATGAGAATCTTGAAGAATATCTGACGGACGGGCTTGAAGTCTCCCGCGATGACGCGCGCGCTCTGCTCAATCGGCTGAGCGTGCATTATACACAGGCCGCTCCGGTTGCCGTGGCCACTGCATCGAAACTGAAAGCTGTTTCAGCGCGCTACATCGCCTTGTTTCTGGTGTTGTGTGTAGCCGGCACAGCTGCCGTCTGGCAGGCGAACCGGTATTTTTCACCGATGCTGTTTGATCAGGAACTGATCAGCAAGGTGGCGCAGGCCCATACCGACGGCAGGAATTTCGGTGTTTTCGATCTGAATATCAATATTCGGGATCTGCGCAACGCGACCATCGAACGGATGGTAAAAACACCGGAAGTCGTAGTGCTGGGTGCCAGTCACTGGCAGGAAGCTCATGTCGAATTGCTTGAGGGCCGGGACTTCTACAACTCGCATGTCCACCGCGACTACTACGAAGACATGCTTGCCGTGACGGAAATGTGGACTGCAAACGGCAAGCTTCCGAAGGAAATGATTATCACTATCCGCGACAACCTGCTGACACCAATCAAGGATCGCACCGATTTCCTGTGGCTGCCGGGCATCAAGTATTATCGCGAATTTGCAAAGCGCATTGGCCTTGAGCCGCACAGTGTTTGGGAAACGCTGCCGGTCAATACCTGGCGGGAACTGCTGTCAATGCCTCTCCTGATGAGCCAGGCAACGATGATGCTGACAGGTCCTGTGCAGCCGCATGCGACGGTGCAGCGTGATTTCGAAACGCTCGATACGCTGCTGCCCGGAGGCTCGATCCTCTGGTCGGGAGAACATAAACGGCTTTTCACCCAGGAACGTGCACGCAAAGAAGCAATGGCATTTGCTCAGGCGCGCCGAAACGATCCGCCGAAAATCGATCCCAAGGGGGTCGCGCATATGGAAGCGCTGTTTGATTTTCTTACCGAAAAAGGGGTCAAGGTCACGCTTGCTCACCCGCAATTCAATCCGATCTTCTGGTCGGGTGTTGAAGACAGCCCCTACATGGATGGTCTGAAAAAGATCGAAGAACTGACGCAGAGCTGGGCCGACAAATACGGTTTCGACTTCATCGGCGGGTTCGCACCCGATGCCGTCGGCTGCACATCAAACATGTATATCGATGCCGAACACGGAAATCCGACCTGTCTTGGCATGCTGCTCAATCAGTATGGCGCTGGAGAAAACGGTGCCGAAGTGAAACCGACATTCGATTATGTGCTTCGCGGCGCACTGAAAGGCTGAGGACAGGAAAATGATTTTCAATTCCTACGAGTTTATCATCATCTTTCTGCCATTGGCATTCATTGCCTATGCGGCAGCCCAGCGATTTGCCGGATGGCAAGCCGCTTACGGTGTGCTGGCGGTGGCTTCATTGGTGTTCTACGGGCAGTTCAGCGTGCTTTTTCTGGGCATTCTGTCGGTATCGGTCGTCTCAAACTATGTCATTGGCAATGTGCTGATCCGATCAACTGAAGCCGGCAAAGCTTCTGGCTCACTGCTTGCTGCAGGCATCATCGGCAACATCGTTGCGCTAGGCTATTTCAAATATATGAACTTCTTCGTCGACATCGCCAATCAGGTGACCGGGGGAGGGATTTCGCATCTGGAAACCATTCTGCCGATCGGCATTTCCTTCTATACCTTCATCCAGATCGGTTACCTGATCGAAGCGCATGCAGGGCAAGCCAAACAGCAACCTTTTGTCCGTTATGTAACATTTGCCACCTTCTTTCCCTGCGTGACGGCCGGACCGCTTGTTCTGCAGCGCGAAATTTTCAAGCAGATGGAAGACCGAAAGGATTCTGTTCTTGATGCCCGCCGAATTGCGGTTGGCAGCGCCATGTTCACCATGGGGCTTTTCAAGAAAGTGGTGCTGGCCGACAGTATTGGGCCCTTCGCCAACACTGCCTTCAACGGTGTGGCAGCGGGTCAATCGATTGACATGGTGACCGCGTGGGCGGGAACGCTTGCCTACACCCTGCAGCTCTATTTTGATTTTTCCGGTTACTCCGACATGGCTCTCGGGCTGGGCGCCATATTCGGAATCATGCTGCCGTTGAATTTCAACTCGCCCTTCAAGGCAACCAGCATATCCGATTTCTGGCAGCGTTGGCATATGACGATGACGCGGTTCTTCACCACGTTCGTCTATTCACCGGTCGCCATGAAGGGAATGCGCAAGGCCGTAGGCGGTCAATATGAGCCCCTACGCCGTTACATGGTTTCCGGCGCATGGCCAATTGTATTCACTATGCTGGTGGCCGGTATCTGGCACGGATCAGGCTGGGTGTTTGTTCTCTACGGTCTGCTGCACGGAGTTGCCATCGCGGTCAATAATGGTTGGAAACAGTTCAACCTGCCAAAAATCTCACCGGCAATGGGCTGGCTGATGACGATGTCGGTGGTGGCAAGTGGTTTGGCCATTTTCCGTGCGGCCGATGTGCCGACCGCGCTGACCATTCTGTCGTCCATGTGGGGCGTCTCGATGTTGTTTCCGGACATTGCAGCTGAGTCCGTTTCGCTGGTTCTGGCCGACGTTTTCCCGATGATCCTGGTTTTCGGCGCAATCGTCCTGGTGGCACCGAACACGCAGGAAATTCTCTCCCGTGACTGGCTCAGCTGTACTCCGAAACCCGACAGTTTCAGTTCTTTTGTCGAGTCGTTCAGCTGGCGTCCGGCTCTTGGTTGGTCCGTAGCGACCGCAGCGCTGTTCGTTGTGGCCCTCACCAACATCGGATCGAACTCGTCGTTTCTCTACTACCAGTTCTAGGGGACTGGAAAAAAATGAACTCTTTGGAAGGGGCCAGATTATGAACAAACAATTGAACCAGCGCATGCAGATTGCAATCGATATGCCACGGCAGGTCGATGAGGAGGTTGCGGGCGACATCGAAAAGGAATCGGTGTTTGTCTCTCCGGCAATCGATCGCATCATCGTTGCCGAAGACGGCAAAACCGCAACTGTTGTCCTGCAGGACCGTCGTGACGTCGAGGCGGTGATGGACAAGGCTGCACGTTTTCTAGACGTGATGGCCAAACAGGTCTCGGGTTACGAGATCAAGGTATTTTCCGAATCCGTGCGTAAGGATGAAGGACCCTATCAGAAAGACGTCAACCAGGGCCTGGTCGAACGCGGTTGGGTGCATGATTATGGCTCCGGCCAGGTTGCATATAATGGGCCGGTTTTGAAACTGGCACAGTTGATCAATGAAAAGGCCGCCGAACTGTACGCTCGGGAATTCAAGGCTGCAGATGGCCATTTCCCGGCGATGATCGACGCCGATACTCTGCACAAATGCGGTTATTTCGACAGCCATCCAAACGCCGTCACCTTTGTCGGAAACATGATCGAGGATTTCGATGCCATCGAGGAGTTCCGGGTTGCGAACTCGTGTTCCGAAGGTGCCCATATGCCACATCGTGATCATGTGCATATCGATGGCATGTGCCTGAATCCGGCGGCCTGTTTTCCTGCCTACCCGACACTGAAGGGAAAGCGCTACGAGACCGGTGAATGTTTCACCTGGATGGGGCGCGTATTCCGTTACGAATCCCGCAACATATCGGGGCTCGACCGGCTGTACGAGTTCAATGTCCGCGAACTGGTTTTCGTCGGTTCGGAAGATTACGTCAGCGACGTGCGCAACCGTTCGGTTCCGCTGGTTTCCGAACTGGCGGCATTTTTTGACATGGATTGTAAGCTCCAAACGGCAACTGATCCGTTCTTTGCAACCGTATCGGCGGCCAAGAAATTCTGGCAGGCCGCCCAGGAAGTGAAAAACGAAATCAAGATCCCCGTGCTGGATGCCGAGGGTCAAGTCAAAACGATCGCCTGCGGGTCGATCAATCTTCACGGCAATTTCTTTGGTGAGCGTTTCGACATTCGCGATACCGATGAAAAACCGGCGATGACCGGTTGTGTGGGACTCGGTATCGAACGCTGGGTGCTGGCTGCCTTTACCCATCACGGCTTCGAGCCCGACAGGTGGCCCGAGGAAGTGCGCAACAGAATTTTCGACTGATCAAACTGAAATCAAAAACACAAAAACCAAAAATTCAACAGGGACTTAAACTAGGAGGCGATAAAATGAAACTTTTTGAAGTTGTTGCAGGAATTCTGAAAATCGAAACCGGAATCCTGAGTGAGGAATCAAACGCGCTGAATACCCCGAACTGGGATTCGCTGCGTCATATCGAGCTCATGCTTGCTGTAGAGACCGCTTTTGGCGTGCGCTTCACCATGCCTGAAATGGTCAGCATGCAGAACCTTGGCGACATGCGTTCATTGCTGGTGGGCAAGGGTGTCTCATTTGACGCTGACGCGCGGCTTTCTGCCTGACGAGCGGGCGACATGTTTATGCGATGAACCCTTTGTCCTGCGCTCAAGGGCGCGGGACAAAGGGGACAGTTTGACTCCTTCCATACAACGGACTTGCGCTTTTTGTGACGTTCAAGTAATCCCGCCAATGGGCCACCCCTCCCCACCGAGGGGCTGCTATCTGGAAGGATAGATGACATGACTGCACATAAACGTCCGGGCATTCGTCCGGCGAATCCCAATTTTTCATCAGGTCCCTGTGCCAAACGCCCCGGCTGGTCGCCGGTGGTGCTTGCAAACGCAGTGCTTGGCCGTTCCCACAGATCCAAAATCGGCAAGGCCAGGCTGGCTGAGGCGATCGAACTGACACGCCAGGTTCTTGGCGTGCCGGACGATTACCGAATCGGCATCGTTCCGGCCTCCGACACCGGCGCCGTCGAGATGGCGCTATGGTCGCTGCTCGGACAGCGCGGCGTCGATATGGTGTCGTGGGAAAGCTTCGGTGCCGGATGGGTCACGGATGTGATCAAACAACTGCGGCTCGACGACGTTCGGCAAATCGACGCTGCCTATGGCGTCCTGCCGGATCTCTCCGGCGTCGATTTCAACCGTGACGTCGTCTTCACCTGGAACGGCACGACGTCTGGCGTGCGTGTTCCCGATGGCTCGTTTGTACCCGCCGACCGCCAGGGCCTGACGATCTGCGATGCAACATCGGCCGCCTTCGCGCAAAAGCTCGATTTCGACAAGCTCGATGTGGTGACGTTTTCCTGGCAGAAGGCGCTTGGCGGAGAGGCCGGTCACGGCATGCTGATCCTGTCGCCGCGCGCGGTCGAACGGCTTGAATCCTATGTTCCTGCCTGGCCATTGCCAAAAATCTTCCGGCTGACCAAGGGCGGAAAGCTGATAGAGGGTATATTCAAGGGCGAGACGATCAACACGCCATCGATGCTCTGTGTCGAGGATTATCTCGATGCCTTGAACTGGGCACAATCGGCCGGTGGCCTAGGCGGCCTTGTTGCCCGTGCGGACGCGAATTTCGCGGTCATCGATGATTTTGTCAGTCGATCCGGCTGGATCGGCCATCTGGCGGTCGAACCTGAGACCCGGTCCAACACCTCCGTCTGTCTCAGCATCGTCGATCCCCAGATCACCGCGCTGGCACCCTCTGAACAGGCCGGTTTTGCCAAATCCCTGGCTGCGCTGCTTGACGATGAGGGCGTGGCCTTCGACATCGGTTCCTATCGCGACGCGCCGCCCGGTCTGAGGATCTGGGCCGGAGCGACGGTCGAAAAATCCGATCTAGAAGCGCTGATGCCCTGGCTCGACTGGGCCTTTGCCGTCTGCAAGTCGGAATTGCCGGCTGCCGCCTGATCGGCGCCCGGATTTCAACCTCATCTGCAAAAAAAACCGTTCAGGGAGGCCGTAATGGCACCGCGTGTACTGGTATCCGATAAACTTTCCCCCACCGCCGTTGAAATCTTCAGGAATCGTGGGATCGACGTCGATTTTCAACCCGATATCGGCAAGGACAAGGACAAATTGCTTGAGATCATCGGCGATTATGACGGTCTGGCGATCCGGTCCGCGACCAAGGCAACTGAGAAGCTGATCGCTGCGGCGCACCGGCTCAAGGTGATCGGCCGGGCCGGCATCGGTGTCGACAATGTCGACATCCAGGCAGCGTCGCGCCGAGGTATCATTGTCATGAACACGCCGTTCGGCAATTCGATCACGACCGCCGAACATGCGATTGCCATGATGCTCGCAGTCGCACGGCAATTGCCCGAAGCCAATGCCTCGACCCAGGCCGGCAAATGGGAAAAATCGAAATTCATGGGCGTTGAAATCACCAGCAAGACGCTTGGAGTGATCGGCTGCGGCAATATCGGCTCTGTCGTCGCGGCCCGCGGTATCGGCTTGAAGATGCGGGTGATCGCATTTGATCCGTTCCTGTCCGAAAAACGCGCAAGCGAGCTTGGGGTGGAAAAGGTTGAGCTGGAAGAGCTGTTCCGTCGCTCCGATTTCATTACCCTGCATACGCCACTGACCGACAAGACCCGCGGTGTCATCGATGCCGAAGCCATCGCCATGATGAAAGACGGCGTGCGTATTATCAACTGTGCGCGGGGCGGACTGATTGTCGAGAAAGATCTGGTTGAGGGCCTGAAATCGGGCAAGGTTGCCGGAGCGGGAATCGATGTGTTCGAGACGGAACCGGCAACGGAAAATCAACTTTTCGGCATGGCCAATGTCGTCTGCACGCCGCATCTTGGTGCTTCGACATCCGAGGCGCAGGAAAACGTGGCGCTTCAGGTCGCCGAGCAGATGTCGGACTACCTGGTCGATGGCGCGGTTTCCAATGCCATCAACATGCCGTCGATAACCGCCGAGGAGGCTCCGGTCCTCAAACCGTTTGTCAAATTGGCCGAGGTGCTTGGTACCTTTGTCGGACAGGTCACCGATGAACCGATCCGCGAGGTCGAGATTCTCTATGACGGTCATATTGCCGGACTGAATACGAACGCGCTGACAAGTGCCGCCCTTGCCGGTCTGATCCGGCCTCAGGTCTCCGATGTCAACATGGTGTCGGCGCCGGTGATGGCCAAGGAACGCGGCATTGTGCTGTCGCAGATCAAACGCGACAAATCCGGTGTTTATGACGGTTACATCCAACTTGCGGTCAAGACCGCCAAACGAACCCGGACCATTGCGGGCACGTGCTTTTCAGATGGGAAACCACGTTTTCTCCAGATAAAGGGCATCAACCTCAATGCCGAGGTCGGACAGCATATGCTCTACACCACCAACAATGATGCGCCTGGCATCATTGGATTGCTCGGCACGGTGTTCGGAGAGGCCAAGGTCAACATCGCCAATTTTGCGCTTGGGCGGAACCGGCCCGGCGGTGACGCGATCGCGCTGTTGTATCTCGACAAACAGGTGCCTCAGGATGTGCTCGACGATGTTCTGGCAAATGAAGAAATCATTTCTGCCATACCGCTGGAGTTCGATGTTTCGGTACTCTGACGCGCGCTTGTAAGAATTTTTCGCTCAAAACTGTGGGCCTGGCGGCAGATTGCTTTCACCGGGCTCGCGCCGCTGCCCGCGCGGGGGTATAGAGAGGCGAAAAGAGAAACATCACGGGCGCCCGAGACAGTGGCGCCAGCGGGGAGTTCCTATGGCCAATGTGGTGGTGGTCGGCTCGCAATGGGGCGATGAAGGCAAAGGCAAGATTGTCGACTGGCTGTCGGAGCGTGCCGATATTGTCGTGCGTTTTCAAGGTGGCCACAACGCCGGCCATACGCTGGTCATCGATGGCGTGGTCTACAAATTGTCACTGCTCCCCTCCGGGGTTGTGCGGCAGGGCAAGATGTCTGTCATCGGCAATGGTGTGGTGTTCGATCCGCACGCATTTGTCGCCGAAGTCGATCGGCTTGCCGAACAGGGGCTGTCGATTACGCCTGAACGGCTCAAGATTGCCGAAAACACAGCGCTGATCCTGTCCGTCCATGGAGAACTGGACCGGATTCGCGAGGAGAAGGCCAGCAAGGGCACAAAAATTGGAACGACCGGCCGTGGCATCGGACCGGCCTATGAAGACAAAGTCGGCCGACGGGCGATCCGGGTCATGGATCTGGCCAATTCCGAAACCTTGCCGGCGAAGATTGACCGGCTGCTGGCGCATCACAATCCATTGCGCCGCGGTCTCGGTGTTGCCGAAGTGCAGCCGGAAACATTGCTGGCGGAATTGAAATCGGTGGCTGGCCGTATTCTGCCGTTCATGGACCGGGTTTGGAAAATCCTCGACGCCAAACGCCGGGCCGGTGAGCGCATTCTGTTCGAAGGCGCGCAGGGCACATTGCTGGACATCGACCACGGCACCTATCCCTTCGTGACCTCTTCCAATACCGTGGCGGGACAGGCCGCGACGGGATCGGGTCTCGGTCCGAGTGCCATCGATTATGTGCTCGGCATAACCAAAGCCTATACCACCCGGGTTGGCGAGGGGCCGTTTCCGACCGAGCAGCAGAACGAAGTCGGCCGGTTTCTGGGCGAGAAGGGACATGAATTCGGGACAGTCACCGGCCGCCAGCGGCGCTGCGGATGGTTCGATGCCGTGCTTGTGCGCCAAGCGGTCGCGGTCAACGGGATCACCGGCATTGCATTGACAAAACTGGACGTGCTGGACGGCCTGGAAACCATAAAGGTCTGCACCGGATACCGGCTTGATGGCGAACTGATCGACTACCTGCCGGCAAGTCAGGGCGCTCAGGCACGGGCCGAGCCGGTGTATGAGTCGCTGGAAGGCTGGAGCGGATCGACGGCCGGTGCTCGTACCTGGAACGATCTTCCGGCCCAGGCGGTCAAATATGTCCGCCATATCGAGGAGCTTATCGGCGCTCCTGTTGCGCTGTTGTCAACCAGTCCGGAACGCGATGACACCATATTGGTGACCGATCCGTTTCAGGATTAGATTATCTGCTGCTCATGGTCCGCATTGCGCCACCGCCTGCTTTGCGGCACAAGGGGTTGAAAATGGTTGCATTTTCGCCTGGACCACTGCTTGTGTTCGGGCGAAATGGCCCATACGATCCGCGTTTGCGCGGTATTGCGTTGGTAGGGGACGAAAGTTTAGGCCAATAGTTACCATCTTCGGACTATTGTGCCGAACAGGCCGGCGACAGGCCGGGAAGAGCAAATGCGCGTGGCGGGACGCCGCGAGCATCGGCTTTCAATGACGGGTTCGAAAGCATGGCAGATTATGTAGCGGTTCTGAAAAAAACGATTGACGGGTTGGGCAATACCACCCCCGAAATCCGAAAAAAAGTCTATGAAAAGGCCCGCGCCGCGATCAGCAAGAAACTTATGGCGATTGATCCGCCACCGGCCAAGGAAGTTTTCGACCGGCAGATGCAGGCGCTTGACCAGGCCGTTGAACAGGTCGAGGTCGACTATGGCGCGCAGCCAGCTGACATTGCAGTCGACGAGCCCGGTCCTGCGCCGCGGGTCGGTCCGGAGGTTGCCGCCAATGACCCGGTTGCGCCGGAGGTTAGCTCGGTGGCATCGGAACGCTGGGATGACAAGGGTGCGCCGCCGCCGCTCAGCGGCCTGACACAACAAAAGGGGAGGCGTGGTCGTGGCTTGCTTTGGGCTGTGCTGCTGCTCGTTGCGGTCGGAGTCGGCGGCTATTTCGCCTGGGCCAACCAGGATCGCCTTCAGCAATATGCCGATATGGTGCTTGGCGGGGACCAACCGGGTGCCGAAGATGGTAAGGATCAACCGGCAGATACGGCAAACCAGCCGGACCGACCGGCTGGCGAAGACACGCAGGACAGCAATGGCGGGCCGGAACAATCCTCCACCAAATTCACTCAGCGCCTGACGCCCGATGGCCGTGAGGTCGATGAGGGACCGGCTGCCGGGGAGCCAACGGTTGGCGAGGGCACATCGATTTCCAATCCGACACCGGACAATGGAACGTCTGAGCCGCAGACCGCGCAGACCGATGGCACCAGTGCAACGGCTGGAGAAACACCGACATTGCCGGTCGGGCAAAAGGCGATCTATTACGAGGAACGGACGTCTTCGCTCGATGGTTCGGCACAAGCGGGAGCCGTTGTCTGGTCCATAATACAAGAATCCCCCGGCGGAGATTTTCCGCCTGAGCCGGCCATTCGCGGTGAACTGACCATTCCTGAAAACGGTGTGTCCTTGCGCATTACGTTCCGGCGCAACGCCGACAAGACGCTGCCGGCAAGTCATATCATCGAGCTGGTCTTCGAGACGCCGGAGGGTTTTGCCGGCGGCACGATTGATGGTGTGTTGCGCATCACGATGAAGGATTCTGAACAGGCAACCGGCAATCCGCTCATCGGCATTCCGGCGAAGATCGCCGACGGATTCTTCCTCGTCGCGCTGACCGATGCGAAGGCAGAGGTGGAAACCAACATGACTCTGCTGCGTCGCCAGAGTTGGATCGACATTCCGATTGCCTACGGAACTGGCCGCCGGGCATTGTTGACGATGGAAAAAGGCGTGCCTGGCGACAAGGTCTTTGATGATGTCCTGACCGCCTGGCAGGCGGCGACGGCGGGGCAATAGTCCGATAGAATCAACGCGCCCCGATGGTGAGGCGCGTTGGTATTACCCGGCGTTGGCTTCCGATTCGAGCGCCCGGCGCGATTGGGACTGCTCCCGGGCGGCGGCCTTGACCGCATCCTGCACCTTTTCAAATGCACGGACTTCGATCTGACGCACCCGTTCCCGGCTGACGCCGAATTCGCCGGACAGATCTTCAAGTGTCATCGGATCTTCCGACAGGCGTCTTGCTTCGAAAATACGGCGCTCGCGTTCGTTGAGGACCTCCAGTGCACTCGACAGCATCGACCGCCGGTTTTGCAGTTCGTCCTGCTCAACCAGCATCTGTTCCTGACTGTCGCTTTCATCGACAAGCCAGTCCTGCCATTCTCCGGATTCTCCCTCGGTGGCGCGGATCGGCGAATTCAGCGATGCATCACCCGACAGCCGGCGGTTCATCGAGATGACCTCCGCTTCGGAGACGTTCAGACGTGTTGCAATCTCGGACACCTGTTCGGGTCTGAGATCGCCATCCTCCATGGCCTGGATTTTACTCTTAACCTTGCGCAGGTTGAAAAACAGCCGTTTCTGGTTGGCGGTCGTGCCCATTTTCACCAGGCTCCAGGACCGCAGGATATATTCCTGGATCGACGCCTTGATCCACCACATGGCGTAGGTGGCCAAGCGAAACCCACGTTCCGGCTCGAATTTCTTGACGGCCTGCATCAGACCGACATTGCCCTCTGACATGACTTCGCCGATCGGCAATCCATAACCACGATAACCCATCGCGATTTTCGCAACGAGGCGCAAATGGCTTGTGACAAGCCTGTGCGCGGCCTTGGTGTCGTCATGCTCGCGGTAGCGTTTGGCAAGCATATATTCTTCATCCGGTTGCAGCATTGGAAACCGGCGAATCTCTTCCATATACCGACTGAGGCCTCCGGCACCGGAGACGAGACTTGGAAGTGACTGGGCCATTAAGCACCCTCCATTGTTGTTTCACATGCCCCCTTTTTTCAAAAGGCAGACATTTGAAAATGGCCGCAAATGCGCACCATCCCTACTTAATATAGGTATGATTTCGGCAAAATCACGTCCTGTTACAACAAAAACGCCGCGCAACAGGCACTCGGTTCGTCACAGGCTTCGAAACGCTTGCAGGAGCGCGGCCATATCCGCCGGCATGGAAGCCTCGAAGCGGCAGAGTTCACCGCTCACAGGATGACGGAAAGCCAGCAGCTGGGCATGCAGCGCCTGTCGTGGAAACGCACGAACGATTTCAGCAACATTCTGTGGCAGCAAATTGACCTTGGTGGTGAAAGCCCGGCCATAGGCCATGTCCCCGATCAGCGGATGACCGATATGCGCCATATGCACCCGTATCTGATGGGTTCGGCCGGTTTCCAGCCGGCATTCCAAAAGTGAGGCCGTGGTTTTACCGGGCTCGGCGCCATAACGCTCCAGCAGGCTGTAATTGGTAACCGCATGACGTGCATCCGGCCGGCCTTCGCCGACGACCGCCCGCCGGGTGCGATCGCTGCTGGAACGCCCGAGCGGCGCATTGACCGTCCCAGTTGCACGTGGCGGCGCCCCCCAGACCAAGGCGGCATAAGCTCTTTCAAGATCACCGGTGCGGCCATGATCGGCGAAGGCCGCGCTCAAATTCCGGTGAGCGGTGTCAGTTTTGGCGACGACCATGACGCCGCTGGTTTCCTTATCGAGGCGATGCACGATGCCGGGACGCCGGACCCCGCCAATGCCGGACAGGCTTGATCCGCAATGATGGATGAGCGCGTTGACCAATGTACCGGTGGGATTTCCAGCGCCGGGATGAACGACCAGGCCGGATGGTTTGTTGATCACGATCAGATCGCCGTCTTCGTAAAGGATGTCGAGGGCGATGGCCTCAGGCTTCGGTGCAGCGGGTTCGGGCGGCGGCAATAGCAGCACCGCATTGTCGCCAGGCAGGGTTTTTCGTTTTGGTTCCCTGGCCGGAGTGCCGTTGATTTCAACATGACCGCTTTCAATCAGCACCTTGACCCGGTTGCGTGACAGGTCCGGTGCCAATTTCGCTGCGAGCCACTGGTCGAGCCGACGCCCGGCGTCTTGCTGCTCGGCCGTGTACTCTTTTCTTATCGGCCCGGCTTCGATATCAGGGGCGCTCATATCGCGGCCCGGAGCAGATCAGCCATGAACAGGATTGTGACCGAAGATGAGATCGAGGAAAAACCCCTCGATCCGGCGGTGGAAAAGGTGCGCCGCAAAATGGTGCGGCTCCTGGTGGTGTCGATCGGCATCATGATGGCCGGACTTATGGCCGTGCTGTTCACGATTGTCTACAAGACTTCGTCGGATGATCCGGCAGGTTCCGGACAGGCTGCGGACCTGCTGATGCCGCCGGAGGGCGGCATGTTGACCGGCGATATTGCCCTGCCTGCGGGAGGGGAAATCCGATCACACAGCCTTGATGCCAACCGCATTGCGCTGCAGGTGCAACTGCCGGACGGGACACAGCGGCTTTATCTGTACGATTTTGCCGCTGGACGGATGATCGGACGCTTCAGCATCGTGAAAGAATAAACGACAGCAAATGCCCGATCGAGGCAGGTTTTGCATTGCATTTGAACCGAGGTGGGACTATATCCGCTTCTTCGCTGCGCTCCCATCGTCTAGCGGTCAGGACGCCGCCCTCTCACGGCGGAAACAGGGGTTCGATTCCCCTTGGGAGTACCAAATTCCTTTAAAATCAACGACTTGCATGGCGATTCGCCAATAGCTGTGGCGCCCCGCTTTGGTCTTCGGACGTTTTCCCGCATCGCGATCGAAACGCTGGACAAAAGACGTGCTTTGCCGAATATCTCAGTCTTGCTCGCGCAAAGTACCTTCCCGGCAAGCAGATCACAGTTTTAATCGATCAGCCGAATGTGTATCTCAGCTGTCAATATTTGAAGAGAAATCCGGATTGCTACTTTAGATCGCCGGAAACGTGAGATACAGTCCGCCCGCTGTGCCAGAGAATCAGAAGAATATTGATCCGCGCACAGTTCTAGCGGACCGGATTATCGAATTTCGATGGATCGGGCCAAACACTAAAACCTGGGGCAAATGAACATGGAAAATACTGAGGAAAACGAGCTTAGAGATACGACGCTGATAGAACTGACGGCTGAAGTTGTCGCAGCTTATGTCAGCAAAAACTCCGTGCCGGCGGCTGACTTGCCATCGGTGATTGCCGATGTGCATGCTGCGCTCGGCAATGTACAGGACACGGAAAAGACAGCCGTTGCCGAAAGGCCAAAACCTGCCGTCAATCCGAAAAAGTCGGTGCATGACGACTATATCATCTGCCTCGAAGACGGCATGAAGTTCAAGTCACTCAAGCGGCACTTGATGAGTCATCATGGATTGACTCCGGAGCAGTACCGGGAGCGGTGGGGCCTGAGCGCTTCCCACCCGATGGTTGCGCCGAATTATGCCGCCGCACGGTCGAAGCTGGCAAAGAAGCTGGGACTGGGACGCAAGCCGAAGGGCAAGTAATTCCGGCCCAGAGACTTGATATTGCAAAGTGATCGCACAGGTTACACCTGTTGTGGTTCACTTTGCCATTTGCCTTGTGTGGTTCCTGTCCGCAGTTGCATAATGCCAACGGTCCTTGATAGCGATTCCTCTGATGGGTCACTATCAAGGACCGTTGGTATAAAGCGCAATCACGGCTCTTCGTCTTCCAGAATCCGCTCGGCGGCACCGTCCAGATCGTCATATTGTCCGGAGTTGAGGCTCCAGATAAACGCCGCCAGGCCGAGCGCGCCCAAAAACAAGGCAATCGGAATCAGATAGACAAGATGACTCATGCCGTCGCATCCAGCGTCCGTGACGGACGTCGCGCAGAGTGCTTGTCGGCAGTGCGGACGTCCGAATCAAGTCGGTCTTCCCCGCGCGCGCCGGTTGCAGGGACTTTGCTGCCGGGCAATTTCATCAGGTTGAGGCGCATGCTGTTGGCGACAACGGCAATCGATGAGGCCGACATGGCAAGCGCCGCGAACAGTGGCGTGACAAATCCGAACATGGCAAGCGGAACAGCGATGCAATTATAGGCAAGGGCGATGGCAAAATTCTGCCGGACCAGACGCCCTGTTGCCATGCCGGTAGCGCGGGCCAATTGTACGGCACCGAGACTGTCGCCGGTGAAAACAAAATCCGCGGCCAGCCGGCCGACATCAGAGCCGGAAGAGGGCGCCATGGATACATATCCGGCCGTCAGAGCCGGCGCATCGTTCAGTCCATCGCCAACCACAAAACACTGTCTACCCGCGTTCTGAAGCGTCTCGACATGGCTGACCTTGTCGGCCGGTTTCATGCCGAACCGGAATTTTTTAACTCCGAGTTCTGCCGCGATCGCGCGAACGGGCGCTTCCAGGTCCCCTGACAGTATTTCAATGTCGAGACCGCCCGCATTCAACGCCTGAACCGTTTGCACCGCATCTGGCCTTAGCGCATCGCTGATCCCAAATCGAATGGCGGGTTCTCCGGTCAGCGCGAACAGCACTTCGCTGCCCTCGGCCGGTGGCGGGACACTGCCGCCGGCAATCTCCAGCACCCAGTCGCGGCGTCCGAGCCGCGCAGTGTTTCCGGCGAGAACAGCCTCCACGCCCGAACCGGCGGTCTCCTTGACCTCCCGAAGCTCGATACTTCGTTGGCTGTCGCCCAGATGCTGCGATACGGCTTTCGCAAAAGGATGGGCGGACGCAGCCGCCAGCGCACAGGCTGCGGAACGTTCCGCCGCGCTTGCCTGCGGTGGCACGACGACTGCTGGTGCGCCGCGTGTCAATGTCCCGGTCTTGTCGAACAGGACGGTGTCAACGGCCGTCATTTTCTCAAAAGCCGCGCCGTCCTTGATCATCACGCCATTGGCAAACAGCCGGTTGGAGCCGACCACATGCACGATAGGCACCGCCAGGCCGAGCGCACAGGGGCATGTGATGATCAGAACAGCGATGGCGGCATAAAGCGCGTCCTGCCAGCTATTGCCAAAAACCATCCAGCCGGCGAATGTCGCCAGTGCAACCAGATGAACAGCCGGCGCATAGAGTCGGGCCAGGCGATCGGCGATGCGTACATAGCGGGCCTTGCCGTGTTCGGCAGCCTGCATCATCTGAACCACTTCGGCCAGAAAAGACTGATCGGCGGTCCGGGTCGCCTCGACGATGATCTGGCCGGCCATATTGACCGTGCCGGCTTCTACCGCAGCGCCCTTGGTCAACGTCACCGGCTGGCTTTCGCCGGTGACCAGCGACCGGTCCAGCGTGCCGCTTTCGGAGAGGATCCGACCGTCGACGGGAATGCGTTCACCGGCGGCCACGGCCAGTCGCATGCCGGGCTGGAGGTCGGCCGCGGCATGATAATGCATCGTCCCGTCTGGCAGTAGGACCGACGCGCCCTTGGCCCCGAGGCGGCTGAGGCGGGTGACAGCGCCATGCGCTTTCTCGCGCATGCGGTGGTCGAGATAGCGGCCGATCAGCAGGAAAAAAAGCAGGGTGACGGATGCGTCGAAATAAGCGTTGTCGCCGCCGGTCAGTGCTTCATAGAGGCTCATCGCAAACGCCAGCAAGACAGCGAGTGAAATCGGCACGTCCATGTTGAGCGCGCCGGCGCGCAGTGCTTTGAGGGCCGATCTGAAAAACGGCCTGCCGGCATAGGCGATGGCCGGGGCGGCGATGATTCCGGAAATCAGGTGGAACAAAGCGCTGGTGGTGCCGTCCGCGCCGGACCAGACCGACACCGACAGCAGCATGATGTTGGCCGCAGCGAATCCGGCAACGCCGAGCGCCGTAAGCAATTGCCGGCCCGTTCGATCCTCGGATATGACGGAAGCCTCGAGATCGAAGGTCGACGGATCAAATCCCAGCCGGGAAATGGTGTTCATCAGTTCAGCGGCAGAGCCGCGCGCACCGTGCCACAGCACCGAAACACGTTTGTTGGACAGATTGACCCGCGCCGTGTCGACAAAGGGTAGCGCTGTCAGGCCGCGCTCGATCTTTCCGATACAGGCGGCGCAGTGCATGTCGGGCACATGAAAATCTGATTGCAGCATGCCGCTGCCCATGTCCCTGGCGGCAAGGCGCAGCTTCTGCTCTTCAAGTGCCGAGTAGCTGTCTGTGGGTTGTCCACCCGATGCAGCCACGCCAAATTCGAAATCACAGCAACTCATGAGCCGTTGTCACGTTCTTCAACGGTGAAGCGAAAATCCTGCCGGTACGGCTGATCTCCGATCGCGGTTTCCAGGCGAGCCGCCCACAATCCCGGCTCCAACTTGCCAATTGCGGCGTAGAGGCCGGAACCCTGGTGCGTCAGCGTCAATACCCGGTCCATCTGCTCGAACGCCGGGCGACCGACCGCCAACTCCGCCTGCGGCAAAATCACCGGATTTCCGTCACGATCGATCAGGTGGACAACAATACGGTCCGACTCGACGACCAGCCGGCTTGTCCAGCCGAGCGCCGACTGTACACGGGCCTTTTCAAGCTCCCGGTTGAAATTCTGACTGGCAACATAGCTGTTCTTGACCACCAGGCCGGTCCAACTGCTCGTCGCCAGCCCCGCCATGGTAAAGTTGACGGCAATAATGACAGCAAAGAACGCGACAAACGCAATGGCAACATGCTTTCCGGTAATCTGTTGTTGTGTACTCATTTTCCGATCACTTCTTCAGGCGCTTCAAAACGTGCGTCATAACTTGCCTGTTCCAACCCGCCGATCTCGCTGACGGTAAAACGGAACGATTGATTGGTCGCCGTGATCTGGTCCCGTGGCATGCGTACGAAGACCTTCGTGGCCAGCAGCTTATCCGACGGCACTTCGATGTCGAAGGATTGCCCCAAATTCTCATTCGATCCGGCAACACTCATCGTCGCAGATTGCAGCCCCTGAAGTTCGATGCGGAACGTACGCGGTTGCGGAATCATGTTCAGGATCTTGATTTCGAAGCCATTGCGGATGGATCCGTCACTCAGCAGAACAAAGACCGGATTGCGGTCGTGCAGAACATTGATGTCAAGCCGGTCACGCAGGCTGAGAGCGATCAGCAAAGCCAGTCCGATGCTGCCCCAGATCGCGGTGTAGGCGATAGTCCGCGGTCGCACGATGGAACGCCAGGTCGTCTGTGCCAGTGAAGGTGACAGTCCACTCTTGTCAGGCCGCACCAGGTCCGGTTGCACGGTTTCTGATCCGGCGGTCGCAATGGCCATATTGACATTGTAATCACGCAATGTGGCATAGGAGATCAATCCGCGCTCTTTGCCGATCTTGTCCATCACGGTGTCGCACGCGTCGATGCACAGGGCGCAGGTGATACACTCCAATTGTTGCCCGTCGCGAATGTCGATGCCCATCGGGCAGACCGCGACGCAGGCATTGCAGTCGACGCAGTCGCCAACCAGCTTGCCTTCCGCAACCGCCTTCTTGGCATGCCGGCTGCGCGTTTCGCCGCGCCAGTCATTATAGGTGACGGTCAGCGAATCTTCGTCCAGCATGGCGGCCTGAATCCGCGGCCAGGGGCACATGTAGGTGCAGACCTGTTCGCGCATCAGGCCGCCGAAAACATATGTCGTGAAAGTCAGTACCGCCACTGTCGCATAGGCAATAGACGCCGCATTGCCGGTCACCAGATCCAGGAACAATGTGGGGGCATCGGCAAAATAAAAGATCCAGGCGCCGCCGGTTGCAATCGCGATGAGCAGCCAGCTGGTGTGGACCATGGTGCGTTTGATGATCTTGTTGCTGGTCCAGGGAGCCGCATCGAGCTTGATCCGCGCATTGCGATCGCCTTCGAAGAACCGTTCCACGACAACAAACAGATCGACCCAGACGGTCTGCGGGCAGGTGTAACCGCACCAGGCACGGCCAACTGTCGAGGTCACCAGAAACAGGCCTATACCTGCCATAACCAGCAAGCCGGCGACGTAGTAGAATTCCTGCGGCCAGATTTCTATGAAGAAGAAATAGAACCGACGGTTGGCAAGGTCGATGAGCACTGCCTGGTCGGGTGCATAGACACCGCGGTCCCAACGCAGCCACGGCGTAATATAGTAGATGCCGAGCGTGACCGCCATGATCCACCATTTGAGTCCGCGAAACCAGCCGCTGGCGCGTTTGGGGAAAACCTTCTTGCGGGCTGCATAGAGCTCGCGGTTGTCCTTGGAATTAACGGCTTCCGCGTCAATGGTTTCGACCGGTGCTGCATGGTCGGTCATGGCGGTCATGCTCTTATTCCGGCTCGCTGTCTTCGCCACCGCCGAGGCCGTGGACATAGACTGCAAGCTGTTTGACCGTTACGTCGCCAAGCCGCTCGAGCCAGGGGGGCATGACGCCGTGTTTCGGCCGGTTGATCTGAGTCAGAATCAGTTCCGGTGTGCTGCCGTAGAGCCAGATCGCGTCGGTCAGGTCCGGTGCTCCCTGCTCGCGGTCGCCCTTGCCTGCCTCGCCATGGCAGGCGGCGCAATTGTCGGCAAAGACCGTTTCGCCCTCGCCCAGCAACGCGGCGTCGTGTTCCTGGCCGGAAAGTTTCAGCACATAATTGGCAGCCGCTGCAATTTCGCTGCGCTCCAGCAGTTCGTCGACGCCGAATGCCGGCATTTCGGAAAGGCGTGCATCATCGTCCTGGTCATTGCGTATGCCGTGACTGATGGAGATGTGGATTGTTTCCAGGTCACCGCCCCAGATCCACTCGTCATCGTTCAGATTCGGGTAACCGGGAGCGCCCTGCGCACCGGATCCGTGACATTGCACACAATAGACCTTGAACGCGGATTTGCCGGCTGAGACAGCAAACCGTCTCAGTTCGTCATCGGTTGCAATCTGATCGATCGTGCTGTTTCGGGTCCTTTCGATGATCCCCGATTGTGCCTCGGCTGCCATAGCGATGTCCTTGGCCACTTCGGCCCGGCTTGAGTATCCGGAAATTCCGGCTGTTGCACCTTTGATCAGCGGTATGGCCGGATAATACAGCGAATATCCGATGGCAAAAACGACCGTGGCGTAGAAGGTCCACAACCACCATCTCGGCAATGGCGAGTTCAGTTCCTTGATTCCGTCCCATTCATGGCCGGTGGTCTCAGTGCCGCTGAGTTCGTCTGTTTCCTTGACAGTCATGCGATTAGTCCTCTTTCAGCGGAATCTGAGCCGCTTCATCCGACGTTTTTTTGGAACCGGGACGGAAAGTGAAAAACACCACACCGACAAACAGAACCAGTAGATAAACCAGTCCCCAACTGTCGGCTGCGTGCCGTACGGTGTCATAATCCATGAAACCCTCCTATCGTCCGCTCTGTTCGGCTTTGAATGTGTCGAAATCGACAAGTGTTCCAAGCATCTGGAGATAGGCAACCAGCGCGTCCATTTCGGTGACCGTACCCGGGTTGCCGTCAAAGTTGCGGATGTTGACCGATGAATAGCGCTCTTCCAGACCGTCCGTGTCGTCACTGTCCGGGTCGGCCTGGGCACGCAGGTCGGCTACCGCGTTTTCGATCATTTCGCCGGTATAGGGTACACCGACGATCTGGTTGGCTCTCAGATGTGCGGCCATGTCGTCAGCTTTGAGCGGTGTCGATGCGAGAAATGCATAACTCGGCATGATCGATTCAGGCACAACCTCCTGCGGGTTGATCATATGCTGGACGTGCCATTCGTCGGAATAACGTCCGCCGACACGGGCCAGGTCCGGACCGGTGCGCTTCGAGCCCCACTGGAACGGGTGATCGTACATGCTTTCGGCCGCCAGCGAATAATGACCGTAGCGCTCCACCTCGTCGCGGAACGGCCGGATCATCTGACTGTGGCAGACGTAACATCCCTCCCGGACATATATGTTGCGTCCGGTGAGCTCCAGCGGGGTGTAGGGCCGCATGCCCTCCACCTTTTCGATGGTGTTCTCCAGATAGAACAATGGTGTGATCTGAACGATGCCGCCGATGCTGACAACGATCAGCGACAATACGAAGAGCAGTGTGACGTTGCGCTCAATGCGGCCGTGTCTGTCTAGGGCTGCCATGATCGCCTCCTATTCCGCCGGTACGGCCTGCGCGGGAGCGCCCATCGGGGCCTCCTCGCGCACATCGCCGCGGATCGTTTTGTAGATGTTGTAGGCCATCAGCAGTGCTCCGGAGAGATACAGCAGCCCGGCGAAGGTCCTCAGCACGTAGTAGGGATAAAGTGCTGCAACCGATTCGGCGAAGGAGTAGACCAGGTAACCCTGATCATCATATTCGCGCCACATCAGCCCCTGGGTGATACCGGAGACCCACATGACCGAGGCGTAAACCACGATGCCGAGTGTCGCCAGCCAAAGGTGCCAGTTGACCATGCGCAACGAATAGAGCCGCTCTCTGTTCCACAGCCTTGGAACCAGGAAGTAGAGGGCTCCGAAGGTGATCATCCCGTTCCAGCCGAGCGCACCGGAATGCACGTGACCGATGGTCCAGTCCGTATAGTGGGACAGCGAATTGACCGCCTTGATCGACATCATCGGGCCCTCGAAGGTGGACATGCCGTAAAATGCGATCGAAATGACCATCATCCGGATGATCGGATCGGTGCGCAGTTTGTCCCACGCCCCAGACAGGGTCATCAGGCCGTTGATCATGCCACCCCAGGACGGCATCCACAGCATGACCGAGAACACCATGCCAAGTGTCTGCGCCCAATCGGGAAGAGCGGTGTAGTGAAGGTGATGCGGGCCGGCCCAGATGTAGAGAAAGATCAGCGACCAGAAATGCACGATCGACAGCCGGTACGAGTAGACCGGTCTGTTGGCCTGTTTCGGCACAAAATAATACATCATGCCGAGGAAGCCGGCAGTGAGGAAGAACCCGACCGCATTGTGCCCATACCACCATTGGGTCAGAGCGTCCTGTACACCGGCAAAGGCCGAATAGCTTTTGGCGCCGAGCAGTGACACCGGCAACGACAAATTGTTGACCAGATGCAGCATGGCAACCGTGACGATGAACGACAGAAAGAACCAGTTGGCGACATAGATATGGGGCTCCTTGCGGCGCACGATGGTGCCGACAAAGACGATCAGGTAGGCGACCCAGACAACGGTCAGCCAGATATCAACATACCATTCCGGTTCGGCATACTCCCTCGACTGGGTAACGCCGAGCAGGTAGCCGGTTGCCGCCAGGACGATGAAGAGCTGGTAACCCCAGAAAACGAACCAGCCGAGATTGCCGCCGAACAGCCGTGCCTGAGACGTCCGCTGCACGATATAAAAACTCGTACAGATCAGGGCGTTGCCGCCAAAAGCGAAAATCACCGCGGAGGTGTGTAATGGGCGCATCCGGCCAAAATTGAACCATGGTTCGATGTTGAGCTCGGGAAATGCCAGTTGTGCTGCGATGATGACGCCGACCAGAAAGCCGACAATTCCCCAGAACATGGTGGCGATCGTGCCGTAGCGCACGACCTCATCCATATACCCGTCGGATCTGGTGTCATCGGCCGCCGCCGGCTTCACCTTGCGCATCAGGAAAATGGCACTTGCCGCCAGGACGAAGAACAGGATCCAGGCATGCGCCTGGAACAGACTGTCCTTTGAAAAAGCAGCTCCCAGCAGCGCAATAAATGCCGCGACTGCCAGCAATATGGTTTCTGTCAGATATTTCATCGGATGCCCCTCGAAAGGATGAACGGTCTGTATGGAATTACCGACCGCAATGCGCGCAAATTAGATCGCTTCGCAATTGCAGCATTGATCTCGATCAAGGAATGAATTGCCGTTCTGCGTTCCATTCAATTCCTGTTCGAATTGTGACCCGCGGACGCAAGCTATGCAACGTAATAAAGAAGAACCGGAACCTTTGTCGGCGTGTCCGGCGGTAGAAAATCCGCTGACGGCACTGGCGCGCCTTTATCAGGAACAACTACAGATCTGCTCCCGGCTGGAGGAAGTCGCCGATTCGCTGGGTGGCCAGATCGATATGCAGATGTGCCAGGAGATAGCCACCGACATCCGGCGTTCGATGGCCTTTCTTCACCGGTTCGAAGAAGACGTACTGCATCCGTTGCTGGCCGACAGTGACGGAACGACGAACCGCCAGACCTTTCAAAGACTGTCTGAGGAGCATTTTGCCGATCAGGGTTACGCCGAGGAAATCATCGAATTGCTGACAGCCTTGCGGCGAGGCGGTTCGGACGTCGACATGGAACGCGCCGGCTATATGTTGCGTGGTTTTTTCGAGACGGTTCGCCGTCACACCGTGTTCGAAATCGAACACGTGCTGCAGCAGGCACGAGATCGATTGTCGGTGACGGATTTGGAAAAACTGGGCGAGCAGCTCGAAGCGCATCGCATGATGGCGCCGGTCGCCTGCACGGTCACGCGGGTCAAGATCAGGAGCCGGAGGCGCGTTTGAGTTTCTTCAGGCTGGGCACCGTGATGGCGCGGTTGTTGACAACCTCGAGCAATCCGCTTTTGCGCAGCTTGGTAATCTGCCGGCTGACGGTTTCGATCGTCAGCCCGAGGAAATCGGCGATGTCGGCCCTGGTCAAAGGCAGGTCGAAATGAACCGACTCGCTGTCTGGTTGAGCTGGATCGATGTGTGAAGCGATCAGATACATGAAGCTTGCGACTTTTTCCGCCGCTGTCTTGCGGCCGAGTGTCACCATCCACTCGCGCGCCTCGTCGAGTTGCACCAATGTTTGCGCGAACAGCCGGTGTTCGAGTTCGGGAGATTTGCGCAGCATGTTCTCAAAAGCGGTTTTAGGGATGACGCAAATCTCGGTCTCGGATGCGGCTTCGGCGGAGAGTTTGCTTTCCTTAGCAAATGGCCGCCCGAGGAAGTCCGGCGCGAATTGCAGTCCGACGATTTGCTGCCGCCCGTCGGCCATGATCTTTGACAGTTTGACGACACCCTTCACAATGTTCGCATAGTGGTAGATGGTTTCATCATCGAATATCAGGGTTTCGCCGTGCTCCACGGTTTTTCGGTGCGAAAGCTTGTTGATTTCGACGAGTTCCGGCGTGGTCATCGCACCGCACACGCCGCGGTGACGTGCCTCACATGATTGGCACAGTGAAGGCAGCGCTTTGTCTTGCTCGATCTTGGTTTCTGCCACGGAAAAGGTCTTTCTATAGAATTTCAGGCGATATGGCATCGTCGTTGCCAACGCATAATGTATGGATTGAAGCGATCCTTATCAACGCGAAACCCTTGCGGCAAAAAAGCCGCTTCCGGTGGTCGGGGCATTGCCTGACACAAGAGCCCTGACCCCAATCCACATGGTGTCCCCGAGGCGTCAAAAAACTGTCATGCAACTGTTACAATAGGTCGTTAATGCCCTGTTGGACGCTGGAAGGCGTCGGATTGAATTTTCCAGACAGGAGCAGGTTAGATGAGGAATTCCATTCTCTCAATGACGGTAGTGGCGGTTGCGATTGCGGCATCGTCGGGCTTTGCCGTAGCGCGAGACCAAATCAAGATTGTCGGTTCTTCGACGGTGTTTCCCTTTACCACGGCAGTTGCCGAGAAATTTGGTCAGACTGGCGATAAGACCCCGGTTGTCGAATCAACCGGAACCGGCGGCGGCATGAAGCTTTTTTGCCAAGGTGTCGGCGAGGGTACGCCTGATTTCACAAATGCATCGCGCGCCATCAAGGAGAAAGAACTGAAAACCTGCATGGACAATGGCGTGACACCGATCCAGATCAAGGTCGGGTTCGACGGCATCGTTCTTGCCAACTCCAAATCCGGTAAACCGCTTGAATTGACCAAGGCACAGATCTTCCTGGCGCTTGCCAAGGAGGTTCCCGGCGCGGACGGAAAACTGATCGCCAATCCGAACAAGATGTGGTCCGACATCGATGCCTTGCTTCCGAACGCCAAGATCGAAGTGCTCGGCCCGCCGCCAACCTCCGGCACGCGTGATGCATTTGTCGAGCTTGCCATGGAAGGCGGCGCGAAAAAGTTCGAAAGCCTTGCCGCGATGCGCAAGGCGGACAAAAAGGCCTTCAAGAAAGTTGCCCACGCCATGCGTGAGGACGGTGCTTTTATCGAAGCAGGTGAAAACGACAATCTGATCGTGCAGAAGCTGGAAGCCAATCCGAACGCCTTCGGTATTTTTGGCTTTTCGTTCCTTGATCAGAATGCAGACAAGCTGCAGGGCGCGCGGATTGACGGTGAGTTCCCGACTTTCGAGAAAATCGCTGCTGGCGATTACGGTGTGTCGCGGTCGCTGTTCATCTACGCCAAGAAAGAGCATGTCGGCGTGATTCCCGGAATGGAGGAATTCATCATCGAATACACCTCCGACAATGCCTGGGGACCGGATGGGTATCTTGCCGACAAGGGCCTGATCCCGCTGCCGGACGCCGAGCGTGAAAGCCAGGCAAAAGATGCCCGGTCATTGAAGCCGGTGAGCATGTAACAAGGTCTTCGACCCGGCTGTTTCAACCGGGCCGTTTGCCTGAAGCTCAAAAACCATCTGAGTGCGAAACGGATCGCCATGCTGTACCTGGTCCTTGCCATTATTGCGCTTGCCATTGCCGCGTTCTTTGTCGGGCAACACCGTGCAATGTCGATTGTTGATGGCGCCGTTTCGCAACTTCACTCGCGCCCGGGGCAGCATGGTCTGTTCCTGGCGCTTGTCAGCGCAGGCCCGGCTTTGCTCGCACTGCTGGCGTGGGGCGGTTTTGGACCGTCAATTGAGACAGCGTTGATCAAATCGCAGTTTGCAGCTGAGCTCTCGGAACTGAGCATTCCACAGGTCGAGGCGTTTGTGCGCGACGCGCGCGCAATTGCATTCGGCGGGATCGTCGCGTTCTCCGACGCGACGAAGGAAGCCGCCGCAAAAGCCTACCAGGCGGTCCACTCGACCGGTACCATCGCGGTTGCCATTTTAGCGGTGCTGATTGCCATTACTGGTTTTGTTTTCGGATATCGCAGGATCACCGCACCTTTTCGGGCACGCCATATCGTCGAACGCGCGGTCAAATGGTTTTTGATCCTGTGTTCGCTGATCGCCATCCTGACGACACTCGGTATCGTTCTGTCCCTGGTGTTCGAATCCATCCGGTTTTTCCAGAAAGTCCCGGTCTTTTCGTTCTTGTTCGGCATCCATTGGAGCCCGCAAAGCGCCTTTGAGGGCGCCGGCGCGGAAGCGTCAAGCGTCAACGCCTTGGCATTCGGTGCAGTGCCGCTGTTTGCCGGCACATTTCTGATAACGGTTCTTGCAATGCTGGTGGCCGCGCCGATCGGTCTGATGTCGGCCATTTATCTTTCCGACTATGCATCGTCCCGCGTGCGCGCAGTCGCCAAGCCGATGCTGGAGATTCTCGCCGGTGTGCCGACCGTGGTGTACGGATTCTTTGCGGCTCTGACGGTTGCGCCTTTTTTCCGCAGACTTGGTGACGGGTTCGGTCTTGATGTCGCGTCCGAGTCGGCGCTGGCCGCGGGCATTGTCATGGGCATCATGATCATCCCCTTTGTGTCGTCGCTGTCGGATGACGTGATCAATTCAGTGCCGCAGTCCTTGCGAGACGGATCCTATGCTCTTGGCGCCACCAAATCCGAAACCATTCGCAGGGTGATCCTGCCGGCAGCACTCCCGGGCATAGTCTCCGCCCTGATGCTGGCGATCAGCCGGGCCATCGGCGAAACCATGATTGTCGTCATGGCGGCCGGTCTTGCGGCAAATCTGACCATCAATCCGCTGGAAGCCGTGACCACCGTGACGGTGCAAATCGTCACACTTCTTGTCGGGGATCAGGAATTTGACAGCGCCAAGACTCTGGCCGCCTTTGCCCTTGGCCTGGTGCTGTTCTGTGTCACCCTTGCCATGAATGTCGCCGCCCTGCGCGTCGTTCAGAAATACCGGGAACAATATGACTGACGCGAATCCTTCGTTTGAATCCGCCGATCAGATCACCGACCGCCATACTGATGGGGATGCAAGAACACGGCTGCGCCGGCGTTATGCGGCCGAGTTCCGTTTCAAGATAATGGGCGCGGCGGCGGTCGCCGTTGCTGCGCTGTTCCTGGTTGGCTTGCTGTCAACGATCGTCGGCCAGGCAATTCCGGCTTTCCGGGCAAACTTTCTGCAGTTGTCGGTCGATCTTTCGCCTGGGAACATCGATCCGGCCGATGCGAAACGTGCCGATTATGACAAGATCGTGCGCACCGCGCTGCTGGCAATGTTTCCTCATGTGACGTCACGCCAGGAGCGGCGGGCGGTGCGGGGTCTTGTGTCGACCGGTTCGGGAAATCTTTTGAGGCGCGCCGTTGCGTCTGATGCGTCGATATTGGGCGGCACGCTCGAGTACAGTGTTCCGGTCGATGATTTCGTCGACCTCTATCTGAAGGGATTATTGGCCGAGCGCAGTCAATATGCCCAGTTGGACAGCACCGCGACCCCGTCGGCAACAAATGGTTCCGCTAGTCTGACGCTTGACGGTCCGGCACTTTACCAGTTGGTGCGGTCATCGGGCCACGGGCAGACATCCGAAGACGGGTCGATCCGCCTGACATCGGGTGAACCTTCCTACCTGCTGGAGATCAATGGCGGAGTCGCCAAGCTGCAGGAGATATCGGCAGAGGTCGCCAGCGTTGATATCTATCGGCCACTGCAATCAGCCGTTGCGTCAGGCGGTATGCAGGTCCGTGTCATAGAGGCGCCGGAAGCCGAGCGGAAGATCAGCGACCGCGAGATCGTCTGGATCGATCGCCTGAAAGACGATGGACTGATTCAGAACCACTGGAATACGATCTTCTTTTCCGGCGGAGCCAGCCGTGAACCGGAGCTTGCCGGAATTTGGGGGGCGGTGGTCGGATCGACGCTGACCATGCTGGTCACATTGGTTCTGTCATTTCCGGTTGGCGTTTCGGCAGCGATCTACCTGGAAGAGTTTGCGCCGAAGAACCGCTGGACCAGATTGATCGAAGTAAACATCAACAATCTTGCAGCGGTGCCGTCGATCGTTTTCGGTTTGCTCGGCCTGGCGGTTTTTCTCAACTGGTTCGCCCTGCCACGCTCGGCACCGCTGGTCGGTGGCATGGTCCTGGCACTGATGACGCTGCCGACAATCATCATCGCTTCCCGGGCGGCAATCCGGGCGGTTCCGCCGTCAATTCGCGAGGCGGCCCTGGGGATCGGAGCATCGAAGGTTCAAACGGTGTTCCACCACGTGCTGCCTCTGGCAATGCCGGGAATCCTAACCGGGACCATTATCGGCATGGCACAGGCGCTCGGCGAAACGGCGCCGTTGCTGATGATCGGCATGGTGGCATTTATTGTCGATATTCCGGGTGGATTCACCGACGCGGCAACGGTCCTGCCGGTCCAGGTCTTTATGTGGGCGGACTTTCCGGAACCGGGATTTCAACAGAAAACGGCCGCTGCGATCCTCATCCTGCTGGGATTCCTGGTGATGATGAATGCACTGGCGGTTTTCCTGCGCAAGCGTTTCGAACGCCGTTGGTAATGGAGTAATGGGGCATGAACATCATGAGTGAACAGGCCGTGGAATACACCCTGAAGCAGTCGGAGCCGGAATCGCAAGTTATCAAGATGCGCGGCGAAAAAGTCGATGTTCATTATGGCGCGAAACAGGCCCTCTTTGGTGTCAGTCTCGACATCCCGGAAAAGATGGTAACGGCGCTGATCGGCCCTTCCGGTTGTGGCAAGTCGACCTTCTTACGTTGTCTGAACCGGATGAACGATACTATCGATATCTGCCGTGTCACCGGCGATATCCGTCTCGACGGTCAGGACATTTACGACCCGTCGATCGATGTGGTTGAATTGCGCGCCCGCGTCGGAATGGTTTTTCAAAAACCCAATCCGTTTCCGAAGTCGATCTACGAAAACGTTGCCTATGGCCCGCGCATCCATGGTCTGAGCAAGAGCAAGTCGGAACTTGATGACGTCGTGGAGACAAGCCTTCGCAAAGCCGGCTTGTTTGAAGAGGTCAAGGACCGGCTGATGGAACCCGGAACCGGTCTGTCCGGCGGCCAGCAGCAAAGGCTGTGTATCGCCCGCGCCATCGCCGTCAGCCCTGAAGTCATCCTCATGGATGAGCCGTGCTCGGCGCTGGATCCGATTGCCACTGCAAAGGTGGAGGAACTGATCGACGAATTGCGGCTGAACTACACGATTGTCATCGTCACGCACTCGATGCAGCAGGCCGCGCGCGTCTCACAGCGCACCGCGATGTTCCACCTTGGTTATCTGGTCGAGGTCAATGACACAGAGACCATGTTCACCAATCCGGATGACAAGCGGACCCAGGATTACATCACCGGCCGCTTCGGCTGACGCTGGAACAAACAGTTGAGGATAAACGCCGATGGGCGAACACACAGTCAGTTCCTTTGATGAAGAACTTGGGCATCTCGAGCGTCTCCTCACCGAGATGGGAGAGCTTGCCGGTGCGATGGTTGCCGCCTCTGCGCGCGCGCTTGTCAATTCCGATACGGCACTGGCACAACACACCATTTCCGACGATGCGCTGATGGATTCGCATCAGCGCGAATTGGACGAGCGGGCCATTACACTGATTGCCAAACGGCAGCCGATGGCCCAGGATTTGCGCTTGATTGTCGGCGCCATCCGCATGGCCGCAGATCTGGAGCGAATTGGCGATCTGGCCAAGAATATTGCCAAACGTGTCAGCGCAGTCGGTGATGCCGGCATGCCTCACAATTACAATCTTGCGCATGGGATCGAGGAAATGGCCACGATGGTCCACCGGCAGGTGGAACAGGTGGCAAGTCTCTATGTCGGCGGGGAGGCCGAAAAACTCGATGCCCTGCGCGCGGCGGATGAGAAAATCGATATCCAGTACACGGCTGTGTTCCGTGAACTGCTGACCTATATGATGGAAGACCCGCGTAACATCACCGCCTGCACGCATCTGTTGTTTTGCGCGAAAAACCTCGAACGGATCGGTGATCATGTCACCAATATTGCCGAGAATGCCTATTATATCGTCACCGGTGTGCAATTGCCGTTGCACCGCCCGAAGTCGGATGAAACACTCGGCCTCGGAGAGGTGGTTTAGCAGATGATCGCACCGAAGGTTTTGGTGGTAGAGGACGAAGAGCCGCTCTGCGTCCTGTTGCGTTACAACCTGGAGGCTGAAGGTTATCAGGTTGAGGTTGTGACGCGTGGCGATGAAGCTGAAATCCGTCTGCAGGAGAGTGTCCCTGACCTGCTTGTGCTTGACTGGATGGTCCCGGCGATTTCGGGCATTGAACTGTGCCGGCGGTTGCGGGCGCGGCCTGAAACCGAGAGGCTGCCGATCATCATGCTGACGGCAAGGGGAGAGGAAAGCGACCGGGTGCGCGGGCTTTCCACCGGTGCAGACGATTATCTGGTCAAACCGTTCTCGACACCGGAGCTGATTGCGCGGGTTCGAGCGCTGCTGCGGCGCGCCAAACCGGAAATCCTGTCCAGCGTGCTGTCAGTCGGCGATATCGTTCTGGACCGGGAAACGCACCGGGTCTATCGGCGCAAGGAAGAAATCCATCTCGGGCCGACGGAGTTTCGGCTGCTTGAGTTCCTGATGCAGAATCCTGGGCGGGTGTTTTCGCGCAGCCAGTTGCTCGACAATGTCTGGGGCGAGACGATTTACATCGACGAACGCACTGTTGACGTTCATGTCGGCCGGTTGCGAAAGGCGATCAATATCGGCCGCCGGGCTGACGTCATCCGGACGATCCGCGGCGCCGGATATTCGATGCAGGAAAGTTGACCATTTGAATCAACCGTTGATCAGCGGTTATCGTCAGCCTGTTTGCTCTTTGCCGATTGTGCCCGAGCTGGTTCGCTGGGCGCTGAAATAGCGGGAAAACACCGCTTCGGAGAGCGGTTCGGCCAGAAAGAACCCTTGTGCGTAGGTGCAGCCGTTTTCAATTAGAAAGTCGAACTGACTTGCGGTCTCGATTCCTTCGGCAACGGTCTCCATGCCAAGTGCGTCGCACATTGCCAGAATTGAGTGGACCACCCCGCGTTTTCGTGATGAATCGCAGACGTTGGCGATGAAGGTCTGGTCGATTTTGACCCGGTCGATTTCAAGATCGGCAATGCTGCCAAGGCTCGAATAACCGGTGCCGAAATCATCGAGCGCGATACGTACGCCGAGGCGGCGAATTCTGGACAGAACCTCATGTGCTGATTCTCTGTCCTCAATGAATATGCCTTCGGTCAGTTCCAGTTCCAGCAGCCCGGCCGGCACCCCGGTTGTCTCAAGCAGATCCTCGACAAAATCCGGAAGGTTGCGGTCCTGCAGATGCCTGCCTGAAATGTTCACGCTGATGGTAAAGCTGTCGGGGAGATGCGCCATCCATTGCGAAGCCTGATCGCAGGCTTTGCGAAGAACGAGTTTGTCGATTTCCAGAATCAGTTCCGAAGTTTCGGCTATGGGGATGAATTCCATCGGTTGAACCAGTTCGCCCGTGCGCTGATTGTTCCACCGCAGCAGCGCTTCCGCGCCAGTCAGTTGGCCGGTTGCAACGGCAAGTTGCGGTTGCCAGACGAGAAAAAAGTCATCATTGCAAATGGCCTGTCTCAAATCCTCTTCGGTCTGCAACTGTGTATCGCGATGGACCTTCATTTGCGGCGAATAGACAGAAGCTGCCTGACGGCCGCCGGCTTTTGCGGAATAGAGTGCCATATCGGCATGCTTCAGCAACTCGCTGATCTTCCAGCTGTGATCCGGACAGATGGAACAGCCGACACTGGCACCGAGCCTGATCTGATGCCCTTCGACAGTTCGGAAACCAGAAATGCTTTGGCACAAGGTGCCGCTGAATTGCGCCAGTTCAGCTTGCGTGGCCGCCTGTTTGAGAAAAGCGAATTCATCGCCGCCAAGGCGGATGGCAGCGGCGGTCGCATCATTGACATGCGCGGTCATGACGGTTGCGACCTCGCACAAGAGCGCATCGCCGACATAGTGTCCGAACGTGTCATTCACTTTCTTGAAGTGATCGAGATCGACGATGAAAAGCCCCAACAGTTCCTGTTCCGCTCTGGCACGGGCGACCATCTTCTGCCCGTTGTCCATCAGCCAGGCGCGATTTTTCAGGCCGGTGACCGTGTCGTGCCATGCCAGATGGCGCAGTTGCCTTGTCACGCGTTGCCGTTGGACGAACAGCACGGCAACACCGATGAGCAGCGACGACAGGATCACCAGGATTGCAAGTATTTCGATATTGAGACGTGCCAGACTCTGCTGCGCCTCGAACAATCCGGCATTGTTTGTCTCGCCGGATCGGAAATAGAGCTCGTTTAGCGCTGCTTCAGTTATTTTAATCTCACTCTCAACCGCTTCGAGTTTCTGCCTGTCGAAGGGCAGATTTTCGCCGAGAAGTGCGTCGATCTGGCCGATCAGTCCAACGATCTCCTGATGCAGTTGAGAATAACCTGGAAGTTCTGCTGTTATTCTGCTGCGGTCGACCCGCGTAAAACGGATATGGGCCAGATCCGCTGCTTCGGACAGCATCGACCGGCCCTCGATGCTGGCGGGCGCGGTCTTGCTGAGAAGAACCATGTCCTTCAATCGCCGCAGATCACCCAGTTGCGCATGCAATTCACGGATCGACAGAAAACCGTATTGTGGCAGTTTCTGTTCCACCGTGTGGATGCTGACGTAGATTTTTATGATAATGCCAAACGAAAGCAGCACCGCGAACAGGATTGCGGCATTGTTTCGGTTTACCCAGGCGAAGCGAGGGGGAGCTTCCGATTTTTGTGTCCGCGCATCTTCCATTGAACGCTACTTGGCCCGCTCGATCGACTTGATGAGCCAGACCCATCGGTTCCTGTGGACCGGGTTGTCCAACTCGGGGTAGTCCAGCACCGGATAGACCAATCGGGCCGGTCCCTGGTCCCTGCGAGTCAGAAAAGCACCGCTGCTGCGCAGTGCCAGCAGGGCGGGAAAATCGACCCAGTCCTGCCGTGGAATGCGCTGGGCGTAGTTGTCGATCGCCCGGACCAGAACGGCATCGGCGTCTTCCAGTTGCATGAGGGCCAAGACATCGCGAAAAAGCACGCCCTCGAATTCCTGTTGTCCCTTTTCCCAAGGGCTGTTGGTGACCAGCCGGTATTGCGGCAGCGTGCTGAGCCGCGCCAGATCAATCTGCATCTCCCGGGAGCCGTTGACGATGATGAATGCCGGTCCGGTGGCGCTGGGCGGATTTTGCAACTGTTCCATTGCGCCGGACGGTCCTGTGCAGACGGCGAACAGCGATGCTGCCAGCAGAAGCAGCCGTGGCAGACGAGAAAGCGGCATCAGGAAGTTGGAATACATGCGGCTTCTCCGGAAGGACGGTTCCGTCACGCCGAAAATTCGCAAATCCGGCTGAACAGGAGTCTTGATGGATTTGGCAGGTAATTATCCTCAGTTCCCGGCGCCCAGTCGATCCGCCTGACCAGGATCGCCTGCCCACAATCCCTTTATAAATGGTGGAGGAAAAGGGTTTATGAATGCTGAACGGCAGCCGCAAAACGATGGTGAACCTGTGTTCCGTTGAAGTAAGTAGTTTCAGTTGCCGCCGGATGTCGAGCCGAGCTCGAAACATAGCCACCTATGTGTCCAGAACGGACCCTTTGAGGAATGGCGATCCCGACAGGATTCGAACCTGTGACCCCCAGATTAGGAATCTGGTGCTCTATCCTGCTGAGCTACGGGACCTGCTGCTTCTGATAACAAAGCCCGGCAAAATTTCAATGACCAAGAATGGTTTCACGACTGCCGACAGGGTGTATTGCGGGAGATTTCGCCGTTTGCTCCCTGGAATTGAAATCCGCTGGCCGATTGCCGCTGAATTCAACCAATGCATGTTGTGAAAATCCTTTATGGATACAAAATGTTGCGTAACGGTAATGTTTGATGTCCAAAATTTGTGTTGAGGGACCTGACTGAGTGTCGATGATACCTTGTAATATATTGAAAAAATTAAGTTTTTTCGAGTTTTGTGTAATTCCGTTTAATGGGAGTGTGCTGCGTATAAAAAATGGGACTTTAACAATTTGTTTTCTGAATTTGCCTATTTCTTCGGCAGGCAATTGCTTCGGTTGTTGAGCCGATGTCGCATGATGCGCTCAATTGTTGCCTTTTCAGGCATGTTTTGTATCGGTTTCCTTGGGGGCGATTTCACATGCTCATTTCACGTAAACTTCCGCTTGCCGCAGCAATTTTGACCGTTCTTTCGATCGGGGGTGCCAGCATTGCTGCGCTCATGATTGGTTCGAGCGCTATCGAACAACAGTCGTACGAAAAACTTGAGGCCGTCGCCGACGGTCGCAGAAACCAGATTGAGTCCTATCTTGGCAATATCGAAACCGACCTCAAACTGATTTCGGCCGATACCAACACATTGCGGGCGGTGGATGAGTTTTCCTCAAGCTGGCGTTTGCTGGGCGGAAATCAGCTCGACGAATTGCAATCCAGATACATCAAGAACAATCCGCATCCGAACGGAAAAAAGCACCTGCTGGATACCGCATCCGTCGATCATTACGACGATGTGCACTCCAAATATCATACCAACTTCAGGAACAAGATTCTGGAGGAGGGGTATTATGACCTGTTCCTGATTGATACGGATGGGAATATTATCTACAGCGTTTTCAAGGAACTCGACTATGCGACAAACCTGAAAAATGGTGAATGGCGCGACAGCGATCTTGGCGTGATTTTTCGTGACATCACATCGGCCAAGGATGCAAACAAGATTGTCCTGAAAGACTACCGTCCATATGGCCCTTCAGCGGATGCTCCGGCGGCCTTTATCGGCAAAGCGGTTGTCCGGAACGGCCAGGCCATCGGCGCACTTGTGCTGCAGATGCCGAGCGATACAATTGCCAAGATCATGGGCAATACGACTGGCCTCGGTGCATCCGGAGAAACCGTTTTGTTGCGTAAGGACGGGTATTTGATCTCGGACTCGCAGAAGATCGACGGTGATGACACCCTCAAGGTCAAAATGTCCTCTGATATGGTGAAGGCCGCAACCGGCGAAACGATCCTCACCGGTGATATGACCGGATATCGTGACCTGACGAGTTCAACCGCCATGGTCCGCGTGAATTTTCGCGGCTCCGACTGGGTCATTGCCGCTCTCATTGACCGCGGAGAAGCGCTCGCCGGTGTCACATCCATGCGCAATACGGTTCTGTCCATCGCCCTTGCCCTGCTTCTGGCGGCGCTGGCGGCGTCGATCTGGTTTTCGCGAACGATCACCCGGCCGATTTCCGGGATCGTCGACAGCATGGCCAAACTGGCCAAGGGTGACACCAATCTCGAGTTGAATGACACAGATCGCAACGATGAAATCGGCGCCATGGTCGCGTCCGTCGCGGTGTTCCAGGAAGCAGCGATCGAAAAGGAAAAGCTTGAGCAGGAAAACGAAGCCAACCGCTCCATGTCGGAACGTGAGCGGGCCGAACGGGATGCGGCGAAAGCTGAGGAAGCGCGGCAAATGCAGGCGGCAGTCGATGCTCTTGCCAACGGCCTGACCCGGCTTTCGGAAGGCGATCTGACGATCGAGCTGAAAGAGCAGTTCATGGACAGTCTCGATCGGTTGCGTGTTGATTTCAATGCCTCCGTGCAACGGCTGCAGTCGACGATGCTGAAGATCAGAGAGAACACCGGGTCGATCGATTCCAATTCAAAGGAAATGCGCGTCGCGGCCGACGATCTTTCAGGCCGCACCGAACAACAAGCCGCGTCGCTCGAAGAAACCTCCGCCGCGCTTGAACAGATCAGTGCGACCGTGAAGGAAACATCTGACGCGGCCACCGAAGCCGCTGACATGGCACAACTGGCGAGGTCGGAATCCGAAAAATCCAGTTCCGTTGTTGCCAATGCGGTCAAGGCCATGGAGGGCATCGAGGCAGCTTCTGATGAAATAGCCGCGAAAACCAATGTGATCGACGACATTGCGTTCCAGACAAATCTTCTTGCCTTGAATGCCGGCGTTGAAGCGGCGCGGGCCGGTGAGGCCGGCAAGGGCTTTGCTGTCGTGGCACAGGAAGTCCGGGAACTTGCCCAGCGCGCTGCAGTGGCGGCCAAAGAAATCAAGGAACTGATCAGCAAGTCCAGCACGGAGGTGAGCAACGGAGTGGCGTTGGTCAGGGAAACCGGTAAGGCACTGGATCAAATATCCACACAGGTGACCGATGTGGACGAAAAGATCGGATCCATATCAACTGCCGCCAGGGAACAGCTGATCGGTATTCAGGAGGTAACCACGGCGGTCAATCAAATGGACCAGGTGACCCAGAAGAATGCCGCAATGGTCGAGGAAACAACGGCCGTCACGCACCGCCTGGCGGAAGATGTTGACGGCCTGTCGATGATGGTCGGCGAGTTCAAGCTCGCCGGCAACGACCGGCCGGCGCCAAGGCCGGTCGACAGGGATACCGCGACAATTCCCTCGCCGGCGCGCAAAATGGTCAGTGCCGTCAAGTCGGCATTTGGTGGGGCTGCTAGCGGGGCTGCACCGGCTGCCGCGGTTGCGAATGACGATTGGGAGGAATTCTGAGATTTAGGCAGGCTTAAATGTGAAGCCTGACGACCGAAATATCAGAGACCTGCCGCCGGGGCGACCTGCGGCAGGTTTTTTTTCAGCGCACCAGCGCAGTCTCGGCCAGTTTGACCCAGTAACTGACGCCGTGCGGGATGATCTCGTCGTTGAAGTCATATTTCGGGTGATGCAGGTTTGCGGTATCGCCATTGCCGATGAAGATGAATGAACCCGGACGGGCTTCCAGCATGTAGGAAAAATCCTCGCCGCCCATGACCGGATTGACCGATCCCTCCACCTGTGCGTCGCCGGCAATGTCGCGTGCGATACCGGTTGCGAATTCGGTCTCTTCGGCGTGGTTGTAGGTTACCGGGTAATTGACATCATATTTGATGGCGGCCGTGGCCCCATGGGCCACGGCAATACCCTCGACCAGTTCGCGGATACGCTGTTCGGCCTGCTCGGCGACCTCCGCCTTCAATGTCCGCACGGTGCCGGCGATTTCCGCCGTTTCGGGAATGACATTGTAGGCGTCGCCGGCGTGAAATTTGGTCACCGAAATCACCAGCGACTGGACCGGATCGAGATTGCGTGACGCGATCGTCTGCAATCCGGTGACGATGTGACTGGTGATGACGATCGGATCGATTGTCGTGTTGGGCATGGCGGCATGGCCGCCCTTGCCAGTGATGGTGATGGTGAACTCCGCTGTACCTGCCATGATGGCGCCTGAGCGGGTGGCAAAGGCACCGACCGGCAAGCCTGGCATGTTGTGCATGCCGAAGACTTTTTCGATGCCGAAACGCTCCATCATGCCGTCTTTGACCATCTCGTTGCCGCCGCCGCCGCCTTCCTCGGCAGGCTGGAAGATCACCGCCACGCTGCCGCTGAAATTGCGAGTCTCGGCAAGATATTTGGCCGCACCAAGCAACATGGCAGTGTGGCCGTCATGGCCGCATGCATGCATTTTTCCGGCCGTCACCGACGCGTGCGGGACACCGCTTGTTTCGGTGATCGGTAATGCATCCATATCGGCTCGAAGCCCGATGGTTGTTCCATCGCCACCGTTTCCCCTGATGATTCCGACAACGCCGGTGCGTCCAAGTCCGGTGACGACCTCATCGCAGCCAAATTCCTTGAGCTTGCTTTCCACAAATGCCGCGGTCTGATGAACGTCGAACAACAGCTCGGGATTTTGGTGGATGTGTCGGCGCCATTCAGTGATTTCTTCTTGCAATTCGGCGGCGCGGTTAAGGACTGGCATGGTTGGAACTCTCGCTTTGTTGATCGGGATGCGGATGAAGTAGTGAGTTTTCCGCAGGAAGGGGCGGCTGGCACTTTGCCTTAACCGCACTAGATGGGATAGGACTATATCTGGTGTGACCGGTTCTTGAAACAAGAACCGGTCCGATGTCGGCCAGTGGGCAGGATCGCAGATGTCAGTCATTGCATCGGCGGATGATTTTCGGGGTTTTTTATGCGGAACAGTTTGATGAATTGGCGGGTCTTGCTTGCCGTTCTGATCATCTTGACAGTGCCGACGGCACCGGTCCTGGCGGGCCCGTCGGTGGTCATTGATGTCAAGAGCGGCAAGGTGCTGTCACATCAGGATGCGTTTCAACGCTGGTATCCGGCATCCCTGACCAAACTGATGACCGGCTATCTGGCGTTTCGTGCCGTCAAGTCCGGTGAACTGACGATGAAATCCCCGGTTCGCATGTCACGCAATGCCGCGTCCGAACCACCAAGCAAGATGGGTTACAAAATTGGCTCGGCCATGACCCTGGATAATGCCATCAAGATGATGATGGTCAAATCGGCCAATGATGTGTCCGTAGCGGTGGGCGAAACCATTTCCGGCACCGAAGAGCAATTCGTCGCATTGATGAATTCGGAAGCCCGAAGACTCGGCATGACCGGTACCAGATTCGCAAATCCAAACGGCCTGCCCGACAAGAGAATGTACTCAACCGCCCGCGATCTGGCGGTTCTGACAGCCGCAATCCGCCGCGAGTTCCCGCAGTACAGAAGTTATTTTGCCACCGAGGCCATAAAGGCCGGCAAAAGAACTCTTCGTTCATACAACCTGCTGCTCGGCCGCTTTTCCGGCGCCGATGGAATGAAAACCGGTTTTATCTGTGCCTCCGGATTCAATCTCATTGCTTCTGCGACCCGCAAGAACCGAACCCTTGTGGCAGTGGTGCTTGGCGCGACGTCTCCAGAGATACGGGCCGAAAAGGCGGCCAAACTTCTGGTCAATGGTTTCAAGAGAACCGGTTTTTCGTCCCCCACGCTCAAAAATCTGAAGCCCTATGGCAGCGGCCGCAACAAAGTCATGGATATCCGGTCGAAGATTTGCACCGCAGAGGCGCGCAAGGCGCGTCGCAAGGCGCGCGACAAGAAGGGCAAAATGGTCATCCGGTCCTCACATATCCGGCCGATGAACCGGGCGCCGAAAACAGTCCGGGTCGGACTTGGCGGTGCGACCGGTCCCGCTGGTAAAGCGGTCTTTTATGCCGATGTTCCGGTCCCGACGCCGCGTCCGGATATTGCTCCGGCCGTCGAAGCGCATACCGAAGCGGTACGGTCCACAGGGGATGCAGACGCACAGCAGACCGAGTTCGATATCAAGGTACCCGCCGCCAAGCCGGTGAGCCCTGTTCCGGCGAAGATGGAAAAACTGTCGGAAAAACCTGCCGAATCCGACGGCAGCGCGAAACCATAGATGAAAGGCCGCGTATCGTGCAGCTGATCCCGGTATCGATTCTGACGGGATTCCTCGGATCGGGCAAGACAACGCTGCTCAATCGGTTGCTGAAGCATCCGAATCTGCAGGACACCGCCGTTATCATCAACGAGTTTGGCGAAGTTGCGATCGATCACCTGCTGGTCGAACAGGCCGAGGACGGAATTGTCGAACTCTCCGATGGCTGCATCTGCTGCACGATCCGCGGCGAACTGATCGATACGCTTGTCGATCTGATCGAACGGCGGCGCAGTGGAAAAACAAGTGCCTTCCGGCGAATCATAGTCGAGACGACCGGTCTTGCCGATCCGGCACCTATCCTTCACGCGATCATGGCGCATCCGTTGCTGTTGCAGGCGGTACGCCTGGATGGGGTGATCACAACGGTTGACGCGGTCAACGGTTGCAGCACCCTTGACCGGCACGAGGAAGCCGTCAAGCAGGTGGCGGTGGCAGACCGTGTCGTGTTGACCAAGCTGGACCTTGTGCAGGCCGGCGAGATCGGCGGATCGCTCCGGCCTCGCCTGGAGGCGCTGAATCCAGGCGCCGATATTGTCGATGCGCAGGATCCGCAATTCAGTCCTGAATGGCTGTTCGAGACCGGACTATACAATCCGGAAACACATAGCGCCGATGTCGATCGCTGGCTGAAGCTGAAGGCTCCCGAAAGTCCGGACAAACATCATCACCATGCGGGTGAATCACATCATGACGACCGCATCCGATCGTTCAGTCTTGTTCATGACAGGCCGATTGCGCTGACTACGCTGGAGACGTTCTTCGATCTTCTGCAATCCGGACAGGGAGAGCGTCTACTGCGGATGAAGGGCATTGTCCAACTTGCCGAAGATCCGGATCGTCCGATGGTCATTCATGCGGTGCAAAGCGTGTTTCATCCGGCCGGCCGGTTGCCTGGCTGGCCAGGTCCGGACCGCCGGTCCCGCCTGGTTCTGATCACCATGGATATGGATGAGGACTATGTGCGCCGGCTGTTCGATGCGTTTGTCGGAAAACCGTCGGTCGATACCCCGGACCGGGCGGCACTTGAAGACAATCCGCTAGCGGTGCCCGGGCTTACTTTCTGATCGCCGGCATCCCGCGTTCAACAAGAAATCTGTGTCCGCCTGTAACAGTCTCACTTCGTATCAACTGATGACCGTTTTCCTGGCAAAATGCCGGAATGTCGATCACTGCCAGCGGGTCTGTAGTCTCAAGCCATAATCGGGTGCCGGCAGGCAGGTCGGCCAGGCGCCTTCGTGCCTTCAACACCGGAAGGGGGCAGTTCAGCCCTTTCAGATCATAGATTGTAATCGTGTCGGGCGCGTCTGAAGGCATCTACGATCAGTTCTTGCCGAAAACTTTCCACCAGCGCTTCTTTTGAGCCGGCGGCATGTCCTGCTGAACCAATGCCGTTGCCTCGGGCTGTGACGCTGCATCCGGTGTCGTTCCCGTGATAATAGGGGTTTGCGGCCGCGCCAGCGTCTCGCTGGCCGGCGGCGCTTCCTCGGTCTCGGCCTTTGGTGTCGCGGTGCTCTCCAACTCCGAGATCGCCTTGGCAAATGCGGTATCGAACTGGCGCTGTTTGGCCTGGTAGGCGAGCGTCAGTTTTTCCGGTTGAGCTGTTGGCGGGCAGATTTCGGTCGAACGGAATTTCTCGCCTTCCACCGGCAGGCTGTTAAACACATACCTGCGGTCGCAAACGTCGATTTTGGGCGGTGTCTTGGTGATCTCGAAATGATCATTGCCCTCTTTCAGCATTTT
>JAJFHT010000059.1 GCA_021775495.1 Hyphomicrobiales bacterium | reverse complement strand
GAACGGACAATGTCTTGCTGCGCGCTCTGGAGTTCTGAAAATTCGGCAAAGGTCATGCTGGTTCAGACCAATCCGGACAGATGATGTCTCAGGTAAACAGATCGACTTTTTCGAACTTGGTGACGTCGATGATGCCGATGTCGGAAATCCGAATCTCGGGAATGACGACGAGCGCAAGCAGCGAATGCTGCATATAGGCATTGTTCAGCGTGCAGCCGCAATCGCGCATGGCCTGGACCATCCGCTCCGCCTTGGCCGCGACGTTCTCAGAGCGCTCGTCCGACATGAGGCCGGCGATCGGCAGTTCGACCATCGCCAGTTCCTTGCCGCCGGAGAACAGGGTGATGCCGCCGCCGACTTCGCCAAGCCGGTTGGCGGCCAGCGCCATGTCCTGCTTGTTGGTGCCGACGACAATCATGTGATGGCTGTCATGGGCAACGGTCGATGCCATGGCGCAATCGATATTGTAGCCGAAACCCGATACCAGACCGTTGACCACGCCGCCCGTGGCACGGTGCCGCTCGACCAGCGCGATCTGGCAGACATCGTTGACCCGGTCCATATCGACCAGGCCGTCCTTCACCTTGAGTGTCGCTTCGAGCGCTCGTGTTGGCGCCTGGTTCTCGATCACGCCGATGACGCGGGCTTTCACCTCATTGGCGCCCTCCGGGGCGGCGATATCAAAATCCGCAGCGCCGAGTTGCTTGCCGAGGTGCACCGTGCCCTTGGCAAAATCAGGATAGAGGCAAGGTGGAATCTCGACGCTCAAGGCTCCCTGTTCCGCAAGCACTTGACCACCGGCGATCACCATCTCTATCGGCAGGGATGTAAGATCGGAGGTCAGCACCAGATCGGCGCGCCGCCCTGGTGCGATCGAGCCGATTTCCCGTTCCATGCCAAAATGCTGCGCGGTGTTGAGAGTGGCCATCTGAATGGCGGTGATCGGTTTCAAGCCCTGTTCGATCGCATGGCGCACGACGCGGTTCATATGCCCGTCATTGACCAGCGTGCCGGAATGACTGTCATCGGTGCACAAAATGAAATTGCGGGAATCGACACCGTCTTCGGTGATTGCCTTGACCTGCGGCGCGACGTCGTACCAGGCCGAACCAAGCCGCAACATGGCGCGCATGCCCTGGCGGACACGGGCGATCGCATCCTCCTTGCGGGTTCCCTCATGATCGTCGGCTGGACCACCGGCGACATAGCCGTGGAACGGCAGACCCAGATCCGGCGAAGCATAGTGACCACCAACCGTCTTGTTGGCTGCCTGGGTCGCGGCGATTTCACCCAGCATCTTTTGATCATTGAAGGCAACGCCCGGGAAATTCATCATTTCGCCGAGGCCGCAAATGTTGGGCCATTGCATGGCCTCCCTCACATCCTCGACACCGATCTCGGCGCCGGCATTCTCAAGGCCGGGAGCGGAGGGAACGCATCCGGGCATCTGAACGAGCACATTTATCGGCAGGTCGATGGCTTCATCGTGCATCAGCTTGACGCCCGGCATGCCCAGCACATTGGCGATCTCATGCGGATCGATGAACATCGAAGTCGTGCCATGCGGGATGACGGCACGGGCAAATTCGGTGACCGTGACCATGCCGCTTTCGACATGCATGTGGCCGTCGCAGAGCCCCGGCACCAGATATCTGCCACTGGCATCAATGACCCGGGTGTTTTCACCGATTGCATGGTCTGCATTTGCGCCGACAAAGGCAAACCGTCCTGCACTGATGGCAATGTCGGTTCCCGGCACGATCTCGCCGGAATAGACGTTCACCCATTTGCCGTTCTGAATCACGGTGTCGGCGGGTGTGCGCCCCATCGCAACATCGATCAGCCGCGGGGCAACTTCATTCCAGGGTTTGACTTCAGGCATCAGGTTCTCCGGGTCGTTCGCGCTTCCGCTCAGGCGGCAAATCTGCGGAACTGATATCACGTTGAACCCCGTAATGCGCAAGCCCCCGAATTGCCACGATGGTTCGATCGGCGTGATTTGGCGAAGGGCAGGAGAGCAGAAGAATTGTCGCAGCCTGCGGATTGCGCTTGAAGCGGTGTTTGAACACCTGATAGCTCTGTCCGTGTCGATCGAAAGGACAATACCGGTGAACTCCCGGCAGACATTGGTGAACTATCTGGTACGGCTGATCTCGGCGGTGGCCCTGCTGACCGTCGCGTTCTCGCATGTGCCCGCGGTTTCCAATGCGGCAGATGGCATTGATGTATCGGCCTACGCGTTTCCCGACGGCTCGGTGCCGGTGCTTTGCATTTCCGGCAAAGTCGACCGGGACGATCCTTCCGCCACCACCAACCCGTGCGAATATTGCCGCCTGTCGGGAGCAGTGGTTCCGGCCGAGCCGGACTGCGGCGCAGACCTGCTGTTTCGGCTTTCCCGACCTGTGGAAAAAGCTCCCCGCCTGGCCGTGCATACTGTCCGGCCGGTCCATGTTGCCTCAAAACCGCTGCGCGGCCCTCCACACATCTGAATTCGATCATATCAACCACCATCCGGATGCAGGCAAATCGCTGGCGTCCGGTTGCAGATCGCGTCTCTGAAAAACCCGAATGCCGGGGAGCGGAGTCACAATGTTCAGAATCACTTGTGAGGACTATTCAATGTTCAAGATGAAAACACTTACCGTCGCTGCGGCAGCTACTTTGATGACCGTCGTTTCCGCATTGGCCGAGGAGATCAAGGTTGGTGACCTGGTGCTTGAGAATGTGCGCGCCCGCGCCACATTACCGGGCGCGCCGGTTGCCGGCGGCTATCTGACGATCACCAACAACGGATCTGAGCCCGATCGCCTGACCGGCGGTTCAGCTGCCTTTGCCGGCAAGCTCGAAGTCCATGAGATGAAGATGGAAAACGACGTGATGAAGATGCGTCAGCTGAAAGACGGCATCGAGATACCGGCCGGAGGCAGCATCGAGCTGAAACCCGGCGGATATCACATCATGTTCATGAAACTTGCCGCGCAGTTGAAAGAAGGCGAAAGCCGAAAAGCAGTGCTTGAATTCGACAAGGCCGGATCGGTGACCGTGGATTTCGACGTGGTCAATCTGAAAAAGATGATGAAACACGGCAAGAAGATGAAGCATGGTGAAAAGATGAAAGACTCCGAATAGGGTGTATTCGGTGATCAATGGGTCTTGGGCATTGGCTCGGGATCTATATGTTGAATTGGTTCATCACGATCGCAGCGATGCTGAACGCAGGCGCGGAGTTTCATATATGGCGGGCGAATCTGGTTGTTTTGAGCCACCAGTGTTTGAGCGGCGCTCCGGACCACTTGATGACCGCAATGCGGACAGTCGAAACCTTCTTTGAAGATGCGGTTTTTGCTGAAATGGGCGGGAGGCGGGCATTCGTTGCACCTTGACCACATGTCCGAGCTGCGGACAGAGCTGTCATTCGTTGCTGCGATGCCAATGTCGGCTCTCGCATATTGCTGATTGCGTCGCTATAGGAATTTCCGGGCTCTGGGGGTCTTGCGTTGAAGACCGCAAGACCCCCAGAGCCCGGGCAAGGCGAATTTGCCGTCTAGGCCAGCCCCTTGGGCGCAAGATCACCGATGGACTTTTCTGCAGCATCGCTTCGGCGGCGGCGCTCGTTCCTAGCAGTGGGCGGAAGCGGCGTGTCGTATTGATAACCGGGATCACTTTTCTGCCGTTGCCAGGTCTTGCGCATTTCGCGCCACGCCCCGACCAGCGAGCGTGGTTCAGGCATGTCTTCCTTTACTTCTTGATGCAACGCCCGAAGGTTGTAACAGGGAATGCCTGCGTACATGTGGTGTTCGATATGCCAGTTCATATGCCAATAGAGAAATTCCACGGGGTGCGGCAGAACGATGGTGCGCGTGCTCTTGCGGAAATCCGACACGCTTTCGCGAAGACCACAATGTTGAGGCAAGGCGACGAAGTAATTCAACCAGTTCGCGGTGAAACTGAAGACCGTGAAAATCAGCGGCAGGACCCAAAGACCGGTTACCAGAGCGACAACAAAAACACTTCCGTGGAACACCAGCTGCGTGCGGGACCACCACATGGATTTCCGATGTTGATCCGGCTGGTCCTGATGGAGGGCGTTCAACCATTCGTTGGCGGGAATGTCGTTCGAACCAACCTTCCCGAAGGCATCCAGAAGCGTGACCCAGAAGGTCGATATCAAACCGCCCTTTCCAAAGGTACGCCCGGGCAGTGTCAGCAGATTGACGGTGAACAATTGCAGCAGAAAGGTTTTTCCAACTTTCGGGTGGAGCGGCAGCAGGTTTTCGCGATCGCCCTCAGGGTGCAGCGTGTAGCGGTGGTGGTAGGTGTGGCTGCTGGCATAGTCAAATGGGTTCCACCAACTGAGCAGACTGAACAGATACAGGAAAATCTTGTTCAGCCATTTCGTCCGAAAAACGGTTCCGTGGCCCAATTCATGGGTAGCGGTCCCTCGAAAGAATGTGCCCACGGTCCCATGTGCAAAGAGCGCGATCAGAAACAGGATCCACGCCTTCTCACTCCAGGAGATGAACACGGCCGTGCCGGTGAGAATGAAAAGCCCCAGGTGGCCGCCTGCCTGCA
>JAJFHT010000058.1 GCA_021775495.1 Hyphomicrobiales bacterium | reverse complement strand
GAAAGCAGGCCGTCCAACGCCAGCGGCTCGTGCCGCCTGATGGTTTTGATCACCTTGTTGGTGGCATTGCCGCCTATGCCGGCAAAGACCGGTACGCGCCCGGCGGCGATGCTGAGGGTTTCTTCCAGGATCCGATCGATCTCATGCATTTCGAGCGCCGGAGATTCGCCGGTGGTGCCGAGTGGGATCAGCCCGTCGACGCCCTTGCTGATGTAATGTTCGACCAGCCGGCCATAAACTGCAAAATCCACCTCGCCATCGACGAACGGCGTGATCAGCGGGACCCAGACGCCGGAAACGTTTTGCATTACTTGCCTCCTGTTGTGGGAAGGCCAGCCTAGCGATTGCACAAACAATAAAAAATCTAATAGGATTAATTAAAAATATTACGAACGCTAATGAGTTGAGGCATGCACAGAAACATCGACGTTGCCATCGTCCGCGCCTTCGTCACGGTCGCCGAAACCGGCAGCGTCACCCGGGCCGCGCAGCTCCTCAATCTCACCCAGGGCGCGGTCAGCCAACAGATCGGGCGGCTTGAGATGGTGTCCGACAGCGCGCTTTTCATCCGTCAGGGCCGCAATCTGGTGCTGGCGCCGGAAGGCGAGGCGGTGCTGGCAGTCGCCCGGCATTATCTCGGCGCCAATGACGAGCTTGCCGCGGCGTTGCAACTGCCGGTGTTTCGCGGAGAAGTCCGCTTCGGCGCGCCCTACGACATCATCGGCAGTTACGCGCCGGCGATCTTGCGCCGTTTCGCAAAATTGTTTCCGTCGGTGCGGGTGACACTGGTCTGCAAGGACAGTCTGCCGTTGCTCGCCGACCTCAAGACCGGTGACATCGATCTGGTTCTGACCACAGAGATCGGCTGCGGCAAGGACGGTGAGATCCTGCGCCAGGATCGTCTCGTCTGGGTCGGCGCTAAAGGCGGTGAGGCGCACCTCAAGGACCCGCTGCCGCTGTCGCTCGGAGCGGAAACATGCATCTTCCGCCCTGTCGCTGTCGCCGCCCTGCGCAAACAGCACCGCGACTGGCAGATGGTCTGCGAGGTCAGTAATATGGAACCGGTGCGGGCGACGCTGGAAGCCGATCTCGCCATCGCCCCGCTGCTGCGCCATTCGGTGCCGGACAGTCTCGAGATTATCGGCCCGGATCGGCGGTTGCCACCACTGCCGAAATTTCAGATCAATCTCTACGGCGCAGACAGCCAGAGTCCCGAGGTCGAAACCTTTGCCGACCATGCCCGTCGTTGCGTCGCGGCGGGGTTGGTCAATTGATGCTGGACTCCATGATCGAAATCGGCCGGGCAATGTTCGTTTGATAGCCGGCTCTTGATAATCTCAATCGTTCGGAATGAGCGCCCTGGCTCACCATGCCTCTTCGCGTACGACGTTTAGCGTTCAGGCAATGTCCTGCGCGGCTTTACTCAACCGTGTCTGACGCTTGCGATAGGCGTATACCAGAGCGCCGATGACCAACAGAACATTGATGGCGACCAGTGTGGCCGACACCGGCCGCTCGAGAAAAATCCAATAACCTTCGCGCGAGATCAGCAGAGCGCGGCGCAGATTGTTTTCCAGGATCGGCCCGAGTATCAGCCCGATGACGATAGGTGACAGCGGGTAGTTGGCCGCGCGGAACAATATTCCGACCAATCCGAAACCGAGCATCACCTTCAGGTCGAACACCGAGGCCTGCAGGGCGAAAGTGCCAATCGAACACAGCAGAAGAATGATCGGGATCAGATAGAATTTCGGAATGCGCAGGATGTAGACGAACAGGGGGGTCACGAGGATTCCGGCAATCAGCAGAAAAACGTTCGAGGTGAGATAAACCAGAAATATGCCGCCGACGATTGCCGGTTGCTGCTCGAACAGGATTGGCCCGGGCACAAAGCCGAGGATCAGCAATGCGCCCAGCAGCATGGCGGAGGACGCATCACCCGGAATCCCCAGGGCAAGCGTAGGAACAAGCGTCCCGCCAACGGTGGCGTTGTTGGCGCTTTCCGTGGCGACAACGCCGCCTTCGGCGCCTTCGCCATAGGCCTCCTCCGGCTTGGACCAGGCTTTGGCGATTGCGTAGGCGGTAAAAGAACTGATGACACCGCCTGCACCGGGAAGAGCGCCAAAAAACACGCCGATCCCGGAAGAGCGAAGAAGATTTTTCCAGTGCCGCAGGGTCAGAGCGATCGAATTAAAGCCCGGCCGCGCCACCTTGACATTCGGGGTGTCCAGCAGGTCCTTGCTCATGATCTGGTGTGCCATCTCGGAGATGGCGAAAAGCCCGACGACCACGGCGACGATGTGAAACCCGTTGAGCATATGATGTGAGCCGAATGTGAACCGGTAGCCGGTGGAAAATTCATCCGTGCCGATGGTCGCTAGCAGCAGGCCGAAACACCCGGCCAGGAGCCCCTTTATGAGCGAGCCGCCGGAAATGATGGCGATGGCAAAGAGTCCGGTGATCGCCAGCATGGCGTATTCCGGCGGTGCGAAACCGCTGGCGAAACGGGCCAGGACCGGTGATGCGACAATCAGCACAATCCCGCCGATCAGGCCGCCAATGGCCGAGCTCGCAATGGCGATCCCGATTGCATCGGACGCGCGGCCTTTCTGGGCCATCGGATAGCCGTCAAACAGCGTCGCAGCGGCAAGCGGCGTTCCGGGAATGCGCAGCAATATCGCCGAAATCGATCCGCCGCATGATCCACCCACGAAAATGGCAATGAGAAAACCCATTGCGGCAATCGGTGGCAGGCTGATGGCAACCGGCAAAAGCAGGATGATCCCCATCAGCGGACCCAGGCCCGGCAGCGCGCCGACAAGCAGCCCGATCAGGATGCCCACAAGCGTCAGCCCGATCGCCAGCGGCGTCAGAAACAGTTGAAATCCGGAAAACAGCGATTCGATCAGCATCGGCGGGCTACCATGGAATGTTCAGACCGAGAAAGCCGCCGGGCAGGACCACGTTCAGGATCTTTTCGAACAGGTAGGCAAAGACAAAGGACATGGCCAAGGCTGCCAGCAGCAATCTTCCGATTTGCCGCGCCCCGCAGATCCACATGATGGCGATGATCATCGGCGTTGTTGTCAGGTGATATCCAATCAAGGTCAGCACGTTGAGGTAGATCGCGAAAACCACCAAAAGGAGCGCCGGTCGTTTCAGGTCGGCGAGTGTTGCGGGCGCATCGCCGCGCG
>JAJFHT010000057.1 GCA_021775495.1 Hyphomicrobiales bacterium | reverse complement strand
TAGGTCATGTTGACAAACTGCGGAGCCATAATCTTGCGGCTACGATGTGTATGAATCCAAGATAGCTTGCAGCAGTTTTATCGTATCTGGTTGCCAGACGTCTGGCGCATTTGAGTTTGTTGAAGCATCGCTCGATCTGGTTTCGCAGGGCGTAGATGAACCGGTCGATTGGGATTTGTGCCTTGCGGTTTGAGCGGGCGGGAATGACAGGGGTACCACCGCGACTTATCACCGTGTCTCGAACGGTGTCGGAGTCGTAGCCCTTGTCGGCGATGAAGACTTTAGCGGCAGGCATATCGTCATCTACGAGGGCATCAAACCCTTTGTAATCAGAGGTTTCTCCGCCTGTGATCTCGGCCCGCATGGGGAGGCCATGGGCATTGGTGATCAGATGAATCTTGGTCGTGAAGCCACCCTTTGAACGGCCAAAACCTTCTTTTTGAGTCCCCCTTTAGCGCCGGCTGCCTGTTGGTGGGCCCGGATGATGGTGCTGTCGATCATCTGTACCTGATCAGGTATCGCCTGGCTCTCGTTGAGTGTATCGAGGATCAGGTCCCAAAGCCCTGCCAATGTCCATCGCCGGAACTGGCGGTAAACACTTGACCATTTGCCGAACTCCTCTGGAAGGTCACGCCATTGGGCGCCGGTTCTGGCTATCCAGAATATGCCATCGAGAACCAGACGGTGATTACGGCCCTTGCGTCCGCCCCGGCCACGGACTGCTTCAACAAACAGCTCAAAGAACCCCCACTCGGCGTCCTCCATCAACAATCGCGCCACGATAGCTACCTCCCAAAAGCAACCGTGAATCATATTTCAACTGATTTGGGAATCCAGTTTGTCAACAGCTCCTAGTAACCGCTACACGAAACGACGCATGATCGACCATTTAGGCTTATTGCGGCGAAAGCTCACTTTGTCCGCCCTGCCGTCATTGGATGTAAATGCCGTGGAGGTCTGTTTTGGGTCACGACCCGCCGATCAGGGCACACGGCCGGGTCGGCAGATCATCCCCTGGTAGCTAACAAAATACTCCCGACGGGCTGGTCTTCCCTCGATTTCCCTCGATAGCCGCCGCGACGCAGAGATGCCGTGTTCGACGGCTTGGTGCCATTAACGGTCACTTGTTGAATGTGCAGCGAACTACCGGAATGAGCCTTTTGCGGATTTCCCCGAGCACGAACTCATTCTCGTGAAGTGCCATAAATGTGTTGACGTATGCTTTAATTACCAGGCTAGTGCTTTGGCGTACAAATTGCATCGCCCGGATAAATGCTGGGATTGCAGAGCGTTCGATTACGAACTTGCCTCAATCCAATTGCACCGGGAGAACCCAAACGATGTCGAAATCTATTAGGTCAATGTCCGCACTAGCGGCTTTGGGATTTATGGTTACGTCCGCGGAGGCAGTGACGTTTACTCCTCCTTCTGCAGGATCATATAATTTTGGGGAAGTCGTTGTTGGTCAAACCGGGGTCATTAATTTGACCGTCGACATTCTGTATTTCGGCTTCGAGATAGCCAAGTTGATTACTGTGAACGATTTTTCCACTGGATATATGGCCGGCACCGGGACATGCGAATCTGGATCCAAGTGTTCACTCAAATTCACATATACACCCACGGCGCCAACCCCAACATCAGGGAAAATCCCGGTGGGAATTCTGTCCCTTAATATAAGTTCCATTCTGGCCGTGGTATATACGGCCCCTGTTCCCAACCTAGCGCCACCTGCGTGCGCCATCGGTGACAACACGTCGTGTAATGACAAAACATCCAGTTTTGGATTGACCCTCTCAGGTTCAGCTATTGCACCCGCCGTGGTCCCCCTCCCAGCCGCATTCCCGTTGCTAGGCGGTGCCTTGTCGCTGCTGGGCTTGTTTGGATGGAGACGCAATCGGATAGCGGTGGCCTGAGCATCACCAGGCCATGATTTGAGGGCGGTCCTTCGGGGCCGCTTTTCGGTTGGGCCAAGTGTCCATTCAGGGTCAACAGCACGCATTCTCCACTTGCGAGATCGACGGTGAAAAGGTGGAGTAGAGCAGACGTATGGCCTGAAGCGGCAGAAAATCACCGGTTAGCGACCGTCGATTCCGGAAATGCCGCACGGGCGAAAAGCGTCAACTTTCTGCCGATCGGCCGCAATACGGATTTTGACGGAAATGCGGACAAAGCTGCTGGACATTTCGAATATTATTCAATGCGGTAAGCAAACAATCTGACTCAACTGTAAATGTGCCCTCCAAGATATTTGACGCCATTGTCACAACCAAAAGTGACAACACGATTTCCCGGTCCGAGTTCGACGGCGAGTTCGATTGCTGCGCAGACATTCAGGCCTGTCGAGCCACCTCCGAAAATGCCTTCTTCACGGGCAAGGCGACGACACATCTCGAAGCCTTTATCCTGATCCACAGTCCGCACTTCACTCAGGGATGATCTGTCAAGAAATGGAGGTTCGGGAAACACAGCAATGCCTTCGACCTTGTGTCCTCCGGACTTTCCCGTCGTCAAAAGTGGCGACTGCGAGGGCTCAAGAGCAATGACTTTTGGTTTGACCCCAAACTCATGCATTCCATCAAGCGTTCCCATCATGGCCGCACCCGTTCCAACTGCGGCACAAAAAACGTCAAAGCCTCCGTCGAGAGACCGAGCGATTTCCTGCCCCAACGGCACATAGCCCCGTCGAACATCCGGAGAGCCAAATTGATCTGCGTAGTAGTAGGATGGCTGCTCCGCGAGAGCGAGAGCCCTCTGTTTCATGCGTTCTGCAAGCTCGTGCGTGATGTTGCCATCAACGCATTTCTCAACCACGACCTTCGCGCCGAAAGCTTCCATCGCCTGCTGCTTTGACTGAGAAAAAGCATCCGAAAATACGGCCGTGAACTTCAAACCCAGCACTCCGCACACGAATGCCAGTGCTGTTCCGGTGCTTCCGCCCGTGAATTCGACAACTGTGTCTCCCGGAGTGACGTCACCTCGCGCCATGGCCGCAGACAGGACCGAGATCGCCATCCTGTCCTTGTAGGACCCGGTCGGGTTACCTCCTTCGAGTTTTACCCAGACTTCAGCCGCGCCGTCGGGAACCAGCTTTCCAAGCCGGACAAGCGGTGTGTTTCCAATGGCAGCTAAGCCAGCACTAATACTTGTCAATGGAATACCTCCTACAGCATTGTCTACCAAATCGAGAACAATCAGAAGGATAATCGTCAACGGGTATTTTTGCGACGTGAACCCGACCAGCCTTCCGACATGCGGACGATATGTCCGCTCCGGGCTCATTCTCACCGTTGCCGCGTCAAATCGGGATGGCAGCGATGGTTCATTCCCGGCCTATTGGTCTGTCCGTTCTCTTCGGCCGCTTTGGCAAATAGCTGCCGGTCTTCGGCCAGATAGAGGTCGGCGGAGAGGCGCTAAGAGCCGTCGTTCGTCAAGTTTGCGGCGAATTGCTTGATCGGGCCCATCTGCGACATTGCGCAATTCGATATGTTCACCTATTGTTCTAATTAAGCGTCGCGTGCTGAGCAGGGAGAATAGCCCGATGATCAATGGAAGTTGTTGCTGTGGAGCAGTCAAATTCGAGCTTCTGAACCAGCCGTCAATGATGGGTACCTGTCATTGTTCCAGGTGCCGCAAGATTGGTGCCAGCACCATCGTTTTTGTAAAAAAGGAAGACCTAAGGTGGCTTCAGGGCCAAGAGCATGTTCAGCTCTTCCAACCGGAGCCTCCTTATAAATATGGCAGATGCTTCTGCAAATTATGTGGCACTTCGCTTGGCGAGATTCTGTCTGATTCAGACAGCTTTCCAATCGCGGCAAATGCCCTAGACAGCGAACTTGGTCTTAAGAACAGCCTGCATGAGTTTGTTGATGAAAAGCCCTCATGGTACGATATTTGCGACAATGCAAAGCAGTCGAAAGGGCATCCCATGTCCTCGTGACGGGTCGTCCTGAAGCCAATCGTGCAACGTCCATTTTGACCCGCCTTGCTGGTTTCAATCTGAGTTGAGCCAAGTGGCAAGTACGGGGCTCGACCGGCTCTGCCGATCTCCGATAAAGGGGGACTGGCAGACATGTGGATGAAATGAGCTTTCAAGACAATTGCAAGCGGTTTTGCATGTGACACTTGTTAAGCCACACGCGATCTAGTCGAATTTCTCAGGTGATGTCAGGATTCCAATGTTCAGCATTTTCTGCATCTCGCCGCCATCGAAATAGCGCTCTTCCATTATCTTCCCATCAAGCCAGCGCTGCCAGCATATCCCGTCAATTTGATGCTTCTTGCCATCGGAATTCTCAAAGGAGGACCGGTTGCGAAAAGCACAGATCTCTTTTTCCTCCGACACAACGAGATCGACAATATGGCCGGTAATTGACGTGGCAGTAGCGATATACGGCTCTTGCTTTTTCCGGCCCTCGGCAGCGTTACGGGCGAAAATCTTGCCGTTGGCATACATCACGCCGTCCGCCGCAAAATACCGGTCAAACGCTTCAAGAGGCTGGCCATCATTCAACAGAGCGATCTGTCCATCAACGCTCATTCGAAACGGGCTTCCAAGCATTGCCTCTGCTCCCTGATGATTTCCTGCGTGCACCAAAATTCCGCACAATGTGCGTCCTGACGAACGTGCCGTATGGACGAACACACCAAAAAGACATGGAACAAAGTGAGAACTTTGTAAAGGAGAACTCAATCCTTTGGAACGCTTAGGACGTCCTATATGGCCGTCTTTCCAGCCATCTCGCAGATCACATCGAACGCTGCTTCGACATCTTCTTCGGTGCAATCGAACTGCCCGGCCTGGAACCGGATGACAAGCTGCCCGTCTATCCGCGTCTGAGTCAGATAGATCCGGCCGTCATCATTGATCGCGTTGACGAGGTTGAGGTTCAGCGCATCGAGGTCGTCGACGCCATCCGGTTCATAGCGGAATGAGAACAGCGACAGCATTGGCTGCGTGACGATGCGGAAATTCGGCTCCTTGCCGAGACGTTCTGCCAGTTTTTCCGACCATCTGACGTGATTGCGGATCATGGTTCTGAGGCCCTCGAGGCCGTGGGCGCGGATCAGGAACCAGATCTTCAGGGCGCGGAAGCGGCGGCCGAGCGGGACGGACCATTCGGAATAGTTGATGATGCCATCGCGGCCATGGGTTTTGAGATATTCCGGCTGGATCGCCAGTGTTTTGACCAGACTGTTCGGGTCGCGGATGAAATGCGCGGAACAATCGAACTGCGCTCCGAGCCATTTGTGCGGGTTGAAGACAATGGAGTCCGCTTCATCGACACCCTGCCAGTAGTGGTGGAACTCGGGACAGATCATCGCCGATCCGGCCCAGGCGGCGTCGACATGTACGTAGAGATCGTGCTTGCGGCCAACGGCGCAGATGGCGGCGACATCGTCGGTGGCTCCCACACTGGTGCCGCCGACACTTGCGATGATCCCCGCCGGCAGATGACCGGCTTGCCGATCGGCTTCGATCTGTCGTTCCAGCGCATCGATCCTCATTGACCGAAGGTCGCCATCGGTCGGAATGCGGATCAGGTTGGCCTGGCCGATACCGGTGACCCAGATGGCCCGGTCGATCGATGTGTGGACCTGATCGGAGGCGTAAATCCGCACGGCAGGGGAGCCAGACAGACCTTCGGCGTTGCCGCGCCAGTCCAGGGCGCGCTCGCGCATGGTCATCACCGCCGCAAGCGTTGCCGACGAGGCAGAGTCCTGAATGACGCCGGAGAAACCTTCGGCCAGCCCCAGGGCCTGGCGCAGCCAGTCGAGCACACGGGTTTCCAGTTCAGTCGCGGCAGGCGAGGTCTGCCACAACATGCATTGCGCCGCCAGCGCGTTGACCAGGTGTTCGGCGACGATGGACACAGGCGCCGCATTTGCGGGAAAATATGCAAAGAAACGCGGATGCTGCCAATGGGTCATTCCGGGCAGGATCACCTGTTCGAAATCCTGGAAAATCGTTTCCATGGACTCGGCAGTATCTGGCGGAGAGACTGGAACCTGAGCGGCGATGTCACCCGGTGCGGTCTGCGCCCGTACCGGCAGATCGCGCAACGATTTGCGATAATCGTCGCCCCACTCGGCGGCTTTGACAGCCCAGTGGCGAAACTGCGCATTGTCCATGTCTGGTTTCCTTTTTCGGTGACCTAAGGCGCGACAATCGGTTGGGCTTTTAACTCAGGCTCCGCGACATCGATACCAGAAAACGCGCTGCCTTCCTCGAACCAGGATTTCGGCGCCGGTGCGCCCCACAGCGTCTGGCGCTGCGGATCCTTCAGATCCCATTTGATCGGTTCATGGTCGGGATCGACTGTCTGATAGTCGGAGCAATAAATCTCGATACGATGGCCGTCCGGATCGCGGACGTAGAGAAAGAAGGCATTGGAAATGCCGTGTCGCCCGGGACCGCGCTCAATATTGGCGAGATAGCCGGTGGTCGACATCAGATCGAGCAGGTCGATGATGTTGAGCGGGGTGGGGACCCAGAATGCCGTATGGTGCAACCTCGGGCCACGGCCATTGGTGAAGGCCATATCGTGAACGCCGCCCTTTCGGTGCATCCATGCCGCCCAGAGTTTTTTGGTCTCCTCGTCCTCGGTGTATTCCGTCGTACGGAATCCGATCTCGTTGTAGAACGCCACACTTTCATCGACGCTTGTCGAAAAACAGTTGAAGTGGTCGATGCGCAGTGGTTTGACGCCGTGATAGAGCTTGTATTGCTGGTGGATCGGCTCCAGCCGGTCCATTTGCGCGTAAAACTCCAGCGGAATGCCGTGAGGATCCTGCGTCAATAGCGTCCGGCCCTGAAACGGCCGTTCGATCCACGATGTCGGCAGGCCCTTGCCGTTAAAGTAGGTTTCGGCTTTGTCGAGATCTTCATTGGCATAGAGTTTGAAGCCGAGAACGCCGACGCTGGGGTCATCACCCTTCTTTAAAATGATGCAATGGTGTCCGCGTTCCTCCATCGCCCGGAAATAGACCGAGCCTGCATCCTCATGGGTGATCTGAAGCCCGAGCGTATCGGCATAGAAAGCTTTTGACGCCTTAAGGTCTCGGGCGATCAGTTCGACATGACTCAGCCGGACGATGTTGAAGGGAGGATAGAGATTGAATGCTGGCAGTGGCATTTTGTGGTTCCTTCCCTTAGCCGCCGAGTTTCGGAATGCGGTGCGCCGAGGTGGCGAAAGCGACATTCTTGGTTTCCATGTAGAAATCAAATGACCAGTCTCCGCCATCACGACCGATGCCGGAGTTCTTCACGCCGCCAAACGGTGTTGGCAGGTGACGGGTGTTTTCCGAATTCACCCAGATCATTCCGGCTTCCAGTGCATCGCTAAAGCGGAAGGCACGGGTGACGTCCGAGGTCCACAAATAGCCGGTCAGGCCATATTGGGTGTCATTGGCAAGCGCCAGCGCATCGGCTTCATCGCGAAACGGGATGGCGGTGAGAACCGGACCGAATATCTCTTCCTGGGCGATGCGCATGGAGTTGCGGGCATTGGTAAAGAGCGTCGGTTCAACATAGCAGCCATCGGGAAATTCCGGCGGCTTCCGCCCGCCAGCCGCGATGGTCGCGCCCTCTTGCCTGGCCAGATCGAAATAGGACAAGACCTTTTCTTCGTGCACGGTGTGGATCAGGGGGCCGATGGTCGTGTCCGGATCGAGCGGATGACCGATTTTGATGCGTTTGGCCTTTTCCGCCACCTTGGCGGTGAAACTGTCATAGATGGATTCTTCGACGAGTAACCTGGAAGACGATGTGCAGCGTTCGCCATTCAAAGAGTAGATCATGAACACGGCGGCATCTGCCGCCCGTTCCAGGTCAGCATCGGCAAACACCACGACCGGGTTCTTGCCGCCAAGCTCGAAATGCACGCGTTTCAGGGTCTCCGATCCCTGGCGCATGATCATCTGGCCGGTGCGGCTTTCGCCGACGAAGCCGATGGCCTTGATATCGGGATGCTCGGTCAGCGCCTTACCGGCGTCCTCGCCAAATCCGTTGACGAGGTTCCAGACACCTTTCGGCAGACCGGCCTCTTCGGCGATTTCGACCAGCAACCGCGCGCTCAAGGGAGACAATTCCGCAGGTTTGTGGACGACCGTGCAGCCGGCGGCCAGCGCCGGGGCGATCTTCCAGGTCGACAGCATGAACGGCGTGTTCCAGGGGGTGATGATGCCCACCGGTCCGATCGGCGAACGTTTGGTCATATTGACCTGTCCCGCCGTATGCAGGGTCTGCCCGTCGGCTGCTTGCGGCGCCCGATCACCGAAAAACCTGAAATTCTCCGCTCCGCGCAAGGCCGCCTTCGACATGAAGCGCAGCGCCTGGCCGGTGTCCATGCATTCGACAAAGGCGATTTCCTCGGCACGGGCAACGATCGCATCGGCGATCCGGTGCAAAATGGCTTTTCGCTCGGCTCCGGGCAGGGCGGCCCAATCTGCGAATGCCGCCTTGGCGGCCTTTGCGGCGCGATCGATGTCGGCGGCCTTGCCGTGGGCGGCACGGGCAATCGGTTTCAGGTCTACCGGGCTGACGATCTCAAACGTTGCGCCGTCGCTTGCTGCAACGGCTTCGCCGCCTATCTGGTTGAGACAGGGGGTCTGGTCGAACCTTGCCAGGTATTGTCTGGCTTTTTCCAGATTGCTTTCGAGGGCGGACATGTATTTGCTCCTGCTTGTGAATCTATGAACTGGTCAGCTGCCGGATCTCAGCCGGGGGTGGATGGCGTTCCTCTTCCAACTCAAATCCGGGTTGATTTCCCGTATCTCGAAGGACAGGGCAAAATGCGGTGTGGCGAGTTGCGGCTTAAGGAACGCCTCGGCCGCAGCGAAAACAGCGTCGCCGATAGCCGCTTTTGCTTCAATGGATCGTCCGGCACCCATGCGCAGCGACATGTCGAGAAAGCCGTTTTCGGGCAATTGGTCGGCGATAGCGTAAGCGTCACAACGAATGGCGCGCACGCGCACGGCGCCGGTTTCGAACATCCCGGTCCCAAGTGCCGCTTTCAAAATGGTGGCACAGAATTCGGACATGTCGACCGCCGCATCGAGATTGGCTGAATATTCAATCGTGAAGTGTGGCATGTCGTTGCGCTTTCGGCTTCCGGACGATTGACCAGTTTGTAATTAACATGTTAATTAATATCCGAACCTGGTGATGTCAACCGCTGTGAAGGCAAGGAGAATACAATGCTGGCACTGGACGAGGCGTTTCTGCGCGGATCAATCCCGCCTTTGGTCACGCCGTTCAAAAATGGCGAGGTGGACTTTGATGCCTATGCCGGGCTGGTGGAATTCCAGATCCGGGAAGGATCGCACGGGGTTCTGGTCAATGGCACCACTTCCGAACCGTCTTCGCTCACGGTGGACGAACGCAACAGGATTGTCGATGTCGCGGTAGAAGCCGCCAATGGAACTACTACTGTCGTGGTTGCAACCGGTTCGCAGTCCTTTGCCGAGACGGAAGTCCTGACCAGACATGCGGCCTCAAAGCAGGATGTCGATGCGTTGCTGATTGTCACGCCTTATTACTCGCGGCCGCCGCAACGTGGCATCGTCGAATATTATCGCCGGCTCAATGAGCTGCACGACAAGCCGTGGATGATCTACCACATTCCCGGCCGTGCGGCCGTCGATGTCAAAATCGATACCGCCCGCGAGATCAACGCCGTCTGCCCAACATTCGTTGGCATGAAACACGCTTCGCTCGATCTTGGATATGTGACCGATCTGTTCGAGGAAGTCGAAGAGGATCTGCGGGTGTTTGTCGGGCTGGAGGAATTGTCGTTTCCGATGATGGCGATCGGAGCCTGCGGACTGATGAATGCGGTCGGGAACCTGCGGCCCAAACCGTTGTCTGAGATGTGCGAGGCGGTGTGGCAGGGTGATCTTTTCGCGGCACGGGAACTGCACCGCAAGCTGTTCGAGATCAACAAGGCGGTGTTCTACGACATCAATCCGATTCCGATGAAATACATGATGAAAAAACTGGGAATCATGCCGGAGAACGAGCACCGCCTGCCGCTGATGCCGGCGACGGCGGAACTGGAAAAGCGCCTTGACGGCGTTCTGGCAAAGACCGGATTGATCTGATGCGTATTTTGACTTTTATTGTAGACGGTGGCCTGCGGGTTGGCGCGGAGAAAGATGGCGGTGTTGTCGATCTGACAACCAGATGCGGCCTGAAAAGCGTGAAACAGACAATCGCCTCGGGTCAGCTTGTCGCAGCGGAGAAGGTCGTGTCTGCGGCTGAGCCGGATCACGATCTGACCGACATCGCGCTTGATCTGCCGATCCCGAACCCGACCAAGATTTACTGCGTCGGTGTCAATTACCAGAACCGCAATGCGGAATATCAGGATGCTTCCGAAGCACCGCAATATCCGTCGCTGTTCGTTCGCAATCCGCTCTCGTTTGCGCCGCACGGCGCCGCCATTCTTCGGCCGCCCGAATCCGAAAAACTCGACTATGAAGGTGAGATTGTCGTTGTCATCGGAAAAAGCGGAAGGCGCATAAGGGCTGAGGATGCAACAGCTCATATTGCCGGCCTGACGATCATGAACGAGGGCACGATCCGCGACTGGATCAGGCACGGCAAATTCAACGTTACCCAGGGCAAGAACTGGGACCGGTCTGGCGGCCTCGGCCCATGGATCGAGACAGATTTGAGCGGTATCGATCTGGAAGACATGACGGTCGAGACACGTGTGAACGGCGAACGGCGTCAGTTTGACAGCACCGCTTCGATGGCATTTCCGATCGGCCGGATCATCGAATATGTCTCGACCTTCGGGACATTGCTGCCGGGCGATATGATCGCCACCGGTACTCCCACCGGAGCCGGTGCCCGGTTCGATCCGCCCAAATGGCTGAAACCCGGAGACGTGGTCGAAGTCGAAGTCGAAGGGGTCGGGGTGTTGAGTAATCAGATCGAGGATGAAATCATCGGGACATGAACAAGGACCGAAAACCTCCGCCAGGTGATTCTGAAGCACGCTCGATCCGGCGGTCCGTTCCAATTGCGCTGATCCGGGCGCGCGAAGCCGTCATGGCGCATTTCCGGCCGCTGCTTGCACAACGCGGCTACACCGAACAGCAATG
>JAJFHT010000056.1 GCA_021775495.1 Hyphomicrobiales bacterium | reverse complement strand
GCCATGGTGCTCAATCCGCGCTTCGTCATGCTCGACGAACCGACCTCGGCGCTCGACATGAGCGTGCAGGCACAGGTTGTCGACCTGCTGCGCGACCTGCAGAAAAAACATAATCTGGCCTATCTGTTCATCAGCCACGATCTGAAGGTCGTGCGGGCATTGGCCAATGATGTGATTGTAATGCGCAACGGAAAGATCGTCGAATTCGGTCCGGCCGAGCAGATTTTCACAGATCCGAAAACCGACTATACAAAAGCACTGATCGCTGCCGCCTTCGATCTGGAGGCCGCACCCGAAGGCGTGGTTCGGGATTGAGGTCCATGAAGATTATTGTCGACCTGAAAAACGAGTCTGCCGAGCGCTGGCTGCCGTCGTTGCAGGCAGCACTGCCGGATCACGAGATTGTCTGGTGGGACCGTGAGGCAAGCAATGAAAGTGTTCTCGACGGTGCCGATGCCGCCCTGGTCTGGCATCCCGATCCGGCGCTTCTGTCCGGGCTGGCAGATGCAAAGGCGCTGTTCTCCATGGGTGCCGGCGTCGATCATATTGTCGGCCAGCCGGATCTGCCGCCTGACGTTCCGATTGTGCGTTTCGTCGATCCGGATCTGACCGACAGGATGAGTGAATGGATCGTCCTGCAATGCCTGATGCATCTGCGGCAACAGCGGCGTTACGATGCGCTGCAGGACGATCAGCGCTGGCGGCCGCTCAGGCAGCCGATTGCCAGTGAAATACGGGTCGGGATTCTCGGGCTCGGGACACTTGGTCAGGACGCGGCGCAGAAATTGCGGCCTTTGGGATTTGAACTTGCCGGATGGAGCCGATCGGCCAAGACCATTGCCGGCATCGATACATATGCCGGTGATGAGGAACAGAGTACGTTCCTGGGAGTTACCGAAATTCTTGTCTCCCTGCTGCCCTTTACGCCAGAGACCGCTGGGTTTGTTGACCGGTCGGTCATCGACCGGCTGGCGAAATGCGAGGTGCTTGGGGGCCCGGTCTACATCAATGCCGGACGCGGCGGCACCCAGGTGGAGAGCGATATCGTCGCGGCTCTTGAAGACGGGCGGCTTTCCGGTGTGTCACTGGATGTCTTTGAAACCGAACCCCTGCCGGCCAGCAGCCCGCTATGGCGAATTTCCAACGCGATTATCACACCGCATGTCGCCGCATGGTCCTCGCATGAGGCCGTGTCGAAATATGTGGCGCGGCAGGTCGGACGACATGAACGCGGCGAGCCGTTCGAGAACGTGATCGACTTGAGTGTCGGGTATTAGAGCGGTTCTGACTATCGCCCGAGCGTCGAATTTGTCAGCCTGTTCAGCAATGCCAGGACACCACCCGGTGCCAGCCGAAGCACCAAAATCATCGCCACTGCGATGATGATGAACCGAGCTTCTTCCATTCCGCGGATGCCGGCAAACGCCTCGGTGGCGAATATCAGGATCAGCGCCGCAATGACCGGTCCCCAGATAGTCCCGACGCCACCGATCAGCACCATGGAGAGCGTCAGCGACATGGTGCCGAACCCGAGCGCCTCGGGTGAGGCAACACGCAGATAGATCGCATAGAACCCGCCGGCGACACCAGTAAAAATGGCACTCAACACCAGAACCGCGATGCGCTGCCGCGTGATCGAAATCCCGCGCGCCCGGGCATAATCCTCGTTGTCGCGAACCGCTTTCAGTGACTTTCCAAATGGCGAAGACACGAGAGCTGTCAAAAACAATGTTGACAAGGTGAGCATGCCCAGCGCCACATAGTAGTAACCCAGCTTGTAATCACGGATGAAACTGTAATCACCCAATCTCAAATAGGGCAGCCGCACCATCCCCTCTCCACCGCCGGTAATCTGGGACTGGCTGAGTATCAGCTGGAGTACGAGCTGGCTGAAGGCGAAGGTGACCAACACGACGTAAATACCCTTCAGACGAGCCACTGGCGCAGCAATCAACAGCGCCGAAAGCGCCGCGGTCACTCCGCTGAGCGGTATCGCCAGCCACGGATCGACACCGAGCGTCTTGGCGGCGATCGCAGCAGTATAAACTCCGACACCGAAAAACGTCATATGACCGAAATTGAACAGGCCGGTGTAACCGAGGCTCAAATCCCAGTTGGATGCCAACACAGCATACATGAAGGCGACTATGAACAGATGGCGGATATAGGAGTCCTCGACAAACAACGGCACGGCCAACAGAACAATCAGCACGGCCGGGAGTATGAAGATTGACAACCGGTTCATGAGCGGCCTCCGAACAGGCCGTTCGGTCTGAATATCAAAACGACGATCATTGTCAGGAACAACAGCGATGGCGTCCAGTAGAGACCGACTGTCAGGACCAGAAATGCTTCCAGAAAACCGATGACAAATGCGGCACCCGCGGTTGCTCCCAAGCTTCCTAACCCACCTAAGATAACGACGGTCATGGCCTTGACCAGCGGCTCGGAGCCCAGCGTCGGTGTGAGGAACCTGATGGAACCCAAAAGCACCCCGGTAAATCCGGCGAGGCCGGCCGACAATGCGTAGGCCAGCCCGTATGCGTGCGGAACATGGATGCCGATTAGCGCCGCAGCGGTCTGGTTCTGTCCGGCCGCCCGCAGGCTTCGGCCCGTCAATGTCCGCGCGGTAAACGCCCAAAGCGCGATCAGTGTCACCGGAGCGATCAGCACGATGAGGGCCTCATGCACGGAAATCGCCGATCCGAAAATGAACAGTTCACCATCGGCAATGCGGGGCAGTTGTTTGAGCCTCGGGCCCCAGATGACCTGCGTCCCCTTTTCAATGATGATCATCGCCGCCAGCGTCGTCATCACTGTGATCAGAAGCATGTTTCTGTTGGTGTAGAAAGGCCGCACAAGCAAGCGCTCGATGACAATGCCGGCGAGCGCTGCCGCAAGCGTTCCGGCGACCATGCCGGCTGCCAGACCAAGGCCGAGATACTCGCTTATGGTCCACGCCACATAGGCGCCGAGGGTCATCAGCGCGCCATGTGCGAAATTGAACACACCCAGCGTGGTCCAGACGACGCTCAGACCACTGGCCATCATGGCGTAGAGGGAGCCAAGCACCAGGCCGGACAATATGGTGGCGATCATGGCTTCAGTCATCGGAGTCACCACCAAAATAGAGTTTCATGATCTCTGCGTGATCCGGAGCGTCGGTCCGGTCGATCTCCCGCACAACCTCGCCATGCTCAATCATGTAAAGCCGGTCGGTCAGGCTGAGCAGAAATTGAACATCCTGCTCGACAACCACCAGTGGCGTTCCCGATTTGGCAATGTCGGCGACGGCAATGCCCAGTTCCTCCTTGAGCTTTGGCGACAGTCCGAGTGTCGGTTCGTCGAGCATCAGCAGGCGTGGCGCGCACATCAGGGCGCAGCCGATCGACAGCATCTGCCGCTCGCCGCCGGATAACGTCCGGGCCAGTTGTTTCTGGCGCTCCGCCAGACGCGGAAACAGGGAATAGACCCGCTCCATCTGCGTTTTCCGCTGAACTTTGGCGCGCCGGGTAAATGCCGACAGTTCGAGGATTTCCGCAACGCCCATCTCACCAAACAGCGTGTTTCCCTGCGGCGAATGCGCGAGACCGGCGGCACCGATATCGGACGCCCGGTTGAGGGTTATGTCGACACCATCATAGCGGATGCTGCCCGAAGAGGGCCGGACCAGGCCCGAAATTGTCATCAGCAATGTTGTCTTGCCGTGCCCGTTGGGGCCGAACAGCCCGATCGATTCATTGTCCGAGAGATGAAGCGACAGATTACGCAGCACAGTCACCGCACCATAGCCGGCTGTGATGTTGTCTGCTTCAAGCAGCATGGTCAATTTGAACGCCCTCCCAGATAGGCCTCGATGACCACATCCTGCTTGACAACATCCTGCGGATCGCCGGCCGCGATGATCGCCCCATGATTGAGGACCAACAACCTTTGCGACAGCGAGAGCAGCAAACTCAAAACATGTTCGATCAGCAGAATTGTCACTCCGGTCCGGTTGATGGAAAGGAGCAATTCATCCAGTGCCTTGATTTCGGGCTTGGTCAGCCCGGAGGCCGGTTCGTCCAGCATCAATACATGCGGCTTGGAAATCAGCGCCGAAGCGATCATGAGTTGCTTCTTTTCGTAAACGGACAATTCCGACGTCTTCATGTCGCGGCGCTCGGCCGCGAATTTCAGATCATCCAGAAGCTTGTCCGAGCGTTCACGCAATTGGCGCTGTTCGACGCCGCAGTAAACGGCGCTGATCAATACGGTTTCGCGGGCGGACAGTTCAGGGAACTCGGCATCCTTTTGAAAGGTCCGGCAAAGGCCGGCGCGGGCGATCCTGTGGGCTGGCCAACGGTCAATTCTATTTCCGAGAAAATGAACCTCTCCCGAGGTCGGCCCATATGGAATACCGGTGATGAGATTGAAAAGCGTGCTTTTGCCCGAACCGTTTGGCCCGGCGATGCCAAATATCTCACCCCGCTGGACCGTGAGCGAAACGTCCCGAACGGCCTGCAGACCGCCAAAGGCCTTGTTGACGCCCCTGATATCGAGGATTTGCTCGAGCTCTGTTTCAATCGTCATAATGAAATTTCATTGTTGCGACGATGACCTTGCGGCTTGCACATCGGCGGTTGATGGTCGTTCATTGGCAAATGGTGGCTGCCAGAACCGTAGTTCACCCGCGGTACCCACATCCGGCATTTGCCGCTTCAATTCACCCCGATGACGCCGGGCCGCCGGTCGGCGGCCCGGCCACAGTCTTATTTCATCCAACCTGGTTCGGCGAATTTGCCGGTCGCATATTTTTCCGGGTAGAACAGATATCTGTCTCCGTCCCAGATCTGATAGAACTGGATCGGTACGTGGTCATTGTCCTGTATCGACAGATGTGTCTTCGGGTCGAACCGGATCCGGCCCATTGCGGTCTGCTTGTCGGTCTGGCCCATTGCCGCGCCGATTTCCTTGCGCTTGGACGGGTCGCCAACCTTGCCGAGCGCTTCGGCATAGATCATGACCTGTTCATACAGCGCAATGCCGTAGGTGCCGGATTCCGTGTTGTAGGCAGCCTTGTATTTGGCGAGAACTTCAGCCGCGCGCGGGTTCTTCGGCGTGTTGAGAACACCGCCCAGAAGATTGTAGATCACGCCGGTTGATTTCTCCTTGGTCAGATCAAGGAACTCCGGAACCGAAGGTGCATACTGGATGAACACCAGGCTGTCGGTTGGATCTTCAAGGAATTGCGACACGAAGGTTGCCGCATTTGATGAAACGTAGTCGGTGTTGATCAGCACGGCCGGCGGGTTCTGCCTGACCTTGGCAAGAAACGCCCGCCAGTCGTTGATCTCACCGAACGGCAGCAGGTCGTTTTCGGTGATCTCCCAGCCGGCGGATTTGAATGATTCCGCCATGCCTTCGGCGATGCCCTTCGAATAGGGATTGTCGGATGCGACGATCGCAACCTTCTTGTTCGGCAGATCAAGCGCGCCGCTCGCCGAGAGGCTTTCAATGACCGGTACGATCTCGGTATTGTAACCGTTGTAGGATGGGGTCAGCGACCAGATGGTTCCGAAGTCGTCAGGATTCGGACTGATGATACCTTCCGTCTGGGCCGAGTTTGCTGACAGGAAATAGATCATGTCCTGTTCGGCCATGAGCTCGATCTCGAAATTGGAACCGGAAGCATAACCGGCGAAAATCGCACCCATCTGACGATCGCTCAGCAACCGCTCGGCAGCCGTCGCCACGGCATCGGCACTGGATTCGCCGACGTCACCAACCACCAGTTCGAACGTGTGGCCGGCAACGCCGCCTGCCGCATTCAACTCATCGACCGCAAGCTGCGCGCCGTTGGCAACCTCATGCCCATCGGCCGACGCCTTCCCGGACAACGGTGCCAGAACGCCGATCTTGACGACATCCGCCTGCGCGACGGCCGCCGATAACGCGAATGACAAACCTGTCACGGCGCCCATTAGAATCGATTTCATATTCATATCGCTTCTCCCATTGATCCGATTTCAGTTCACTTTGCACATGTCGATTACCGCAGCCGCGATAACCTTGGTCGACTCGACGAGGCTGTCGATTTCGACACATTCGTTGTTTCCATGAAAACCGTCGCCGCTTGCTCCGTAAATCACCGGTATGACCCCGGCGCCGGCATAATGAGCCGCATCGGTTACGGCCTCGAACCCCTTGATTACTGGCGGTGTGACTTGCGCCTGGCCGGCTCTTTCAACCAGCGAATTGATCAGCGGGTGATCAACCGGCGTGTTCATTGGTGGAAAATTGAGACCGAACATATCCCACTCGACCTTGGGCGGATGGTCTCGCATCCATGGATCGGTGCCGGCAAAACTGTGAAGAAAGGCTTCAAACTCCGCTTTCACATCCTCGAAATTCTCATCGGGCATGAATTTGTAGTCGAGCATGATGGTGGCGACGTCCGGGATGATGGCGGCATTCGTCATCAGCACCGGTTCACCGTCTTCACCAAGGCCGGCGCCGCCGCGCATGACGCCGGGGTTGATCGTGGCCAATCCGGCGGGAACCAGCGGATGGGCACGATTCCTGCAGCGGGCGCTTTCAAAGTCGCGCAGTGCGTAGATGAATCGGGCCGCCAGTTCGACTGCATTGACGCCCGGTTCCAACCGATCCGGCGTGTGATGCTGCGGCCAAATGGAATTGAACCTCCAGCCGGCATGAGCCTGTTTTCCGAAGATGGTGACCCGGGCCCAGGTGAGACCGCCCTCAGCCGGAACGATATCTCCCCAGGTCGGTTCGGCAATGATCGCCGATTTGGCCAGCTTGCCACGCCGGACAGCGTCCATCGCGCCAAAACCGCCGGCTTCCTCGTCAACCACGGTGTGTATCGACAATCTGCCCGCCAGTGAAATACCAGCCGTCTTCAACGCGTGAGCGGCTGCAATGCATGCGGCGACGCCGCCCTTCATGTCGACAGCACCGCGCCCCCAAATCCTGCCATCGGCAATCTCGCCGCCGAATGGGTCGCGTTGCCATGCGGATGCATCGCCGACCGGAACGACATCGACGTGTCCGCACAATATCAGGCTGTTGTCTTCGTTTCCGGGCAGGTCGGCAACGACATTCGGGCGATCCGGAAAGACATCCCAACGTTCCGTTTCAAACCCCATGCCGTCAAGTCTGGCCTGAAGCAGGTCCTGGACTTCGGACTCGCGGTTGATGTCCGGTTCCTGCTGAAACTTGGGGTTAACAGACGGGATTTTGACCAGATCGCGTGTCAGTTCCACGACGTAGTCCCGGTCGTTGTCGATGGCTTCCCACACGGTTTTAATGGCGTCATTCATTTTTCTGCCTCCTGAATTTCGGCCAGCAGCGCCTTCGTTGTGACCTGACGGCAATATCCCCCTATCGCCTCGATCGACGACTGGTGGCGCTGCTGACTGTATGTCGCACAAGCATCGGTTACCTGGGTGACCAGGTAGCCCAGATCACAAGCATCTCTGATGGCGCCTTCAACACACTGGTCCGTGACCAAGCCGCAAATGACCAGATAGCGTATGCCGAGATTTCTCAGCACGTAGTCGATGTGAGTCGAGATGAAGACCGACGAGGATGTCTTGGGAAACCGAATTTCATCCTCCGCGGGAAGAAGCGCATCAATTACCTGGCCGTCCCACGAACCTTTCGGCACATGGAATCCGGTGATCTTGTAGTCGAGGCTCCGGTCGCGGCCATCCTTGGTCAGGCTTTCGATCGTTGTGTAGATGACCTCGATGCCATGATCTCGAAATGCCGTCTGCAAGTCCTTCATGTTGGGAATTACATGGTCGGACAGCTGTGAGAAAAACCAGCCATATTTGCTGTCAAATTCGGTGTCGCCGAGGCCGCTGAATTCTCCGCCGTCCCGATGGGCGCAGTAATTCTGGACGTCGATATACAACAGCGCTGCCCGAGCCGGTTCGATTGGTACGTTTCGGCTGAGACTCATGCCGGAACCTCCAATACTTCTGTTATGGCGACCGCCAGCAGTTTGGCGACGTGCGCGCACCCTTCATCCGTAACGAGGAGATCGTTCCGTATTTCGATCAGAGAGTGGGCCAGATTGCGCGGTTCGCAATATTGGGGCACGAACCAATCGGACCGATCTTCGATGCGATACGGTTCGTTCACGGCAACTTCGAACCCGGGCTCCTGACGCTGTATCGCAGAAACGATCTTGCGGGCGGATTGCAGATCCTTTCGGCTGCATATTCCGATATGCCACGGCCGGTGCTCGCCGCCCGCAAGTCGGGGAGTAAAACTATGGATGGCAAAAGCCGCTCTGATACCGGGTGCATTCAGCAATTTCCCGACTGCAGAATCGAACGGCTCGAAAATCTCTTTTAGTCGCAATTTGCGTCCGCTTTCCGTCATGTCGGTATTGCCCGGCACCACATGTCCATCGCTGACCGGGGGAATCGATTCGGTCACGTCGGGTGGGCGGTTGCAGTCGACAACGAGACGGCTGTAAGGCTGGAGAACCAATGTCGCGGCAAGCAATTGCGAGAGATGTCGCGCGACTTTCCCGGCCCCGATATCCCATGCTATGTGCGCGTCGAGCATGGCTTGGCTCATACCCAAATCGCCCAGCGCGGCTGGAATTTTCCGGCCGGCATGCTCGCAGACCAACACGACCGGCACGGCTTCGCCGCCATTGACGATTTCGAATGGCGGTCCATCCCCCGGACCGAGCAACCGAGCCGGAGCCCAGTCATGTGATTTGTTATGAACGGCGCAGGACATGCGTCATGGCACCTCTGTTTCGATAGTTGGATTGAGAGAAAAAATCTTTTCAATGTCAAGAAAAATTTTCTGGTTGACGATTTTTTTTCAAATGCGATTATCGAACTGTACTGAAGATTGGAAAGCGTGAATGCTGCTGCGCAATCAAATCGAGGCGATGTCTGAAGAGCTGACGCCCTCCGAACGCAAACTGGCGTCCGCCTTGCTATCGGACTATCCTTTTGCCGGTCTCGGCACGATCCAGAACCTGTCGGAGCGAACAAAAGTCTCGGCACCATCGATCACCCGTTTTGTGCACAAACTTGGCTGCCAGGGCTATCAGGAGTTTCAACGGCGGCTGATCGGCGAACTGAAGGATGGCCAAAGATCGCCAATCGATCTGCACCGCTCCCAGGAGGCACCAAAGGGGGAGTTCCTGAGGAGTTTCCTGGATCGTGTTGCGCAGGTGGTTTCTGCAACCTCGGACGGCATCACTGAAAAGCAGTTCGAACGCATTTGTTTGCTTCTCGGCGACGAAAAACGCGCGGTGTATGTTCTTGGGGGCCGTTTCAGCGATCAGATTGCACTGCACCTGTCACGGCATTTGCGGCCAATACGACCTCACGTCTACCACTTGCCGCCTGATCCCGACACCTGGCCCGAATACATTTTGAGAATGCGCTCCCGGGATATGTTCGTGATCTACGATTTTCGAAGATACCAGGACAAGCTTGAGAAGATGGCGGAAACAGCTGTCGCAGGGCGTGGTGTGAATGTTCTGGCAATCACCGACAAATGGATTTCACCCGTCGCCAGGCATGCCGCCGAAGTGCTTGCCATTCCGATCGAGAACGGAACTGTATGGGATACATATTCCGGTGCCATGGCATTGACGGAAGCAATCATCGCACGCATCGGCGAGCAGGACTGGAACAAAACGAAAGCACGGTTTGAAGAATGGGACGCAGTGCGGCTGGATCAAAGGGCAGGCGACAATGATACGTGAACCGATGGTCTTTGCGGGAATGTCAGACATTTCGGGCAAAGTGCGGGGAAAGGCATTTCCGGTTTCCGCACTGGAAAAGAGATCTGTTCGCGGTGTCGGCTGGACGCCGACAAATGTGCAGATCACCTGTTTCGACGTGATTGCCGAGAGCCCCTTCGGCGCGCTCGGCGACCTGCTTCTCATTCCCGACCGCGATACGCATGCCTGCGTGGATTTTGGCGATGGTTCTCCTCCCTTCAACCTCACGCTGGGAAACATCGTCTCGCTGGAAAACGAGCCCTGGGAATGTTGCACGCGCTCGATCCTGATTTCGGCGCTCGCACGGCTTGAAGCTGTCACCGGCCTGCGGCTGAAAGCTGCCTTTGAACACGAGTTCCATCTGGCCGGCGAACCGGCACAACCGGGCGAGGCGTACACGCACAAGGGTTACCGGAACAATGTCGCATTCGGCGAGACCGCGATGGCGGCATTGGAAGCAGCAGGGATCGGCACCGACACGTTCATGCGCGAATATGGACCCGATCAATACGAGATTACCGTCGATCCGGAAGTGGGCGTTCAGGCAGCCGACAGTGCCACGATCCTGAGAGAGCTTGTTTACGCATCCGCGGACCGTCACGACCGACGCGCCAGTTTCTCGCCGCTCAGGTCACCCGACGCTGTCGGCAATGGTGTCCACATCCACATGAGTTTTCTTGACGGCAACGGCAAGCCGGCAACCTATGATCACGGCAATCCGTTCGGAATGGCCGAGACAACCGGCGCGTTTATCGCAGGCGTCCTGAAATATCTCGACAGCATCCTCGCACTGACGGCACCTTCGGTTATTTCCTATCTGCGACTGACACCGCATCGTTGGAGCGCGGCCTACAACAATCTTGGATTTCGCGACCGCGAGGCGTCGGTCCGCATCTGTCCGGTAACCGCCGTCGACCAGGACTCTATCGGCAAGCAGTACAATTTCGAGTTCAGAGCGGCGGACGGGGCGGCGTCTCCACATCTGGCACTCGCCGCGATCGTTCACGCCGGGGTCCAGGGGATCGAAGAGCAACTCGCACCACCCGAACCGACCGAGGAAGATCTTTCGGTCCTTGACGACAGGACCCTTGCGAACCGCGGCTATGCGAGATTGCCTCAGACGCTGGATGATGCGTTGCAGCGATTTGCTGCAAACAAAACGGTCACCGGCTGGTTCCCCGAACGGTTTTCACAGATCTACCACGACCACAAGCGCGGAGAACTCGAACATCTGCGTGATCTGGACAATGACGAACGATGCGCCGCCTACGAAAAGGTCTACTGAACGGACTGATGCTGCCATGCAGGTGATGACGATCAATTGCACCGGAATTTGCGCGGCAATGACAACCGGGATGACCCCGAATGATTCTTGACGAAATCCTTCAAATGCCGCTCCTCGACCACCATGCCCATGGCGTGACTCTGGAAGAGCTGAACGTTGCCGAAATGGGCGACCTGCTGAATGAATCCAGCAGCCGCGCACTTGGTGGAGCGAAAGCTTTCGACAAACCGGTGGGGATCAACATTCGGGCGCTATGCGCACCCGCCCTCGACCTTGAACCGCATGTATCAATTGGTTCCTACATGGACCGGCGCCGTGAACTGGGAGCGCTGGAATCCTCAAGACGACTTGTCGCGGGCTCCGGAATGTCCGCGGTGCTGCTTGATACCTATGACCGGGAACAGGAGAGCATCACCACACCGCAACATTTTGAGAGCCAGCTGGGAACTCCGGCACTCGAAGTGCTGCGCATCGAATCCATATTCGAAAACGTCGCACGGAGCGGGACCGATACGGCCGGGCTCATGCAGCGATTCGGGGATGAACTGTCGGCGCTGGCTCAAAATGCGGCAGGACTGAAATCGATCATTGCCTATCGAACCGGATTTCAAATCGACAGTGATCTGCCCGATGACGGCGAAGTTTCCGCCGCACTCGACGAATGGCTGAAAGACCTTCCCACGGGGCAGAGGCCGAGACTGGATCATCCGGTCATTTGCGCCCGGCTGCTATGGATCGCGGCTGACGTCGCCCGGGACCGGCACATGCCGATACAGTTCCATGTCGGCATCGGCGATGACGATGTCGATATGCCGGCAAACGATCCAGGACATTTCTCCGGGTTCTTTGCCGACATGCAGCGGCTCGGCGTTCCTGTCACCCTGCTGCACTGCTACCCCTACGTACAAACTGCACAGTGGCTCGCCGACATCTATGACAATGTCTATTACGACATCGGTTTCATGTTACCGTTCGGCAGTCATGAGATCTCCAGGGTTCTGCGCGAGTCCATGGAAATCGGACCGTTTCACAAGATCCTCTACAGTTCCGACGCATTCAGCCTTGCCGAACTGTTCTACATAAGCGCCTACCGTTTCCGCCGCATTTTGGCGGAGGTTCTTCAGGGGTGGGTGGACAACGACTATTGCGCCCGCGCCGACGCTTTGCGGATTGCTGAGCGCATCTGTTTCCTAAATGCCCAAGAGCTCTACCAATTGGAATACCGGAACATTCATCCGTTGGAGCATACACCGTGATTGCCGGACAACAGCTTCTTTCACCCAAAGACCCTCCCCCATATGCTGTCGTCGATGGTCCGTCGACATCGCCGCTGCTGTTCCTGTGCGACCACGCGTCGAACCGAATTCCAGAATCGCTTGGAACCTTCTCCTGGGACGGGTTGCTGGACAAACATATCGGCTATGATATCGGCGCGGCGATTGCCACGCATCATCTGGCGCAAAGGTTTGATGCACCCGCCGTTCTTGGAAACTATTCGCGCCTGGTGGCCGACCTCAACCGGTTTCCCGCCGATCCGACATTCGCGCCGGAAATCAGCGACGAGATTGCCATTCCGGCGAACAAAGCGCTGTCCCCGAAGAGCCGTCAGGCCAGAGTGGATGGCGTTTTTGCACCCTATCACTGCCGGGTGGCAATGCAGATCGACAGCCATATACAAGCCGGCGTAACACCGGTTGTCTTCCTGATCCACAGCATGACACCGCAGCTCAACGGCTTGAATTCCCGTGACATGGATATCGATGTCATGTCGATGTCGGATCGCCGGGTTGCCGCTGCAGTCCTGAAAGCCTTTTCAGGAGACGATAATCTGGTTGTCACCGACAACGATCCGTATGAACTGGAGGACACCGATTACACCGCCATCGTCCATTGCCAGCGGCGAAACCTGCCTCATGTTCAGATTGAATTCCGGCAGGATCTGATCGACAGCCGTGAAAACGCTGTCCACTGGGCTGACATTCTTGGCGATGCGATTGAGCGATCAGGTGTCCGGTCGCTGGCACATGACCCCACGGCAGAGACAAGCTGCTTGCCGGGCGTTGGCAATGACTGAGTCCGGCGGACGTTTGTCCCGAACATCCGTGGCAGTTCCCGCCGGATGCTACCTGCCGGTCAAACGCCACGGTTCACTGCTTTTCATATCGAGTGTCGACGCCTCGACTTCGGACTTCGAGCTGCCACAGGGCATGGTCGGCGATACATTTTCCGTGGCAGAAGCGCGGGAACATGCCGCGTTGTGTGCACGCAACATCGCTGCCGCAATCGAACGGGAGACCGGGTCGCTGGATACCGTGGCTGGCATCGTGCACATCAGGGGAATGATCTGCTGCACGCCGGAATTCGCCGAGCATCCCAAGGTTCTCGACGGCTGTTCGGAAACGCTGATCGAGTTGTTCGGCGAGAACGGGAAACACGCCCGCACGGTGTTTGGGGTGACAAGCCTGCCCGGAGGCACGGCGGTGGAAGTCGAAGCGATCGTTGAACTGAAGCAAGACCGAATGGACGGAGCCGGACAGATCGTTGGCGGGATCCGCGCCAAGGAGATATCGCTCGAAACGATCCGTGCCGCGCAACGCTCGATCAGCGGCACTGCTGTTCGCACGCCTCTGGTCCGATCCGAGTCACTCTCACAACTGACCGGCGGGAACATCTATCTGAAGCTCGAAACGCTACAGCCGACGGGCAGTTTCAAGGTGCGCGGTATCACCAACAAGGTTTCGAACCTGACGGAAGCAGAGCGGGAAGCCGGGCTGATAACCGTCTCCAGTGGAAATCACGGCCGCGCCATGGCATGGATCGCCCGCGAGCTCGGTGTCGAGGCGACGATCTGCCTCTATTCAAACGTGCCGGCCCACAAGGTTGATGCGATCAAACGTCTCGGCGGCCGGGTGGAGATCTGCGGCGAAACCTACGAAGAGGCGGAAGCCGGCGCGCGCTCGCTGATGGTTGAGCGCGGACTCATCTGGTGTGATCCGTTCGATGATCCCGATGTGATTTCCGGTCAGGGGGTGATCGGCCTGGAGATCGCCGATGACCTGCCTGACATCGACATGGTCATTGTGCCGCTTTCCGGCGGCGGCCTGTTTTCCGGTATCGCCTCTGCGATCAAAGCGGTTCGCCCCGCCGCAGATCTGGTGGGAGTCGCAAACCGGCACGGCAACGGCATGCTGGCCAGTCTTGAGGCCGGACACCCAGTTCCAATTGACGAGCATCCCAGTCTGGCTGACTGCATGGCCGGCACAATCTCGCCG
>JAJFHT010000055.1 GCA_021775495.1 Hyphomicrobiales bacterium | reverse complement strand
TCTTGCAGCGATGGAGGTCGTGTTCAAGTCGGCCCAGGCATGCTGGTTTGCCTCGAAGGATTCGGCGTTCCAGCCCTATCGACTTGCAAATGAAATGAATTCCTTCACCGGACGGCCGCGTTTCCTGCTGGTGCCGGCGCGCAACCCGACGGGACGTCCGCTTCTGGTCGTGCAGGCAAGCGGCACTCCGGCCCGGATCGAGGCGTTCGGACCGATGATGTCGCAATCTGTCGGCAACAGGATCACGGCGGACATCCGCCGCTGGACAAACGGCAACACGAGTTGTGGAACAGCAGCGTAGGCAAGATGAAAAGCCCCAGGCAAAATCCGGACACGATAGCCGTCACACCGGAAATGGTCGCTGCTCATGGCCTGAAGCCGGATGAATATGAGCGCATACTGAAGCTGATCGGTCGGGAGCCCAACCTGACCGAACTGGGCATATTTTCGGCCATGTGGAACGAGCACTGTTCCTACAAATCATCAAAAAAATGGCTTCGCACACTGCCGACAGAGGGACCGCGGGTGATCGAGGGCCCAGGTGAAAACGCCGGCGTTGTCGACATCGGCGATGGTGACTGCGTGGTTTTCAAAATGGAAAGCCACAACCACCCCTCCTACATCGAGCCGTATCAGGGCGCCGCGACCGGTGTCGGCGGAATCCTGCGCGATGTATTCACCATGGGGGCACGTCCGGTGGCGGCGATGAATGCGTTGCGATTTGGCGAGACGGATCACCCGAAGACCCGGCATCTGGTGGCAGGTGTCGTCGAGGGCATCGGCGGATACGGCAATTCCTTTGGTGTGCCGACGGTCGGCGGAGAGGTTGAATTCGATGCCAGCTACAACGGCAATTGCCTGGTCAATGCATTTGCCGCCGGAATTGCCAAGACCGACGCCATCTTCACTTCAAAAGCTGAAGGCATCGGCTTACCGGTGGTTTATCTGGGCGCAAAGACCGGACGCGACGGCGTCGGCGGTGCAACGATGGCCTCTGCCGAATTCGACGAGGACATAGAGGAAAAACGCCCGACGGTTCAGGTCGGTGATCCGTTTACCGAAAAATGTCTGCTGGAAGCCTGCCTGGAACTGATGGCTTCCGGTGCGGTGATTGCGATTCAGGACATGGGTGCAGCCGGACTGACCTGTTCGGCCGTGGAAATGGGAGCCCGCGGTGATCTCGGCATCGAGTTGGACCTCGACAGGGTACCGGTTCGCGAAGATCACATGTCGGCCTATGAGATGATGCTTTCGGAGAGCCAGGAACGCATGCTGATGGTGCTGCGGCCTGAAATGGAAGCCGATGCCGAAGCCATATTCCGAAAATGGGGACTCGATTTCGCAATTGTCGGCAAGACGACTGACGATCTGCGCTTCCGGATTCTGCACTGCGGCGAACAGGTCGCGGATCTGCCGATCAAGGAACTTGGTGACGAAGCGCCCGAATATGACCGCCCCTGGATGGAACCCGGCCGCCACGCCCCTTTGACACCAGATAATGTTGCGGAAGCCGACGACTACTCGGCCGCGCTTTTGAAGTTGGTCGGATCGGCAAATCTGTGTTCGCGGCGCTGGGTCTACGAGCAGTACGATACGTTGATTCAGGGCAACTCCATCCAGACACCCGGCGGCGATGCCGGCATCGTCCGCGTCGATGGTCATCCGGCGAAAGCGCTGGCTTTCTCCGCCGACGTCACGCCACGTTATTGCGAAGCCGATCCATATGAGGGCGGCAAGCAGGCGGTGGCGGAATGCTGGCGAAACCTGACCGCGGTGGGTGCCGAACCGCTTGCCGCGACAGACAATCTGAACTTTGGAAATCCTGAACGTCCCGAGATCATGGGTCAACTGGTCAAGGCGATCGAAGGCATCGGAGAAGCCTGCAAGGCACTCGCATTTCCGATCGTTTCCGGCAACGTATCGCTTTACAATGAGACCAATGGGGAAGCCATTCTGCCGACCCCTACCATCGGCGGCGTGGGCCTGATCGACGACTGGTCGCGCAGTTGCCGGATTGACGGCATGAGCGAGGGCGACGAACTGATTCTGCTCGGCGGTGACGGCACACATCTTGGACAATCGATCTATCTGCGAGAACTGTTCGGCCGTTCGGACGGCCCACCACCACCTGTCGACCTGGTGGAAGAATGGCGCTACGGCGCATTTGTCCGGTCGGCGATCGGAAACGGTCAGTTTACCGCCTGTCACGACCTGTCCGACGGTGGATTGGCGCTGGCGCTCGCCGAGATGTGCATGGCTTCAGGTTTCGGCGCCGATGTCGATCCCGGCGATGGTCCTCCGCATGCGCTTCTGTTCGGCGAGGACCAGGGCCGGTATCTGGTTTCGGTCCCTGCCGACCATGCAAGCTGGATCGCATTGAATGCCGAAAGCGCCGGACTTCGGTTCCGCCGCCTTGGATGGGTGGGCGGCAACACATTGACGGTTGGCCCGCTCGTCTCCATATCTGTTTTGCAGCTTCAACAGGCACATGAGTCGTGGTTCCCGGAATACATGTCTGGGAAACGGGATGATCAGGATGCGGCCTGACACTGGGAGAACGGCCAATGCCGATGGATGCACAAGACATCAAAACCATGATCACCGAGGCGATTCCTGATGCCGAAGTGACGATCAGGGATCTGGCCAACGACGGCGATCATTATGCCGCCGAGGTCGTGGCGGAAAGTTTTCGCGGAAAATCCCGCGTCCAGCAACACCAGATGGTGTACGACGCATTGAAGGGCAATATGGGTGGCGTGCTGCACGCACTCGCCTTGCAGACAAGCATTCCGGAGTGATAACCACTAAACAATGATTTCCCACCGGGCCTTGAACCCGAAAGTGTGAAAGGAAGAAAAATGAGTGCGATCAACGAATTTATCGGCAACGAAGTAAAGAACCACGATGTCGTTGTGTTCATGAAAGGCACCCCCGGTTTCCCGCAATGCGGTTTTTCCGGTCAGGTTGTCCAGATCCTGGACTATCTCGGTGTCGAATACCACGGCGTGAATGTCCTGACCTCGGACGAAATGCGGCAGGGCATTAAGGAATATTCCAACTGGCCGACAATTCCGCAACTGTACGTCAAGGGTGAATTTGTCGGCGGTTGCGACATCATCCGGGAAATGTTCCAGGCCGGTGAGTTGCAGGGCCATTTTGAAGAAAAGGGCATCGCAGTAAAAGGCGCCGCCTGAAGGGACTGGTATGAGTTGGCAAGTCTATCTGTCGGGTGAAATTCACACCGGCTGGCGTGAAGACATCGAAAATGGGGCGGAAAAAGCCGGCCTCGACGTCATCTTTACCTCTCCGGTGACCGATCACGCCGCGTCGGATGATTGCGGCGTCACCATCATGGGAGCCGAACCGGACAAATACTGGCACGATCACAAGGGTGCGATGCTGAATGCCGTTCGCACCCGGACACTGATTGGCCGGGCTGATGTCGTCGTTGTTCGTTTCGGAGAGAAATACCGGCAGTGGAATGCGGCGTTTGATGCCGGTTACGCATCGGCGCTTGGGAAACCGCTTATCATCATGCATGGCGCGGATCACCAGCACGCATTGAAGGAAGTTGACGCCGCCGCGCTCGCCGTTACGGAATCGCCATCACAGATCGTCGAAATTCTCCGCTACGTGATCGAAGGCAAACTGACGGCCTGATCCGTCACGTCTCGGAGATTCCCACAGCCGCGAAATCAAACAGTTTCGTATCGAGCAGGTGGCTTGGTCTGACATTCGCCAGTGCTCGGATCATTGTGTCCTTGCGTCCCGGCATCCGCCGTTCGATGTCGTCCAGCATTGCCTTCATTGCATTGCGCTGCAATCCGTCCTGACTTCCGCACAGGTCACAAGGAATGATCGGAAATTTCATTGCATCCGAGAATTTCTGCATATCGCCTTCGGCACAGAATGCCAGCGGACGGAACACTTTTACATCGCCTTCGTCATTGACCAGCTTGGGCGGCATGGCGGCCAGCCGTCCGCCATGGAAGAGATTGAGAAAAAACGTCTCGAGAATGTCTTCCCGGTGATGGCCGAGGACCAATGCCGCGCATCCTTCCTCCCGGGCGATGCGGTACAGATGGCCGCGCCGCAATCTTGAGCACAACGCACAGTAGGTGTTGCCTTCAGGCACCTTGTCCGTGACGATGGAGTATGTGTCACGGTATTCGATGCGGTGTTCGACACCACAGGCCGCAAGGAATTCCGGCAGGACAGTTTTTGGAAAATGGGGTTGCCCCTGGTCCAGATTGCAGGCCAGCAATTCAACAGGCAGTAGGCCGCGCCATTTCAGATCCAGCAGCAGCGCCAGTAGCCCATAGGAATCTTTTCCGCCCGAAAGAGCAACGAGCCAGCGTTCACCTGAACGGATCATGGCATAGTCGTCGATCGCCTGGCGCGTATGCCGCAGCAACCTCTTTCGCAGCTTGTTGACGGAAACGGTTGATTCAAGCGTCCGGAAGATCGGATGGCAGCCGGCGCCGACATCTTCGAACTCGGCGGTATCGGTGTGAAGGGTCATGAAGAAACCTCATGCATGAGCCCTGATCCCACTGCAAACAAAAAAGGCCGCACAAAGCGGCCTTTTCCAGATTAGCAATGTGCCGGCCAAATCAGCGCGAATAAAATTCGACGACCAGGTTCGGCTCCATCTGCACCGCATACGGCACCTCGTGCAACGACGGCATGCGGACATAGGTCGCCGCCATCTTGCTGTGATCGGCGTCGAGATATTCCGGTACATCCCGTTCAGCCAGTTGAACCGATTCCAGCACGATCGTCAGCTGTTTGGACTTTTCGCGCACTTCAATCACATCACCCGGCTTGCAACGGTAGGAGGGAATGTTGACACGGCTTCCATTGACCTTGATGTGTCCATGGTTGACGAACTGCCGTGCGGCAAACACCGTTGGGACGAATTTCGAACGATAGACAACGGCATCGAGCCGGCTTTCCAGCAGGCCGATCAGGATGTCCGGTGTATCTCCCCTGCGGCGAACGGCCTCGTCATAGGTGCGACGGAACTGTTTTTCGGAAATATCGCCGTAGTGGCCTTTGAGTTTCTGCTTGGCCCGCAGCTGTAATCCGAAATCGGACAACTTGCCTTTACGGCGCTGACCGTGCTGACCCGGGCCATAATCCCGCTTGTTGACCGGGCTCTTTGGACGGCCCCAGATATTTTCGCCCATACGGCGATCGAGTTTGTACTTTGCAGATTGACGCTTGCTCATCGCATTCCCTTTCAAAACGTCGAATCCGGAACACCGTGTCCCGGATCAAGGAAACGCGCCCTCCTCTGCCCTCTGTTTTCGAAGGACTGACAGATTTCTCGCCTCTAAGCGCTGCGACAAACCACGGGACACGTAAATAACGCGGAGAACCCAGTCCTCCGCGTTGCTGCGGTTACTAGGGACAGATTGCCGGAAAGTCAACGCCTGTTCGCCGCACCATCACGAATTGCCTGTCTGAAGCCGCAACCCAAATCCACCGATCAGACGCCGCGTCGCGAATCCCGGATCTCCCGAGGTGAAATATGCAACATCGCTGCCGTAACCGGGCTCGCTATTCGACCCGGTTTCGCCGATCAGCGAGCGCGCCCGGCGGGCGATCGCTTCGGCCGGATCAAGCCAGTCTACCGGCCATGGCGCCAGCCGGCGGAATTCATTGGCCAGAAACGGGTAATGTGTGCAGGCCAAAACGACAATGTCGGTTTTCCTGCCGTCCTTTTCCACAAAACACGGCAGGATTTCATCAAGGATTGCCTGATCTTCAATATCAACGCCCCGGGTATGGTCTTCCGCCATTTGTGCAAGTTTTTCGCTGCCGACCAGGCGAACGTGGCACCTGGCGGCAAATGACTCGATCAAATCGCGTGTATAGGCCCGTTTGACCGTTCCGGGTGTTGCCAGCACCGACACAAGACCAGACCGTGTCCGCTCCGCCGCAGGTTTGATGGCCGGTACGGTTCCAACGATTGGAACGTTGGGAAATGCCTGTCTCAATTGGCTGAGAACCAGCGTCGATGCCGTGTTGCATGCAATCACGATCATCACCGGGTCGTGGTCCGCGATCAGCTGGCTGAAAAGCGTGATAATACGAGCCGCCAGTGCTTCCTTTTCCCAGCCGCCATAAGGAAATCCGGCATCATCGGCAAAATAGACAACATGCCGGTCCTGTATCAGTACCCGCAGTTCGTGCAGCACGGTCAGGCCGCCGATTCCGCTGTCGAAGACCACTAGGGGCTGTTCAGTCATCCCCAGCCTCCGCACGCTTCGCACGCGCAACGGTTTCGTCATCTTCAGGAGCACCCGATCCGCGTGGTTTTTTTGGTGAGAAGCGATCAAGTGAACTGATCACTCCTCGTAGAAGTCGGATCTCCTCGGCTGAAAATTGCGGCCGCGAGAGAGCTGCACGCAAATGCTGTTCCATTGCCGGACGCCGTTGCGGTGGCCGGAAATATCCGCGTTTTTCAAGTGCCTTTTCCAGGTGCTCGAACAGCCCGTGAAGCACCTGCTTTTCCGCGGAACGCATCTGCGGCCCGGAAAACGGCAGTTCGGTGTCCTGATCCGTCTTCGAGTTCATCCATTCATAGGCCATCAGCAGCACCGCCTGGGCTATGTTCAGCGATGCAAAGGCAGGATTGACCGGAAAGGTAACAATCTCGTCCGCCAGACTGATCTCGGCATTGTCGAGCCCGAACCGTTCGCGCCCGAACAGGATACCCACCCGTTCTCCCAGGTGGTGCCGGCTGCGCATGATTCGGCTGGCTTCCGTCGGACCACGCACCTGCTTGAACCCGTCTCGGGACCGCGCCGTCGTTGCGAAAACCAGATTGAGATCCGCAACGGCATCCGGCAGATTCTGATAGATTTTTGTGGCCTCGAGAATGTGGTCAGCCTTGCTGGCCGCGGCAACTGCTTTTTCATTAGGCCAGCCATCACGTGGATTGACCAAGCGCAATTCAGCCAACCCGAAATTCGCCATGGCGCGGGCGACCATGCCGATATTTTCCCCCAGTTGAGGTTCGACGAGAACAATCACCGGTCCTTCGGCTAAAAGTTCCCTCTGGCGATCAGTTCCGGCCATCTGTTCCGTTCCGGCCATTTGTTCCGTTCCGGTTGGAACCCATCGTCACAGACCCCTGTCCTGAAGAAAGCTGCCAACCACTTCGGCAACAAATTGCGGCTGCTCATGCAGAATCCAATGGCCGCTGGAACTGACGCGTCGGATTTCGATATCTCCGGCAAACCGCTCCAGCCCGTCAAGGCAAGCCGGCATCAATGCCTCGTCCTCCTCGCCCCACAACACCAGATGCGGCATTCGTACCGTGAGCGCCTCGTCGGGATACTGCAGGATCGGCGCGTTGGTCACATCGTCACCGGGCTCCGGCACGATCACCGGTGAGGCCCGGTACCAGTTGAGCATGGCGCTCATCGCGCCTTGCTGCGACCAGGCATCTATATATTTGCCTTGTTTCGCTTTCGTCATCCATTCGGTTTTCGAGAACCCCGCAATCATGTTCAGCGTTCTGGCATAGTCGTTTTCCGACATCATCGCCTCCGCCCCATCCGCCCGCAAACGATTCATGTACTGGCTCGCCAGTCGTTGCTGATGATCCTCAAGAATGGCTCTTTGGAAACAGGCCGGATGGACCCCATTGGCAACCACGAGCGCCGACAACCGTTGCGGATGCTGAAACGCAAACGCATAGGCCACGGCAGATCCCCAGTCGTGACCGGCCAGCACGAACGGCTTTTCAGGGGACAGACGATCGGCGAGAAAGGCCATGTCCGCAACCAGATGGCGGGTCTGATAGGCATCAACGCCCGGGGGTTTAGAAGACTTGTTAAAACCGCGCTGATCCGGAGCAACGACGAAGTATCTGTCTGCAAGGAACGGCATCACGTCCGCCCATGCCGCCCAATATTCCGGGAAGCCGTGCAGGCAGAGAAGCAACGGCTTGGCGGGGTCTCCCATCGCCGCATAATGCAACTCGATATCGCCATGTTTCAGAGTTTGAAACACCGCTTTCATGCGATTTCCTTCCGTCCTTGCATTGGGTTTGCCGCTTTTCCGGTTCGACTTTTGCCGTGCTTTGCCTTGCTGGCACACAATGCTATAGGGGCCGCACATTCTCTCCAACCCGTTCGGGGGCATCTGCCCCGACCTAATCAATTACACGAGGCATGTCACATGGCGAAGATCAAGGTTGAAAACCCGGTTGTCGAACTCGACGGCGACGAAATGACACGGATAATCTGGCAGTTCATCAAAGACAAACTGATCCATCCCTATCTCGACATTGACCTCAAATATTACGATCTCGGCATGGAAAGCCGCGATGCGACCGATGACCAGATCACCATCGATGCCGCCAATGCCATCAAGCAATACGGCGTCGGTGTCAAATGCGCGACCATCACGCCGGATGAGGCACGGGTCGAGGAATTCGGCCTGAAAAAGATGTGGCGTTCACCAAACGGCACCATCCGCAATATTCTGGGTGGCGTGATCTTTCGCGAGCCGATTATCGCCAAGAACGTTCCCCGCCTGGTTCCAGGCTGGACCAAGCCGGTAATCGTCGGCCGTCATGCCTTTGGCGACCAGTACCGGGCAACCGATTTCCGCTTTCCGGGCAAGGGCAAGCTGACCATCAAATTTGTCGGGGAAGACGGCGAAACCATCGAACACGAGGTGTTCGATGCGCCGGCGTCGGGTATCGCGATGGCGATGTACAATCTAGACGAGTCGATTCGGGATTTCGCCCGCGCTTCGCTGAACTACGGTCTGCAGCGTAACTTCCCGGTCTATCTGTCGACCAAGAACACCATCTTGAAAATCTATGATGGCCGCTTCAAGGACATCTTCCAGGAGATCTACGAGGCCGAATTCGAGGACAAATTCAAACAGGCCGGCATCACCTACGAGCATCGCCTGATCGACGACATGGTTGCTGCAAACCTCAAATGGTCAGGCGGATATGTCTGGGCCTGCAAGAACTATGACGGCGACGTGCAGTCAGACACCGTGGCGCAGGGTTTCGGTTCGCTCGGTCTGATGACATCGGTGCTTCTGAGCCCTGACGGCCGGACCGTCGAAGCCGAAGCCGCCCACGGCACCGTGACACGCCACTACCGGCAGCATCAAAAGGGCGAGGAAACCTCGACAAATTCCATCGCTTCTATTTTCGCCTGGACCCGTGGTCTGGCCCATCGGGCAAAGCTTGACGACAACAACGAACTGAAGAAATTTTCCGAAACGCTGGAGAATGTCTGTATCCAGACAGTTGAATCTGGATTCATGACCAAGGATCTGGCCTTGCTGATCGGCCCGGATCAGCCCTGGCTCTCGACAACAGGTTTCCTCGACAAGATCGATGAAAACCTGAACAAGGCGATGACCGCCTGACCGGAACGGCCGGTAAGATCAAAGGCCCGGTGGCTGAGGAGCCGCCGGGCTTTTTTCATGAAAGGGCCGCTTTCACCGCTGCGATTGCCTCATCAGCCTTGCTTCCGTCGGGCCCGCCGGCCTGGGCCATGTCGGGCCGGCCGCCACCGCCCTTGCCGCCAAGCGCGGCGGAGGCAATGCGAACCAGGTCGACGGCACTGAAACGTTCGGTCAGATCATCCGTGACGGCAACGACAACACTTGCCTTACCGTCCTCACCGGCACCGATGAAAACGACGATACCGGAACCTAGAGACCGCTTGCCTTCATCAGCGAGCGGTTTCAGATCTTTCGGCGAGACGCCGGTCAGCAACCGGCCAAGAAATTTCACGCCGTCAACGCTCTCCGCCTTAGCCGATCCACCGCCGGATGCTGTTCCGCCGCCAAGCGCCTGTTTGCGCCGTAGTTCGGAAAGCTCCTTTTCCATCGACTTCCGCTCTTCAAGCAGCGTTTCAAGCCGTGCGGTCACGTCCGAAGGCGTACTCTTGAGCATGCTGGCAAGTTGTCGAAGCCTGCTGTCCTGCTCGGAAAGATAATGCCGCGCGGCGTCCCCGGTCAGCGCCTCGATACGCCGAACCCCTGCTGCCACCGCGCTCTCGGAAACCAGATGCACCAGCCCGATATCCCCTGTTGCCTTGACATGGGTGCCACCGCAAAGTTCGGTCGAGTAGGACTTCCCGGCTTTCTCGCCGTGCAAGGCTGTGCCCATTGCGACTACACGCACTTCATCGCCGTATTTCTCGCCAAACAATGCCATGGCGCCTTCCGATATCGCATCGTCGACAGCCATCAGCCGGGTCGTGACCGGAGCGTTCTGCAGCACAATCTCATTGGCCAGATCTTCCGCCTGTTCGAGTTCTTCCGCTGTGACGGGTTTCGGGTGTGAGAAATCGAACCGCAGTCGGTCCGGAGCGACCAGCGACCCTTTCTGTGCCACATGCGTGCCCAGCACCTCCCGCAGCGCCTCGTGCACGAGATGGGTGGCCGAGTGATTTGAACGAATGGCTGCGCGCCGGTCATGACCGACTTTGAGTTCAACCACAGCGCCGGTTTTCACCGTACCTTCCGTGACTTTTCCGAAATGGACAAAAACCCCGTCGGCCTTCTTCCTGGTATCGGACACAGCAATGTGGAATCCTTCGCCGGAAATCGTTCCGGTATCTCCGGTCTGACCGCCAGACTCGCCATAAAACGGTGTCTGATTAAAAACAACCTGTATCTCAGCACCTGGCCCGGCACTTTCCGTGATCGTTCCGTCCTCAACCAGTGCAACGACGACGCCTTCCGCTTTCTCGGTCTCATATCCAAGGAACTCGGTCGCACCGGCACCGTCGCGAATCTCGAACCATATCTTTTCATCCGCAGTCGCACCTGACCCGGCCCAGTTCGCCCGTGCTTCGGTCTTCTGTCGCTCCATGGCGCTTTCAAATCCATCGGTATCGACCGTGATCCCGCGCTGACGCAGCGCATCCTGGGTAAGATCCAGCGGGAAACCATAGGTGTCGTAGAGTTTGAATGCGGTCTCGCCATCCAGTCGATCACCCTCGCCAAGTTCCGAACTGGCGTCCGACAGCAGCCCGAGACCACGCTCAAGTGTCTTCTTGAATCGTTTCTCCTCCAGCTTCAGTGTCTCGGTGATCAGGTCTTGGCCACGAACCAGCTCAGGAAATGCCTGTCCCATCTCACCAACCAGTGCCGGTACAAGCCGCCACATCAGCGGTTCTGTAGCGCCGAGCAGCTGCGCGTGGCGCATGGCGCGGCGCATGATCCGCCGCAGTACATAGCCACGGCCTTCGTTCGACGGCAGCACACCATCGGCGATCAGAAAACTGGTCGCCCGCAAATGATCGGCAATGACCCGGTGGCTGGCAAGCGCCTTACCTTCGGCAGCCACTCCGGTTTCCTCTTCTGCCGTCCTGATCAGCTTTTGAAAAAGATCAATGTCGTAATTGTTGTGTTTGCCCTGCAGCACCGCTGCGATGCGTTCCAGTCCCATTCCTGTGTCGATGGATGGTTTTGGCAGCCCTACCCGTTCATCGGCCGACAATTGCTCGAACTGCATGAAAACCAGGTTCCAGATTTCAATAAACCGGTCGCCGTCCTCATCCGGACTTCCGGGTGGACCGCCTGCCACCTTCTCGCCATGGTCGAAGAAAATCTCCGAACA
>JAJFHT010000054.1 GCA_021775495.1 Hyphomicrobiales bacterium | reverse complement strand
ACGGCGATTGGCACCTGCCCGTTCTGTTTGCGAATCAGGGGTAGGAAACCAGCAAAGACTTACTTTCATGGCCGAATTCTGGCTTTACGCCAAGCAGCGGTGCGGAACGGCGAACAATATTGGCGACTGTCGGAGCAGCATTGATGCCGGCCGTCGCTCCTTTGCCCGGTTTTTCTGGCTTTGGTTCGTCCAGAATCACCAGCACGACATATTGTGGATCATGTATCGGAAAACCCGACAGGAATGCATTGAAACGCTTGTTGTTGACGTAGCGGCCATTGACGACCTTTTCAGCAGTGCCGGTCTTGCCGCCGACAAAATATCCCGGAACATTCGCTCGCCGTCCCGATCCCTTCTCGACATTCAGCCGAAACAGATAACGCATGGCCACACTGGTCCGCGGGTCGAGCACCTGTGTCGCGACACTCGCTGCCTGTTCTTCCGTTCGCGGCAGGAACGTCGGCTGCATCAGCCGGCCGCCATTCAGCAGAGCCGCCGCCGACACAGCCGTCTGCAGCGGTGTTGTCGCAACGCCGTGACCGAATGAAATGGTAATCGAGTTCAGTTTTTTCCATGTGGAGGGTTCGGTCGGGCGTGCAACCTCAGGCAGTTCGGTCTGCAACCTGTCCAGCAGGCCGATGCGCTTCAGGAATGCACGATGCGCCTCCGTCCCAACCTTGTCGGCCATTTTCGCCGTACCGATGTTCGACGAGTAGATAAAAATCTCCGGCACCGTCAGCCAACGGCGCTTGCCGTGAAAATCATTGATCGTGAATCGCGCAATCCTGATCGGCCGCCGGGCATCGAAACTGTCATCCAGATGTACCTTGCCGGAATCCAGCGCCATCGCGGTGGTGAAGGCCTTGAATGTCGATCCCATCTCGTAGACGCCACCGCTCATCCGGTTTAGGCGATCTTTTTCATGGGCGTTGAACGGATTGTTGGGATTGTAGTCCGGCAGGGAGGACATCGCCAGAACCTCGCCGGTCTTGGCATTCAGCACCACCGCGCCGGCGGCGATCGCATGAAATTTTTTCATTGCCCGGGCCAGTTCATCGCGCACGATGTGCTGCACCCGCAGATCGATTGACAGTTTTACCGGTTCGAGGTCGGCCTGCACCGTCAGCCCGGTTTCCTCCAGATCAGCCAGCCCCTGGTCGTCGATGTATTTCTCCAGCCCGGCAATGCCCTGATTGTCGACATTGACCAGGCCAACAAGATGCGAGGCGGTCGGGCCGCCGGGATAGAATCGCCGTTTTTCGCTGCGAAATCCGAGACCGGGAATTCCGAGCGCGTGAATACGGCTTTGCTGTTTGGGAGTGAGTTCGCGCTTGAGCCAGACAAATCCGGCACCGCTCTTGAGCTTGCGGTAGGTATCTTCGAATTTCAGCGACGGCAGTTCCTCTGTCAGCCGCTCGATTGCTTCGTCGGCGTCGACGATGCGACGCGGTTCGGCAAACAGCGAAGCGGTCTTGATATCGGTCGCAAGCACTTCGCCATTGCGGTCGGTGATATCGGGACGCGATGCAAGGATGCGGTCACGCGCCGGAACATAAGCTGCTTCCACATCCTGGATACCAAGATAGACAAGCCGGCCGGCAATGGTGGAATAGACGCCGAAAAACATCACCATCATCATGATGACGCGGGTTTTTGCCCGTCCGCCGCTTGATTTGCGCGCGCCCTGCACAACAATCGGATCCGCGCCCGATTTGCCTTTGCGCGCAGGAAGATGAAGATCTTTAGGCGGCACGGTCATTGCACGATGCCACCAGTTGTCGTCTGATCGACCCCACCGCCATCTGCCATCCCGCCCAGACGTTTGGTCTCAAACGGCTGGATATCGACGGGCCGTGCAGGAAGTTCATCCGCGTTGACGATCTGCTCAGCACCGACTGGCTCCAGTTCAAGCTCGCCATGATAGATCTCGACCAGTTTTTGCAGGCGATTGGGTTGGGTCAACAGGCTCCAGTCGGCGTTCAACACATCGATCGTGTCCTTCTCGATGCTTACTTTCTCTTCCAGATTGCGCATCGTATCGAGCGTGTTTTCGGCCTTATGTTTGGTATTGTATGTAATGGCCGCGGCGGAAATCATGACCGCAATCAGCACGATATCGGTGGTTCGAAACATGGAGCTATACTTTCGCAACACCGGTCATGCCGGCAATTCTTGGCAGTTTGAAAATCGAGAACTCTTCCGGACGCGCTGCCGCTTCAGTCCTGAGTGCGACCCGCAGCTTTGCCGACCGCGCACGTGGATTGGCGTCGATCTCGCCTGGTTGCGGCGCGATAAATGCACGTTGTGGTTTCTGGAAAGTCGGAACTTCGGTGGGCGCTTGCGGAAGATGGCGTGATCCGGCGGGATTGGTCGAGCGCGCAGCGATGAACCGCTTGACGATGCGGTCTTCCAGTGAATGAAATGTCACCACGGCAAGGACAGCACCAGGCTTGAGAACGCGCTCGGCGGCAAACAGCGCCCGGGCGAGTTCTCCCAACTCGTCATTGACAAAAATGCGCAGAGCCTGAAACACCCGCGTCGCCGGGTGAATTTTGTCTTTCGGCGAATGACCGACCGTCTTTTCGATGGCAACGGCAAGATCAAGCGTGCTCAGGAACGGCCGCTCCGATCTGCGCCTCTCGATCATGCGGGCAATTCGGCCCGAATGCCGTTCCTCGCCCAGAACCGCGAAAATGCGTGATAGATCGGATGATTTGTATGTATTGACAATATCGGCAGCGCTCTGTCCCTGCTGCGCCATGCGCATGTCGAGTGGACCTTCGCGGCGAAACGAAAAGCCGCGCTCTGCCTGATCGATCTGCATGGACGACACGCCAATGTCGAGAACGACCGCATCAACCTGCTCGTCCGTCGCGGCATCAAGCTGCGAGAATGCGCCGTGCACCAGGCGCAACCGCGGAGCGAATTCCGCCTCGATAACACGGCCAGCCTCGATCGCATCGGGATCGCGGTCAATGGCGATCACGGAGGTTCCGGCTTCCAGAAACGCCCTGGTGTAACCACCGGCGCCGAATGTTCCATCCATGATGACCTTGCCGGCGGCCGGATTGACGGCATCAAGGACTTCGGCAAGGAGAACAGGAGTGTGGCGGGCGGGTCCGCCACCGGCAATTTCCTCGTCGCCGGCGCCCGCCATCACTCCGTATCTCCGGACAGGTGCGTTGCCGCCTCCCGCCGAACCTTCAAAAGCCGCGCCCTTGCTTCCCGGCCATAGGCCTGAAGCTGTTGCGGCTCCCACATCTGAAAGAATTGTCCCCGCCCGACAAAGGCCACATGGGTGGTGATGCCGGTATGGTCCCGGATGAATTCGGTGACCGTGATCCGCCCATCCTGATCGAGCTTCAAGAACCCCCCGTCGCCATGGCAAAAGAACGACATGTCGTCCGTTGTCTGCAGAAACGGATCTTCCTGCGCAATGCGCTCCTCGTAACGGTCGAGCAGGTCGAGACCGCCGACATCCAGTGCCGGAATGTCCAGTCCTCGCAATGCATAGAGCTCGGTGTAACCGCGCTGCTGAACCACCGAACGAAAATGCGCCGGCACAGAGACCCGCCCTTTCGCATCGATCTTGTTCACTGCGTTTGACAGAAACCGGTTCATACTCGGATACAGCCGCTCTGTTCGTTTCGCCCCATCCCATCGTGCCGCCCGCACCAATGCCCCTAGGAACGACCCGCCCCGATAAACTCCAGGCTCCATCACAGGAACGACGGCCGATTGCATCACCCGCTGTTTTTGTCCCCGTGCCGCCCGAGCCTGAGATCGGGCCGTAATCGTTGTTAAGGGGTATCATGGGATTATATGGGGGTCAACGGGAACAGAGGGCAAAACACCGGGATTGCAGTGTTTCCCGCACGCAGACCCGGCCCGGACCACGTTTATGCGTTGTTAAGATTAACGAAGCGTTAGAAAACCAGTTGCCTGAGCTCTCCCAGTCGCCACTGATGCGACGCGAGCGGGCTTGATGCCGCGAGTGCGCACGTTTAGACCGGCATGACACGAAATCTCCGGGATCGGGACACGCGTGACCAAAAAAAACCACCAAATAGCGGCCGGGTTGGCGCATTTGCGTGGCCACGGCCTGGCCAAGGGTGATCCCGTGGCGCTGCCGATCACTCTGGCATCGATGTATCACTTGCCCGGTGATCCGGCGGGGTTCAACCAATATGGTCGTTTCTCCAATCCGACCTGGGAGGCGGTCGAGGCTGCATTTGCCCATATCGAAGACGCATCAGCTGTCATTTTTCCATCCGGAATGGCGGCGATCGCCGCCGTTCTCTATGCGACGGTGAAAACCGGAGACCGTGTCCTCATCCCGTCAGACGGCTATTACACGACCCGCATGCTGGCCGAACGGTTTCTGCTGCCGATGGGCGTAACAATGGACTTCCGCCCGACAAACGGTTTTTGCGAGACCGGATTCGAAGGGTATGCGCTGGTCTTTGTCGAAACCCCGTCAAATCCCGGACTGGATATTTGCGACATTGAAAAGGCAGCTGACATGGCCCGGCAGGCAGGCGCGCTGCTGGTTGTGGACAACACCACCATGACGCCCTTTGGCCAGCGTCCGCTTGATCTCGGCGCCGATATTGTTGTCGCGGCCGACACCAAGGCCCCGAACGGCCACTCCGATGTGCTGTTCGGACATGTTGCAAGCCGCAACGAAGCGATCATGTCCGCCATCCGTGACTGGCGCAAACTGGCAGGCTCCATTCCCGGTCCGTTCGAATCCTGGCTGGTGCTTCGCGGTCTCGAAACACTGGAAATGCGGTTTGACCGCATGTGCAGCACGGCTGGCCTCATCGCCCCCCGACTGGACGGTCACAAAGCCGTTCAGTCAATCCGGTTCCCCGGCCTTCCCGGCGATCCCGCTCGCAAAGTGGCGCAAACGCAGATGCAGCGTTTCGGATTTCTGATCGGCCTGACCTTCGAGACAGAGGCTGCGGCCGAGACGTTCGTCAACGAAACGCCTTATATTCAGCCGGCAACTTCATTTGGCGGCGTGCACACATCGGCCGAGCGACGCGCCCGCTGGGGAGACGCTGTCTCTCCGGAGTTCGTCCGCCTGTCGATTGGTTGCGAGCCGGCGGACGAACTGTGGTCGGCGATGAAAGAGGTGCTTGACGGCCTTTGACCGCAAAAATTAGTCGGTCAGCCCTTTGACCCTTCCCGGCGGCGTCCATCCGCGGTCGGTCTTGTCATGCAGGGCGGAACGGTCGCCTGCCATCGCCGCTTCCAGCTGTGCGTTCACTTCCTTTGCCAGCGCGATGTATTCGGGATCGTCAAACACCGAAATGTCCGGTTTCCACACCTGCGCCAGTTTACGTATGGCGGCGCGGTCGTGGTCGACAAAAACGGTGATCGCCTTTTCAGCTTCATAGGCATGCATGCCCAGCGCCTCCAACGCGCATCGCGACGCGCGGACGGAACTGTCAAACGTCTCGCGGATAATGTCATTCGCGCCGGCGGCGTAGAGCCTGTAGACGGCCATGCGGTCCTCAGCGCGCGCGATGATGTGCAGATCGGGATGCTCTCGTCTGGCGTGCCTGACCAGATCGATAGCCTGATCCGGTTCATCGATCGCAACGACAAGCAGTTCCGCATCGTGCAATCCGGCGGCGTGCAGCAGATCCGGACGGGTGGCATCGCCGAAAAACACCCGAGCGCCAAATTTGCGAAGCCCCTCGATCAGATCGGCCCGATGATCCAGAACCACTGTCTTGTGGTTGTTTGACAGCAGCACCCGATTGACGATCTGCCCGAAGCGACCGTGGCCTGCGATTATGGCCGTTCCCTTCTCGGTGATCTGATCGTTCTCGTGCTCCTGGCCCGAATCGGACCTGGCGGCAATCACCTTGTCATGGAAGATGAACAGGGCAGGCGTCAGCAGCATCGACAGCGCCACCACAAGCAGCAGGGTGTCAGCAATTTCGCCGGGAATGACAAAGGACTGGACGCAGAACGACAGCAACACGAAGCCGAACTCGCCGGCCTGCGCAAGTCCGAGTGCAAACAGCCACCGATCCGGCCCCTTGATTTTGAAGAACAATGCCAAGGCCAGCAGAACCAGGGCTTTCAGTGCCATCACACCGAGCGTCAGACCAAGCACGAACCAGAACTGCGAGAACAGGATTGCGAAATCGATACCCGCTCCGACAGTGATGAAGAACAGGCCCAGCAGCAATCCCTTGAACGGCGCGATGTCGCTTTCCAGTTCGTGCCGGAATTCGCTGTTGGCAAGCACGACACCGGCCAAAAAAGTTCCGAGCGCCGGCGACAGTCCGACAAGCGTCATCAACAGCGCTATGGCGATCACCATCAGCAACGCCGCGGCGGTGAAGATTTCACGCAGCCGCGCCGCTGCAATGAAGCGGAACAGCGGCCGCGACAGAAAGTGCCCGCCAAAGATCACCGCCGCAACGGCTGCCAGATTGACCAGCGCAACCTGCCAGCCGGCCAGCCCGTCCATCAGATGAAATCCCGAACCGTGCCCGGCTTCCTCGCCATGCTCTCCGGCCTGCGCCGCATGTTCGGCGAGTTCCGGCAGCGCCAGCAACGGGATCAATGCCAGCATCGGAATGACGGCAATATCCTGGAAAAGCAGCACGGAAAAACTCGATTGACCGCCGTCGCTTTTCATCAGCCCCTTCTCGTTGAGGGTCTGAAGAACGATAGCGGTTGACGAAAGCGAAAAGACAAGGCCGATGGCCAGCGACACGCTCCATGGCAGAGCAAACAACATGCAGGCTGCCATCACGGCTAACGTCGTGCCGGCGACCTGCAGGCCGCCCAGCCCCAGCAATTTGGCGCGCATATCCCACAACGCTTTCGGTTCGAGCTCCAGCCCGACGAGAAACAGCATCATGACCACACCGAATTCGGCAAAGTGCTGCAGATCCTGGGTCTCGCTGCCCACGAGGCCGATCATCGGACCGATGACCACACCTGCGATCAGATATCCCAGGACGGAACCGAGCCCGAGCCGATTGGCAATCGGCACCGCAACGACGGCAGCCAGAAGGTAGATGAACGTCTGAAACAGAAAGCTGTCCATTTCTCACACACTCTCCAGAACAGGGAGAGCGCCGTCGCTCAGGAGATCACGCCTGCGGGCGGCCTCGACATCGAACCGGCCATCCCGCAGCGCTTCCAGCAGCAAGCGATATTGTTTGATGTGATCATCCGCCCGCCCGTCGTTTCTGGCGCTCAGAGCGGCGAACAGTACAAGTGGTGGAACATATACCATCTGACAGAGATTGGCCGTTTGCTCCAACGGGCTGAGCAGCGTTCGCAGCGGGAAATTATTGCGGCCATCCTCCCGGTAGGCATCCTGCAGCCCGCCGGCAGTCACCACCGGAACGAGCAGCTTGCCGGCCAGCTTGTCACCGCCAGGGCCGTATGCGAATCCGTATTCCAGAACAAGATCCTGCCATTCCTTGAGCAAGGATGGCGTTGAGTACCAATAGACCGGAAACTGGAAAACGATCACATCATGGACCAGCAGACGCTCCTGCTCCCGGTCGACATCGATCTTGAATCGCGGATAATCCGCGTACAGGTCGACAAAACCGATGTCATCGACAGATCGGGCCACATTCGCCAGATCAAGATTGATCTGCGAATGGCGTTGGCCCGGATGGGCAAACAGAACCATGACCTTGCTCATTTATATCTGCCTCCCGGGCACGGCGAAATTTTCGGTACATTGACGCAATTCTGTAAATAGCATCCATTTGCGTTTTGGTAAGCCGTCGGCGCCGGCATTGTCGTCAAACCAGAATTCTGCGAGGAATTCCGCCAAATCTTACACGGATCTCGGTTCATGGGGTTATCCGCCTACCCGGCATTGTTGAAAAGCTCCGCGCTGGCAGGTCTTTTCTGTCTGACGGCGGCGACAGCCGCCAATGCGGCAGATCCGATGCCACTTGAAACCGACGGCGATACCCTGTTTTCAGATTACTACCCGATAGCTGCCCGCAACATCAGCGGCGCGACCTGCTTTGGAAACGGCCGGTGTCTTCTGGTTGCGGACGAACGGATTGCCATCCAGAGCCTCAAACTCGACATCGACGGCGGGCGGCCGGGTTTTCAATCAGGCCAGGTTCTTTCGGCATTGTTTGACGACTGGTGCCGCCGGACCAGCCACAAGAGCACTTGCGCAAAACAGGAAGTCGATCTGGAAGGCATCGCCCGCCGCGGCAACTCGGTGGTCGTTACCGGTTCGATGGGAAACAGGAGAAAGTCCGGGAACAAGGCACGGTTACGCTGGTTCTTGGCTCAGTTTTCCGTTGGACGGGATGGCAATCCAATCCGCAAGTCGCTGCGCATCCAGTCCGATCAACCGATCCTCAGGCAACTGTTCAAACCTCACCCAAAGATCGGGCCGTTTGCCGAAAAACCCCTGCAATGCGGCGGGCTGAATATTGAGGGCCTTGCGCAAATCGGCAATGACCTGTTCTTCGGACTGCGCAGCCCGGCACACCGCGCCGATGGACAGGCCCTGATTGTCCGCTCGTCAACAGGCATTCTGACTGCCCATTCCGTCAGCCATGTGGAGCCGACGCAAACATATGGTTTGAACTTTCGCGATGGCGACGGCAATCCGATCAAGAACATCGGCATCCGCGCCCTTGAAACATTTGGCAACCGCTTGCTGATAGCCACCGGCGATACCGGGGTATCGGCACCTGACAGCCGCAAGAAGACCGACAAATTGATCAAGCGTTGCCGCGACGTGATCTCCGGCAAACGCCTGCCAAACATTTCCGGCAGGAAACGGCTGCAGCCGCGCATCTGGATCTGGAACCCTGAAGGTAACAGAGACCCTATAGAACTGACCGCCCTCACCGGCGCCTATCGAAATGAGAAACTTGAAGGCATCGCAATTCTCGGCATGCCCTCTCCTTCGGCCCATTCCATCGATCTGCTGCTGACGATTGACGACCCGGGAGACGTCCCGGCGCTGGCAATCCTGCGCGGCCTTGAGGTTCCCCGGTCACGTTAGGCAGGCTGTTTGTTGGCCTGCCGTGCAGCTGCGCGAAAACCCAGCCACCAGGTTGCGACAATTGCGAGCAAAAGAAGCACAATGGCAATCGGGTAATTCACCAGAGCCGCGACATCACCATCCAGCAGCACCAGAGTTTGCGAAAGAGATATCTCAAATCGCGGCCCCAGGAAAAATGCGATGATGAAGATGACGACGGAATAGCCGAATGCGGTCATCAGATAGCCGACGCCAGCAAAAATCAGCATGACCGACACGCCGAAAAGGCCGCCGGTTGCCATCGACACGCCAACGATGCAAAGCAGCAGCGCGGACGAAAAGATCACCGATTCCGGTGCCCGAACAACAAGTATCCAGAATCTCAAACCGACCTGGCCAACAAACAGGTTGATGAAATTCGCCATGATCATCGCGCCGAACAGCCCGTAAACCAGACGCCCCTGCTGCTCGAACAGCAACGGTCCCGGCTGTATTCCATGGATCATGAAGGCACTGATGATCAGTGCCGCGCCGACACTGCCGGGAATGCCGAGCGTCAACAACGGAATGAGATTGGCGCCGACCACTGCGGAATTCGCCGATTCAGCCGCGGCAATTCCATGCAGGTTTCCCTTGCCGAAACTTTGCGGATCGTCGGAGGTCTGCTTCGCGGATGCATAGGACATGAAGGCTGCAGCCGTCGATCCGATGCCTGGCAGGGCGCCAAGGATCGTTCCGATTACGGCGCCTCTGAGCATCGTGTATCGACAACTCCAATATTCGACCCACCGGACCCTCATATCTTCAGGATTTTGCGCAACCGGGATTTCGATCGCCGATTTCATTCCACCATTTGTCGAAGCAAGCCGGCGAAGTATCTCCGAGATAGCCAGCATACCGATCGCGACCGATGCCAGTGGCAGACCGTCATAAAGTTCGAACCAGCCAAAATAGAGCCTCGGGGTTGAGTGTTCCGGGTCAAGCCCGACCGTCGCGCAAAGCAGACCGAGAGCCGCCGCGATGATGCCCTTGGAAAGTGAGTTCCCCACCAGCCCGGCAATGATGGAAAACGCGAAGATCATCAGTGCGAACACTTCGACCGGTCCCATCTTGAGCGCGACAATCGCAAGCGGTGCTGAAACGGTCACCAGAACGAGGTCGCTGAAAGTGTCGCCGGTCACCGATGCGTAGAGCGCCATTTTGGTCGCCTTGACCGGCTTTCCCTGTTTCGCCAGCGGATGGCCATCCAGCGCGGTGGCCGCGGCATCCGGGGTGCCGGGGGTATTGATCAGAACCGCCGGCACCGCGCCACCGACCAGGCCGCCTTTGTTGACACCGACAAGAAATCCGATCGCCGGCAGCGGATCGAGAACGAATGTGAAGGGAATGGCTATCGCCATCGCCATGACCGGCCCGATGCCCGGTACCGCACCGACGAACTGGCCGAGAACGACTCCCGCCAACACAAACAACAGATTGGTCAGCTGGAATGCGTCTGTAAGTCCGGCCAGAACAACGTTGAAATCAACCATCGGTGCTAAACTTCTTCACGGCAATGGTCTTCCCAGCAGCACCGCGACGACAAACCAGATCAGAACGGGAATGCCGATTACCCCAAGCGCCAGCCAGACGGGGCGGCGTTCGCCAACCGTCAGCATGATGGCCAACGCCAGAAGCGGTGATACCAGCCGAAATCCAAACTGGCTGATCGCCAGGACGCCGCCGGCCACGATCAGAAGATGCATCGCGGCGCGGCTCATCTTTGCGATATCCGCGCTGACACTGCCAGTCGGACGGATCAACTGCGCCAATCCGGCGATAATGATGATCCATGCCATTGCATTGGGCACAGTTTGCGGGCGTACCCAGCCATAGTCGACGGATTCTGTGTCATAGGGAATGACAACGAAATACAGGAATATTCCGAATGCGATGAAAAACAGGCCCGAGGAGCGGTTGAGCAAACGGTCCATGAAAGCGCCGACCTCCATCGCACCGCGCCGCAATCAAGCAACGCGGTGCTGGTTCGTGACCTATTTACCGAACAGGACCTTGACGCCGCCAATGCCGTCAACCAGCATCTTCTTGGTGCCGTCGGAGCCAAGATTGTCGACCTCGGTTGCCAGCGCATTGGCAACAACCGTTTTCACCTTTTCCGAAGCGATCGCGCTGTCTAGCGCTGCAACCAGGGCTGCTTTCGCATCGTCCGGCAAACCGGCTGGCCCGGCAAAATAGAAATAGGGATCGACAAACAGATTGTAGCCCTGTTCCTTCAGGGAAAGTGTGTCGGGTGCGTAATTGTGGCGTCCGTCATTGGCGCTGGCAAGCACCTTCAGGTCGCCCTTTTCGACATAAGGAATATGGGTTCCTGCCGAGAACGACGCCATGACCTGCCCACCAAGTACAAACTGAAGCATCTCGGCTGAACTCTTGGTCGAAACGAGCTTCAGACCGGCGCTCTCCTGTTTGTCGATCGCCCGCAAGATGAGTTCCTGGGGTTTGGCATCAAATGCAACGGCGGTGCCGCCATTGGCCTTTGAATGAGCCACCAATCCCTTGATGTCATCGAAAGGCGCATCTTTCTTTGCAATGATCGCCAATTGCGCCCGTGCGACAGTGGCAAGATAATCGAAACTGTCGAGATCAAACGGCAGCTTGTCGCCGCGCAGCACCAGATTGATCATGATCGGCATATTGACGCCAAGGCCAATCACCAGTCCGTCAGCCGGCGCTTTGGAGATACCTGAGAACATTGCTACGCCGCCGCCACCGGGTTTGTTCTCGGCAATCACATCCCAGCCGGTCTGTTCCTTCATGACCGATGCGATCACCCGTCCGAGGGTATCGGTTTCACCCCCGGCTCCAAAGCCGATCTGCAAATTGACCGGTCCCGACGGCTTCCAATCTGCCGCGTTTGCCGCGCCAAATGTCAGAATCACCGCAGCGGCGATCAGGCTCGTCATCAGTTTTCCTATTTTCATGGTTCTTCCTCCCGTTATTGTTACTCGTCCCTAGTGTGGTGACTACACAGCCTCCTCAAACCGTTCTGACAAATCAGAACTGGTGTCAGCCGATGCCTGCGCAATACGTTGTGCCATCTCCAGAAATTGCTCGAATTCATCCGGTGAAAGCGATTGATCGATCGCTTCGCAATAGGCCGCCACGGCAGGCAGAACGCGGTTGAAATGCACCCGTCCGCGATCCGTCATCGAAAATTGACGAGCACGTTTGTCCCGGTCACAGCGGCTTGAACGAATAAGACCACGCTGTTCCAGCACCGCCAGCGACCGGCTCACCTGGCCCTGCTGCATCTTTGTGAAATTCACCAGTTCTTTCTGGGTGATCGTCTGTTGCTGGGACAGGCCGACACAAATCCGCCAATCGACCAAGCTCAGTTCACCATGGCGTGCAAGCAGGTCGCCTATTTGGTAGCGCAACAGTCGCGATAGCCTGTGTGCCGTCATCGAGAGCAGGCTAGCGCCAGCAGGAACATTATCAAGATCCAGCAACCCCAAGCTCATGCAGCACGATCCTTCCCGCAGACATTCAAATACGCCTCACTGGAATTTATATGACAAGTCATATAATGACAACATATGAATTTGCACTGAGGCGCTGAACGCATGCTTGAACGACTCGACGAAACACCACCCCAGATCATTATGCAGGTCGCCGCCGAGTTCGCGGCGGATCATAGGGCAAACAAGATTGACCTGGGAATTGGCGTCTACAGAGCTGAGGACGGGACCACGCCCATCCTTCAATCGGTACTCGAGGCAGAACGGCGTTTGTTGAAATCCGAGACGACCAAATCCTATCTTGGACCGGCTGGTGATCCGGATTTCAATCTCGCAATGTCTGAAATCATCCTTGGTCGGCATTCAGCGCAAGGGCGTATCTCGATCGTTCAAACGCCCGGCGGCAGCGGTGCGCTGAGATTGCTGTTCGACCTGATCAAACGGGCAAATCCGGATGCTACGATCTGGCTGCCCGGTCCGACATGGGCAAACCATGTTCCGACCCTGACACAAGCCGGATTGAAGCATCGAACCTATCGCTATTTCGATTCCGTAACGCTCGGCGTTGACTTCGCCGCGATGAGAGCGTCGCTGGAACAGGTGCCGGAAACGGACGTCGTTCTGTTTCACGGTTGCTGCCACAATCCGACCGGTGCGGACCTGTCGGCCGAGCAATGGGATGCGATCACGCAAATTGTACAGGAACGGAAGTTCACGCCACTTGTCGACATTGCCTATCAGGGTTTTGCCAACGGGCTGGAGGAAGATGCCTACGGTGTCCGATCGTTGTTGGCGCACACGCCCGAGATGTTCATCGCTTCTTCCTGCTCAAAGAATTTTGCGATCTATCGCGAGCGGACCGGCATGGCCATCGCAATATCCGCAAATGCCGATATCGCGGCACTGGCAATGGGACAAATGCGCGACCTTGCGCGTGTCGGCCACTCGATGCCGCCCGACCACGGCGCGGCAATCGTGCGGACAATTCTCCGGGATCCGGAATTGAGCGATATCTGGAAACAGGAGTTGGAGGACATGCGGCTGCGGATTTCAGAAATCCGCGAGGCACTAGCCACGGCATTCCGCGTCCGGACAAACTCCGATCGTTTTGATTTTCTGGCCACACACCGAGGCATGTTCTCGCTACTCGGCATCACCCCGCAGCAGGTCGGCAGGCTGCGCGACGGACATGCCGTCTACATGGTCAGCGATAGCCGCATGAATGTCGCAGGACTGAGGCATGAACAGATCGGGCAGTTTGTCGAAGCGGTCCTTTCGGTCATCGACTGACAGACGCCGACGAACTCGAATTTGAACTTTCAGGAAGGGGTGAGAAAATGACAAACACGGTCGCCGGTCTGGTTGTCGACAGCCTCATCGCCAACGGAATTGACCAGCTCTATTGTCTGCCGGGGGTTCAAAACGATGATTTCTTCGATGCCCTCTATGATCGCCGGAACATTCTCAATCCGGTTCACACCCGGCATGAACAGGGCGCAGCCTACATGGCGCTCGGCGCAGCCCTTGCGACCGGCAAACCTCAGGCATTTTCGATTGTCCCCGGCCCCGGCTTCCTGAACGGCTGCGCCGCATTGGCCACCGCCTATTCCCTCAATGCGCCCCTGCTGGCACTGGTTGGCCAGATTCCATCACGGGCCATTGGAAAGGGTTTTGGCCTGTTGCACGAAATACCCGATCAGTTGGCGATCCTGCGCGGTCTGACAAAACACGCAGAACGCATAGTCGATGGCAAAAACGCCGCCGCTTTGTTGAACTCAGCTTTCTCGCAACTGACGGATGGAAGACCAGGCCCGGTCGGCATCGAAGTACCGGTCGATGTTTGGAAGCTTCCGGTTGTCGATCCATTGCACCAGCAAAATGCCGGCGGAGTATCTCCGGCCCCAGACCCCGCCAGATTGCATGAAGCCGCAACCCTTCTGGCTTCGGCGGACCGCCCCCTGATCGTTGTTGGCGGAGGTGCGCAGGATTGCAGCGTGGAAATAACCCGCTTGGCAGAAACCCTATCGGCACCGGTGATGGCATTTCGCACCGGCCACGGCGTGGTATCCAGCCACAACAGGCTCAGCGTCAATGCACCCGTCGGACATCGGCTCTGGCAGGACTGCGATGTCGTGATCGGCATTGGCACACGGCTTCAGACCCAGCAGATGCAATGGGGCGTCGATGATGCGATGAAGATCATCCATATCGACATCAACCCCGCCGAGATCGGGCGCATAAACACACCGGCGGTCGGCATCTGCGCCGATGCGGCGGACGCCATCCCGGCACTGCTCGACGCGTTGCATCCCGACATGGCCAATCGATCGAACTGGCTGAACACTGTCGACCAGGCCAAAGCGAATTTTGCCAGTCTCTGCCAGGAAAAGCTCGGCCCCCAACTGTCCTGGATCAACGCCATCCGGGCGGAATTGCCAGACAATGGCATCTTTGTCGATGAGCTGACCCAGATCGGATATGTCTCACGATTTGCGTTCCCGACCTATAAACCGCGCACTTTTCTCTCAACCGGATATCAGGGAACCCTGGGCTGGGGTTTTGCCACCGCGCTCGGCGCCGCCCACGCCCGCCGCGATGTGCCGGTTGTATCGATATCAGGCGACGGCGGAGCACTGTTCACAATCGGCGAGATGGCGACAGCGGTTCGCCACAAAATTCCACTCACTCTGATTGTTTTCAACGACAACGCCTTCGGCAATGTCCGCCGCTTCCAGATAGAGAACTACAATAACCGGCCGATCGCCTCTGACCTGACGAGCCCCGACTTTGTCAAACTCGCCGAAAGTTTCGGCGCCCGGGGAATGCGGGCAACATCGCCGGAGGAGCTGCGGCGACATCTCGCTCTTGCAATCAAATCAGACGGCCCGACCCTGATTGAAGTCCCGGTCGGCGATTTCCCCTCCCCGTGGGAGTTCATAATGATGCCGAAAGTTCGTGGAGTTTGAAAGGGCTTATTGAAGTCAGGAGATGTTCAATCCGGTACGCCCGGATCGTTTCGCGGCCAAACCGAAGGGCCTGACCAATCGGCGCTCTATTCCGCAAGACTGGATATCCAGCGAGGAAGATCGCATCGGCCGTGCAGGAACTCGACAATAATGACACGTTCGGTCTCATCGAGAAAAACTACGAAATGCTCACCCGCCCTAGCGAAGCGCAGTTCGTTCTCTGTCACACCTTGAGCAAGCATCGCGCAGCTTTGTGAGACGGCACGACCGTCCGCAATCGCCTGACATCGCTCTATCAATTCCTCTTGATATGATTGCGCTTGTTGTGCGCCAAATCTCTCAAACGTCCATCGCGCTATCCCGACCAGGCTTTGCTCAGCTCGTCGTGTCAAACGCCAAGGCTTACTCACTACAATTCCTGGCGTGCGATACCAAATGCGCGCCGCACCGCCGTAGCCCCGTCTCCATCTGCCAGCTCGCCATCACGCGCCTGGCGGAGTCCTTCAGCGACACGGGATTTAATCTCAAAAATTTCAGCTTCTTCCCGCTCAAGCAGCCTTAGGCCAGCTCTAACGGCTTCACTGGCATTTTGGTATCGCCCAGATTCCACAAGCCCGCTGACAAGCTCTTCCTGATGATCGGTCAGAACAACATTTCGCGTGGCCATCTCTGTCTCTCCTTACCATTGGCAATATATGCCAACAGTCGGAAAATTGCCAGCTGGCCTGTAAGCCGGGTTCTGTATGGCCATGGCTGAAGGCCATGACGCGGCGACCATTCGTCTTGGACAGGCGTTGCCGCCTGCCTCATGCTACCTACCCGGATGGCTGGGCGGAAAACAGCCCTGCAGGTTGCCCTGCGCACCATCCCTATTCGGTATTGCTCCCGGTGGGGTTTGCCGTGCCGCGCCCGTTGCCGGCCGCGCGGTGGGCTCTTACCCCACCCTTTCACCCTTACCGCGGTTTCGCCGCCGCCGCGAACGGCGGCAGACGAAACAGGATGCGGCGGTCTGCTCTCTGTGGCACTTTCCCTGGGGTCGCCCCCGCCGGCAGTTAACCGGCACCGTGTTTCCTTGGAGCCCGGACTTTCCTCACATGCTGCCTTTCGACAATTGCCTGTGCGGCCGCCCGGCCAGCTGGCAGTGCTTATAAAGAGACTGGCGCTGCAAAACGCAAACAAAAAGCAACAGCTATCCTGGCAACGGCATCACAGCGACGCCATTTTCCGTTTCACCTTGGCGCAATAGGCTGCCGAAACCGGGTTCATTCGTTTTGCACCGTGGCCGGCATTGTATCGCAGAATGGTGCCACAAGTCGTTCTGCCACCCAGCTTGCGCGCCTTGCCGAGATATTTCATGCCCCATTTGATGTTGGTTTCCGGATCGAACAAACCCTTTGCAGACCCCCTGTAACCCATCATCCGCGCGGTCGCAGGTTTGATCTGCATCAGCCCGATCTCGCCTGCCGCACCACGCGCATTAGGCCGGTAGTTGCTCTCGATCCGAATAACTGCATGAGCAAGCGGCAAAGGCACGTTGTTCGACAGGGCATAACGCGAGACCATAGCGCGATACTTCTTGCGATTAGACTTTGCCTTCTTTGCAGTCCTGGGCGGCGACTTGGCCGTCTTTTTCTTCTTGCTTTGTCGTTTCGATTTTTCCGGCTTTCGCTCCGCGGCCTTCGGTGTATTCACTTCGATATGCTTTCCGAAGAAAGCTGGCACCGGGCTTTCCTTGGCACCAGCTGTACCGGCCAGAAAAAAGGCAGCGAAAACCGCCGCACTAAGTTGCGTCAATCTGGTCATTCTTGATCTCGTTTTTTTTCAGTATTGGGAGTTGTGCAAATGCACTTGGGTTTACTTTAACCGGAATACAATTTCATTTCCGGCCATGTTGAACTCTTCTCAGACCGCCAAAGCTGTGCGGAATGATGACCAATCAAGTCACTTTAGGTAAAATCGTGTTACAGACTGCTTTGCGCCGACAACAGCCGGTGCAGGGTCTCGATGGTCGACTGATCGGCAACCCCATCAACACGTTCCTGACGGAAATGCCGCTGAAAAGCCTCGATGACTGCCCGCATCTTCTCATCGAAAACGCCATCGATCTCGATTCCGTAGCCATAAAGCGCCAGCATGGATTGCAGCGCTTCGATTGGTTCACCGCAATCCCCGACGCTGAAAAACCGCCCGCCTCGGATCGACGACGGTTCAATCCAGTGACCGACGCCGTTGCGGTGCAATTCGTCCCAGGGGAAGTGCTCGCCGGGATCAAGCTTACGGCCAGGAGCTACATCGGAATGAGCCAGAATCCGCTCTGCCGGCACGCAATGGCGCTGAACTATGTCTCCGCATAACGCGATGACAGCGGCGATTTGTTCCGCGGGGTAGTCGACGATCCCGATTTCATGGCCGGGATTGACGATCTCGATACCGATGGAAAGCGAATTGATATCGCTCTCACCCTTCCAACTGCTGGCGCCGGCATGCCATGCCCGTTGTTGTTCGGCCACCAGTTGCATGATCCGGCCGTCCTCGAACACCAGGTAGTGCGAAGAGACTTCGGCACTTAGATCACACAGACGGCCGAGTGCCGCGTCGCCGGAACTCATGCCGGTATAGTGCAGCAGGATCATGTCAGGTGTCTTGCTGTCGCGCCGCGGTCCGAAATTCGGTGAAGCGCGGTACGTCGCTCCGGCATGATCGCAAGCCGTCACTGCTTTACCCGTTGTTTTTCAATCATCGCATAGGCGGAATTGATCACGGCAATCCGGTCGTTGGCGATGGCGATGAACTCTTCCGGAACACCGCGCGCGATCAGCCGGTCGGGATGATTTTCCAGGGCCAGTCTGTGGTAGGCCCGGCGTATGGTTTCAAATGAATCCCCACGGTTAACCCCGAGGATTGCAAAAGGATCCCGGTCGCCAATATTGGCGTGACGCACCAGTATTCGGTCGAAATGCAGTTGGTCGAAATCGAAGATTTCCGAAATTCGTTTCAAAAACACGACTTCCTTGTCGTGCAGAACGCCGTCGGCCTTGGCGATAAAGAACAACCCGTCGAGAATGTCCTCCAGCAACGGACAATTCATCTCGCCGCTGCCGCACAGGCGCGCCATCCGCTCTGCATACAGCTCGTAACCGGCCGTATCGGTCATCGCCAGACGGTAGAGGCGCGAAACATTTCCCGCTTCCTTCTCTGGAACGGCGAAAATCTGCTGGAAGGCGGACACTTCCGATGGCGTGACAATGCCATCGGCCTTGGCCATTTTTGCCGAAAGCGCGATCATCGCAACCGAAAACGCCACCCGTCTGCGGGTTTCCGGGTCTCCCTCGAATGCCGTACGCATGGTCTCCACCACGCTGGAAAGCGCGCCGGAAGAAACGCGAGCGACCAAATCGCCTATGCGGGCCCAAATCGACATGGCCGCGTGTGTAGCGCAACTCAGCACGAGATTGAAACAGCCCATTTGGTGTTTTTGTTGGACGCCGGGGTGCCGGCCTGTTAGCCGTCCCGCAATGACCGACCAGACCCTGACACGCCGGCGCCTGCTGTCCGATGAAACCGCCGGATTTGTCCTGGGGTTTTTCGGGGTGCTGACCTTCGGGGCTTCGCTGCCGGCAACCAGCCTGGCGCTGCAAGCCTACGACCCCTGGTTCATCACTTTCGCCCGTGCATCGATCGCCACGTTGGCCTCTATCCTGGTCCTACTGGTTCGGCGCCGGCCTCTGTTGCGGGCGCACGCCGCTACGCTGTTTCTTGCCGGGCTTTTGCTGTGTTTTGCCTTTCCCGGCCTGATGGCGGTGGCGCTTGAACAAGTTCCCGCCAGCCATGGTGGCATTGTTCTGGGTATTCTGCCGCTTGCGACCGCCGTGTTCGCTGCGATTATCGGCGGCGAACGCCCCTCGCCCCTGTTCTGGACCTGCGGGATTGCGGGAACGATCCTGGTGGTGGTTTTTGCGCTGCGCGACAGCGATACCGGCCTGGTCGCCGGAGATATCTGGCTTTTTCTCGCCGGCATTTCAGCAAGCCTCGGATATGTGCTGTCGGGAAAGCTGACCCGCTTCATGACCGGATGGGAGGTCATCTGCTGGGCGCTCGTATTGTGTGCTCCCATCACATTCACCGGAACGGTCCTAACTTATGATTCCGCCTATCTCGCCGCGCCTGCCGGGCCGCTCTTTGCGTTGCTTTATCTCGGCTTGTTTTCAATGTTTCTCGGTTTTTTCTTCTGGAACATCGGACTGGCATTGGGCGGGATTGCCAGGGTTGGCCAGATCCAGCTGCTGCAACCTTTCATCACTCTGGCTCTTTCCGTCGCCCTGTTGGGAGAAACGGTGACAGTGGAAATGCTTGCATTTGCCCTGGCGGTCGTTGTGGTCGTGGCAATCGGCCGGAAGGCGCGAATCGCCAGAAGCTGAACGGCCCTGATCGCTGAGATTTACTTCCGACCGAGATTTTCTTGATCGGTCGGCCTTCATTTTCGCCAGACATTATTTGGCGCGTTTCGCAGAATCTTGATCAGAAAACGTAACTCGATCCCTCATTTTGTCCAATCTGGGACATGGACGGGTCGGATCTCCGTTCGCACAATCGGATCATTCATCGGTATCGCCGTTTGAAGCACCAGCATGCTCTACATCCGCGCCGCAGCCGCGATGAACGTAATTTTTTGTCCTTTTATCAGTCAGGAAACGTGATGAAAAACATGATCTTATCTGTGTATCTGGCAGGGGCTGCCTCGTTCCTCTGTCTGCCTCATATTGCTCATGCCGAGTTTGTGGTCGGCATTGCAGGGCCGCTTAGCGGTAATGTGGCGTTTAACGGCGAGCAACAGGATTTAGGCGCACAACGGGCAGTATCAGATTTAAACGAAGCCGGCGGTGTGCTTGGGCAGAAGGTCAAAGTTGTTTCTGTGGACGATGCCTGCGATGTCGAACAGGCCAAAGCAGCCGCAGCTCGCCTGGTCGCGGAAAAAGTTAACGTCGTGATTGGCCATTTGTGCTCCCGCACAACAATCGCAGCCAGCCTAATATATGATTCTGCCGGAATATTGCAGATCTCGCCAGCATCAACCAATCCTACGGTGACCGAACGTGGGCTACAGCGACTGTTCCGGACAATTGGGCGTGACGACGATCAGGCCGCTGTTGCCGCAAAATTCATTCTCGACTCGTTCCCGGACGACAAAATCGCGCTTCTGCATGACGGGAACATATACGGCAAAGGTCTGGTTGAGGGAGTGAGGAGAGAACTGGAAAATGCCGGGAAAATCCCTGATTTGTTTATCCAGTTCAAGCCCAACCAAAAAAGCTATGTCGATACCATCGAAGATGTAACCGCCGCAGGCGCTGACGTGGTTTATGCGGTCAGCAATGCGGTGAACGATGCAGCTTTGTTAACGCGCCAATTGAAGGCGAAATTGAGTGGCGCCACAATGATTTCCGCGGATTCAATGGCTGGTGACGGATTCTCTCTGATTGCAGGTGAGGCAGCGGCAGGAACCTATTTCACCTTTGGGCCAGACGCTCGCAAACTGCCAAGCGCGTCTCAGGTGGTTGAACGGTTCAGAGACGAAGATGCCTATGAGCCCGAAGGCTACACGCTCTATTCTTATGCCGCGGTTCAGGCATGGGCCAAAGCCGTTGAAATTGCGGGAGGTGCAGAAGGGGCCGATGTTGCCGGGGCTCTGAGAGCCAACACTTTCGAGACGGTTATTGGAGAAATCGGCTTCGATATCAAAGGCGATATTTCGGGGATCAGTAATTTTGTCATGTATGTCTGGAGCAACGATGGGTACGCGGAAGTCCGGTAGAACATCCGATGTCGCCACCCGATCCTGACGAAGCATCTTTACACCCTTTGAAACCCTTTCGAGGTCTGTGGCGGAGTGTGCGCACTCGATTGATGGTCGCATTCCTGACGATTAGCCTGTTTTCCCTGGCTGCAGCAGCGCTGGGCATATGGTCATTGTCCCGCGTTGATGCGTCATTGCGGATTGTGACCGATGTCAGAGTACCCGAGACGTTGGCGTTGA
>JAJFHT010000053.1 GCA_021775495.1 Hyphomicrobiales bacterium | reverse complement strand
GCCGTTAGCCGAATTGACGAGCTTCTGGCGCTGGAACTTGGAAATGATGACGACGATCCGATCGATGACGACGACACGATCATCTCCAGCATCAATATTCCGGCGGTCTTCGGCGCCGCTTCGGACCCGCTGAAGTCCAAGAACAAGAAAGCGATGGCGCTGGTCAAGAAACGGGCCGGAAACAGGCTGCGCTTCATCACGCCGCACAAAAGCGCGCTCTCTGCCGGCGACGCCGACGGCATCCGGATCTTTCCGCTCGGCCCACCCAGAAGCGAAAAACTTCTTGCCGATGAAGACCCTGTCGGAAATGAGGGATTTCCCGGCCACGGCGCGGCGGCCTCGCTGTCGTTCTTTTCGGCCGCTGCGGCCAACGGCGCGGTATCGCACAAAGGCATGCCGTTCGATCCGACCTTCAGCATGCGCAAGAAAGCGGCGCTGGACGCTAAGGATTTCAGCGGTTTTTTTAAAAAACACTATGGCTCGGCCAAGGCGGATGACCTGGAAGAAGCCGGCGAAGTTCCTACAGATGCTCCCTGGCGGCGCATCGATGAGGAGTGGTTGTACGCCGCTGAAAGTTTTGCTCTGAAACTTAACAGAGGCGTCAACAATACCAGTCTGGTGCTGGCGATCGAACTGGTGCAATCCGGCAAGGTGCTGCTGTTTGCCGGCGATGCGCAATTGGGAAACTGGAAATCATGGGATGACGGCACCTTCACTGTCGACGGCAAGACCCGCACGACGCGGGACCTGCTGGCCCGTACCGTTGTCTACAAGGTCGGTCATCATGGCAGCCACAATGCCACTCTCAAAGGAACCACTGCGGACAATTATCCCAATCTCGGCTGGATGGCGCAGGGCGAATTTGCGGAGGAATTCACTGCCTTCATCACTGCCCACAATTATTGGGCATTGAACAAGGCAAGATGGAATCATCCACTGCCGTCGATCAAGAAGGAGCTGCTGAAAAAGGCTGCGGGCCGGGTGTTCCAGACCGACGAGGACACGCCGACAAAACCTCACTCGGTTTCACAGACCGACTGGGACCGTTTCATGCACAAGGATCGGGTGAAATGCACCGATCTCTATTTCGAGTACACCGTCAATGACAATTAGAGCGTGTCTTGTTTATACGGAAGCATTTGATGGGCCAGATCGGTTTGCTCGTCTAGGCGCGGAGCGCAGCGCGATGTGGTGCATCGGGCAAGCTTCGCAACGACGCCGACGAACCGATATGGCCCACCGAAGGCTGGATTTACGCGCCCGCTGGACTGCGTTGCGCTCCATTTGTGGTCATAGAGACCACGGCATGGAACGCGCCTTGCCAGCAAACCCGTAATTCCAGTCAAATGATTCCGTATAATCAAGATACGCTCTACGGGCATGGGCTTGCCACCGGGTTGCGACCCCTGATCGGGCACAGGCAACCGAACAGCGAGGAAGTACCATCATGAGCATTACGATCAACCGAAAGAAGCACCGTATCGGACTGGCGTTGTCGGGTGGGGGATTCCGCGCGGCGGCCTATCATCTCGGAGTGTTTCGCAAGCTCGAAGAACTGAAACTGCTCGACAAGATCGATCTGTTGTCCTGCGTCAGCGGCGGCAGCATCGCCGGGGCGTTCCTCTGTGCAAATTGGGGCCAGCCCGATGTTCTCGACCGGCTGGAAAACTATCTGCGCACCAAGTCTATCGCAGTGTCCTCGGTTGTTGGCGGATTGCTGAATCCGTTCACCTCAAGGCTCGACGAACTGGCCAAAACCTACGATCGTGATCTCTTCGGCAAAAAGAAGATGTCGAGCCTGAAGGACGGACCGCGGCTCTACCTCAATACGACCAACCTTGCGACCGGTAACATGTTCTTTTTCGTCGCTGGCGGCGGCGGGAAAACCGAGATGGGAGAGCACGAACTGGGCCAGGCCAGCGCCTCGAAAATCAAGATCAGTGATGCTGTCGCGGCATCATCCGCCTTCCCGCCGGTATTTCCGCCGCTGCTTCTGGAAAGCGACCGGTTTCCAAGCGATCAAGTGAATTACGTGACGCTGACCGATGGTGGCGTCTACGACAATCTCGGCGTCAATCCGCTGATGCGGGTACAGCGAAACGACCTGCAATATGCGCTGGTGAGCGATGGCGGCAAACCGTTCGAGATCAGCGCCGACCCGACGGAGTCCAGCACCATCGTCTTGAAGGAGGCGATCGGCATTCTGATGGAACAGGTGCGCGGCCTGCAGTTCCAGCGTCTGGCGCTGGCGCACAAGGCTGGTGAGGGCCCCAAGCCGATGTGGTTTTCCATCGACAGTTCAGAAGGCGAAGTGAATCCGGGAGACGCTCGGTTTGCCTCGATGATCAGCACGAACCTGACGCGTTTGTCGGCCGCTGAAATGGATGTGCTGACCCGTCATTCGGGTGCGCTATGTCAGGCGCGGATCGAGAAATATGCGCCTGAACTGATTGGGTGAGGAACTACGAAATCTCGACCAGCACCGCGGTTGCGTCATCGCTCTGTTTGTAGCGGGGAAATTTCTGTCCGTTCGGATCGGTTTCCCGCTCAATCGTCCGGAGTTCTGAATAGAGAGCCTCAAGGCCAACATCTCCGGCAGCGGTTAGCAAGGTTTCTGGCTCGTACATCTGGTATGTATCGACCAGTGCCGAAAACCCGTCACTGCATATCAGCGCACGGACAGATTTTTGAAACGGGACAGCATGACGGGCTACGTGGTCTGCGGCTTCCGGCACCAGACCGAGGGTCCACACGCCGCTTTGAATGGTGTTCTGCAATGCGCGAATTGTGCGCAGATCCTGCAGTGTCTTTTGATCATCCAGCAGAGAACCGGAGCGGTTGAAACCGCTGCTTTCAGCCATGTGATTGGCTGCGAGCCGCGATTCATAGTCAGAGAACAGCGGTAATGGCGACCAGGTCTCGACCTCCTGCCCTTCCGGCTGAAAATACACGCTGCAATCGCCAAGACCGCAGACCTCCAGATCCTGCTCATGAATCCGCAACATGGCAAAACTCGCAGACGGCCAGGCATAACGCTCGACATGGCCGCCGGCTGCCGACCAGAACCGGCCACGCGCCTGGTGTGACAGATCGGCGATTACCGAGCGCAATTCGGATTCCGCGCCAACCTGCAGGCGGAAGTGTTCAGCGGCAAACCTGGCGAACCAGGCCGCATCGCTCTGGTTGTCCTGCATGACGGGTTGATCCGCCAGGCCGGTCGCGCCGTCGATGACAAATACACAATGATCATTTGATCCAAAACAGTCGTCATTGATGCTGCCGTCCCGGCCGGGTTTCGACAAGGCATCCAGAATTTTGATTTTTTGCATTTCGCTATCCGGCGTCGATCTGCCGGCCTTCAATCCACACACGTTCAACCGTGAGACTGCCATCAAGATGAACCATGCTGGCAGCAGCACCGGTTTTCAGATGGCCAAGATGTTCCGCACCGATCGCCTGCGCCGGATAAAGCGATGCCATGCGCAGCGCCTCGTCTTCCGACACTCCAACCACTTGAACCATGAACCGAACCGCGGAAATCATGTCGAGATCGGCACCGGCCAATGTGCCATCGGCAAGCGTCAATCGCCCGTCCTCGCGGCGGATGGTTCGTCCGTTCAGGTTGAATGAAGTCTGATCGGTACCGATGCTCGACATGGCGTCGGTCACCAGAAACAGCTTGCCCGGCCCCTGCTTGGCAGCGAGAGCGATCGCAATAACCTCAGGGTCAACGTGGTAACCATCGGCGATAAGTCCGGCGAACAGTGTCCCGGTTCGCAGGGCTGCGCCAACCGTTCCGGGTTCGCGGTGCGTGAGCGGGCTCATTGCATTGAATAGATGTGTCACCATGCAGGCACCGGCTTCAGCAGCTGCGCGCACTTCGGCAAAAGACGCCGCTGTGTGACCTATGCTGACCCTGACACCAGCCGCTGTCAGGGAACTGATTTGGCTCGGCGTCACGGATTCCGGGGCAACGGTCGTCATCAACATTGGTACGGACGCTGCCGCGGCTTCAAGGCGTTTCTGATCCTCGTTGTCCATCCTGCGCACCAGAGCAGGGTCATGTGCACCTTTTTTGGAGATCGACAGATGCGGGCCCTCAATATGCAGCCCGAGAAATCCCGGGACATTTTCAGCAACGGCAGCGGCTCCCGCTGCAATGGCCGCTTCGGTCACCTCCACTGTGTCGGTGATCAGAGTGACAAGCAGTGCGGTGGTCCCGAATTGAGCATGCGCCTTGCAAATGGTCCGGATCGCATCGACATCGGGACTTTCATTGAACAGGACACCGCCGCCGCCATTGACCTGCAGGTCGACAAAGCCCGGGGCGATAAGGCCACCGTCCAGTTCGATCGCCTTCGCGTCGGGCGGGACAGCGCTTGCGGGCACGATTCCGAGAACCCTACCGTCTTCGATCAGCAGCGCGCATTGAGCATGACGGACATCACCGTCGAAAATGTCCGCACCGATGAAGGCCTGGAGCGTGCTCATACCGTCTGGGTCACCTTGTTGAGATGTGGCGGCTGGTCCGGGTTAAGTCCGCGGCGGCGCGCCAGTTGCTCGATGAAGGCGTAGAATGCAACCACCAGTACCAGCGGATCGGTGAGCCGATGACCGGTGGCGATGAATGGCAATTCCCGGGCCCGCCTGGCGAGCGACGAGGTAACGAATACATCAGCCCCCTGCCCGCACAAACCGTCGGCCACGTCGACAACCGAAACTTCGGCTGCGTCACGCGCGGCCAGAGCCAGCACCGGAAAGCCCGAGCCGACAATGGAAACCGGACCGTGCATGACCTCGGCCGAGCTGTAGGCTTCCGCCTGGATCTGACAGGTCTCCTTGAATTTCAACGCCACTTCGTTGGCGATCGCCATCGACGGACCTCGGCCCAAAATGAAAAGCGCCTCCTGATCGGTCAAAACATCGGCAAGCATGGACCAGTCGCACGCGATCGCGGCGGCACAGTGTTCGGGACGCTTTTTAATCGCGGCAAGAAGATCGGCGTCGCGTAGCCAGTGACCAAGCAGCAGCAGGCCGGAGACGATCGATGCGACAAAAGTCTTGGTTGCCGCGACGCTGCGTTCCGGTCCGGCCAGGATGTCGATCGCGTGATCGCTGCTTTCAGCCAATGGCGACCCGGTGCCATTTGTCAGCGCAATCGTCAGCGCTCCGCCTTGCCCGGCGGCTTCGGCCATGCGGACAATGTCCGGGCTCTTGCCCGATTGGGAAATCGACAGGCAGGCAGCCCGATCAAGTCTCAGCGGTGTGTCGTATATCGAGGCGATGGAAGGCCCAATCGACGCCACCGGCAGACCGCTCGAGAGCTCAATGGCATACTTCAGATAGGCAGAAGCATGATCGGACGAGCCACGCGCGACGGTGACGAACAGGTGCGGATCGATCCGGCGCAGTTCGGTCGCGGCCGTCTCGATGCTGCTTGCAGGACGCTCCGTCAGACGTGCAACGGCTTGCGGTATCTCGCAGATTTCACTGCGCATTCTTGTTTCTGACTGGTTCATGATCTTGTTCCATTCGGGTCATTGCCAATTTGCAGTTCGGCGACAAAATCATAGGCATCGCCGCGATAGACGGAGCGCGTGAACTCGACCACCTTGCCGGACCGGAGATAGGAAATCCTCACAATCTTGAGACAAGCTGATCCTTCCGGCACATCCAGCAGGGCAGCGTCGTCGGCCGCCAGATTGACCGCTGAAATACGCTGGATGGCGCGCACCGGCTTGTTGCTGCTTTCTTCCAGAAAAGCGTAGAGCGAATCGCCGAGTCGTTCAGGATTGGGAACAAAGAACGGCGACAGCGAGGCCCGCTCGATGGCCAGAGGCACATCGTCGGCAATGCGCAGCCTCGAAATTCGCGCCACAAGACTTTCGGGCGATAATGCAAGCGCCATGGTCTCTTCCGGAGAGGGTGCAAACAGACCCTTTTCCAGCCAGGTCGAGCGCGAATTCATACCGCGGCGCGCCATGTCCTGACTGAACGAGGTCAGCCGCGACAGCGACTGTTCGACACGCCCGACCTGTGGTGCAACGGATGTGCCCGAACCGTGGCGCTGAACCACATATCCATCGTCGACGAGCTGTCTGACCGCTTTGCGCACCGTAACGCGCGAGACGGCGCCGATATGGGCGATCTCACGTTCGGAAGGCAGTGAGTCACCGGAGCGGATATCGCCGGAACGGATTGCTCTTTCAATATGCTGCTTGAGCTGAAGATAAAGCGGTCCGCCGCGCGCCTGCACCCAGTTTTCCCGCTGGAATAGGCTTTCCATCACGTCGCTCATGCCGATTCACCCGCTTCGCTGCCAAAATGTTTCACCGCCAGAGCCAAGGCACCGCTGGCGGCATCGCCGCGCGGCGGGCGCACCCTGATGCGAAACCGTTCACCCAGCAGGTCACGATACACCCCGCCCAGTCCGCCGAGCATGCAAATGGGCAGATCATTGTCGGAAATGAGGGCGTCCAGGGTTTCTTCCAGGTCCGAGACAGCCCTGCCGACCAACCGCATTGCGATCGGATCCTGCTTTCCCGCCAGTTCGAACACCAGCGGTGCGAACTTGCCGAATTCTCCCGGCAAAGCCGTGTGGGCATATTCAACCAGAGTTTGCGGGCTATCCTCGAAATTCGCCAGGACCCTGCGCGTCAGTTCCGATCCCTCATGTATCCCGTCATATGCCAGCAGGGATTCCTGCAACAACGCACGGCCCAACCGGGCACCGCTGCCAAGGTCGCCGACGGTGAAGCCCCATCCGCCAACGGTTCTGACAACATTGTTCAGGCGACAGACAAACACCGACCCGGTACCGATGATGGCCACAACTCCGTCACCGTCGCCGATGGCCCCCTGCATCGAGATTTCGGCATCGGTAGCGATACGGCTTTGTCGGAATGGCAATATGTCGGAGATCCGACTTGAATAATCACCGATGTTTGCACCGGCAAGACCAAGAAAGGCAGAGGCCTCTTCGATGACCTGCCGGTCAAGACCCGCATCGGCAATGGCCGCTTCAGCTGCCGCAATGATGCTTTTGCGGGCCGCATCAAATCCGGTCATGATATTGGCCGCGCCGGCCCGTCCGGTTCCAAGCGGCTTTCCGGACATGTCGGCGAGCACTGCCCGGCATCCGGTTCCACCCCCATCAATTCCAATCACAAACGGCATGTTTTGCTCCTCGAGAACTATGATACCAATATAATACCATTAGCCAAGAGGCATTTCGAAAAAATTTTTACACATCATAAGCTGTTGATTTTTTACAGTTATTTCAACTCTCTGTCTTGACGCGTGAAAAGAAATGTTAACGACCGCTGGACAATTGGTATTTCTTTGGCATTATCTGGGGGTGGAGGAGCCGGCTTATGCCATTGCAGAACACCGAACAGCAAAATGACTTGTCGACAGGCCTGGACCTGCGTCGGCCAACTGAAATTCTGTCGGTTCTGCATCACGGCCAGGTGGTCGCTGCAAGCAGCGTTACTTCCGCCATCGCAGACATTGAAACTGCTGCCCAGGCCGCTGCGAAAACAATCGCAACAGGCGGGCGCCTTGTCTATGCCGCGGCAGGCAGTTCGGCGCTGATGGCATTGGCCGATGGACTGGAACTGTCCGGGACATTTGGTATCCCTCGCGACCAGGTCGTTGTCCTTGTGGCGGGAGGTCCGGCTGCCCTGTCGGCTCTCGTCGGCGGACCCGAGGATGATGCTGGACAGGCAGCGGCTGACATTGAAAAAGCCGGCCTGACACCGGCCGACTGTGCAATCTTCCTGTCGGCCAGCGGAACCACCCCCTACGCGGTCAGCGCACTGAACGCTGCGAAGCGACATGGTGCCACAACAATCGGCATCGCTAATAATGGCGGCACACCGTTGCTGGACCTGTCGGACATTGCGATCCATCTCGAAACGCCACCGGAGGTGATTGCCGGATCGACCCGCATGGGCGCCGGCACCGCACAGAAAATCGCGCTCAACATGCTGTCGACGCTAATGGCGGTGCATCTTGGCCATATCCATGATGGTTTGATGGTCAATCTTCTTGCCGACAACGAGAAATTGCAGGACCGCGCCTGCCGGATGGTCATGGCGATCAGCGGCTGCACGGAGATTGCCGCCAGGGCGCACCTTGAGACGGCCGAAGGGTCGGTCAAAATCGCGGTTCTGCTGGCCGCAGGCTGCGAAAACTCAAAGACGGCAAAACAACTGCTTGAAAGCAATGGGCAAAAACTGCGACCATCGCTTTCCAAGATCACCCCGGACTCCGGTCCGGACCACAAGAGCAAATGACTTGAACAAAAAGGGAGAAGTCAAATGACCAACAATACAATCAAAATAATGCTGCTGGCGTCAACGGTTCTGGGGGCATCGAGCCTGGCCCAGGCCGAAGATGCCACGCTGATCATCGAAAGCTGGCGCAATGATGACCTTGCCATCTGGCAAGACAAAATCATTCCGGCATTCGAAGCCAAGAACCCGGGCATCAAGGTCAAATTCACGCCATCGGCACCAGCCGAATACAATGCCGTGCTCAATTCGAAACTGGACGCCGGCTCAGCTGGCGACCTGATCACCTGCCGTCCGTTCGACGCCTCACTCAGCCTCTACGACAAGGGCCATCTTGCGGCGGTGCAGGATCTGGAAGGCATGAAGAATTTCAGCGATGTTGCAAAGTCCGGTTGGAGCACCGATGACGGCTCGGTCACCTTCTGCGTGCCGATGGCATCGGTCATCCATGGCTTCATCTACAACAAGGATGCCTTTGCCGAAGTCGGTGTCGAGGTTCCAACCACCGAAGCAGAGTTCTTCGCCGCCCTCGACAAGATCAAGGCGGACGGCAGCTACACCCCGATGGCCATGGGCACCAATGACCAGTGGGAAGCCGCCACGATGGGCTACAACAATATCGGCCCGAACTACTGGAAGGGCGAAGATGGCCGCAACGCGCTGATCAAGGGCACGCAGAAGCTGACCGACGAAGCCTGGGTCGCGCCCTATCGCCAATTGGCCAAATGGAAGGACTATCTCGGCGACGGCTTCGAAGCCCAGACCTATCCCGACAGCCAGAACATCTTCACGCTTGGCCGCGCCGCTGTCTATCCGGCCGGCTCATGGGAGATCTCCGGCTTCAACACGCAGGCCGATTTCAAGATGGGCGCATTCTACCCGCCGGTGCAGAAAGCCGGCGATGAGTGTTACATCTCCGATCACACCGACATCGCCATCGGCATGAATCCGAAATCGAAAAATGCCGAAGCTGCCAAGACCTTCCTGAACTGGGTTGGATCGGCGGAATTCGCCGACATCTACGCCAATTCGCTGCCGGGCTTCTTCTCGCTGTCCAGTCACGACGTGAAGATGGCCGACCCACTTGCGCAGGAATTCGTCTCATGGCGCGGCAAGTGCAAATCCAGCATTCGCTCGACCTATCAGATCCTGTCGCGCGGAACGCCAAACCTGGAAAACGAGACCTGGAACGCTTCGGTCAACGTCATCAAGGGCACTGAAAGCCCTGAAGACGCCGGCAAGCGGCTGCAGGACGGCCTGGCCAGCTGGTACAAGCCGCAACAGTAAGGCTCAAAATCCGGGCCGGGATATTCCCGGCCCGGCCACACCACCGGCGAGGCAGGAAAATGGCGAGCGACACACTCAACAAGAAGCCGGTCAGGTGGCACATCGCCATCTTCCTGGCACCGGCAGTCCTGGTCTACACGGCCATCATGATCCTGCCATTGTTCAGCACATTGCAGCTTTCGTTGTTCACGACCGTGGATCAAAAACTGGTCTTTGCCGGTCTGGACAATTTCAGGACATTGTTTGGCGACGAGCGCTGGGCGGACAGTTTCTGGAATGCCTTCGGCAATAACAGCTGGTTTTTCCTCGTCCACATGGTCGTGCAGAACCCGATCGGCGTACTTCTGGCCGCGCTGCTCAGCAGCCCGCGGCTGCGCATGAACGCTTTCTACCGGACATCGATATTCATTCCGACCATCCTGTCCTTCGTCATTGTTGGCTTTGCCTGGAAACTCATATTGAGCCCGATCTGGGGAATTGCCCCGAGCATGCTTGATTTCATTGGCCTGAAAAGCCTGTTTGCACCGTGGCTCGGCAGGGACGAATACGCTCTGACTACACTTGCCCTGGTTTCGGGCTGGCAGTTCATCGGCATTCCGATGATGCTGATCTACGCAGCACTGCTGTCGATTCCCGATGAAATCCTCGAGGCTGCCGAGTGCGACGGCATCACCGGTTTCTCGCAGTTCTGGAAGATCAAGCTGCCACTCATCCTGCCGGCGATCGGCATCATTTCGATCCTGACATTCGTTGGAAATTTCAACGCGTTCGACCTGATCTACACAGCCCAGGGTGCGCTGGCGGGACCGGATTATTCGACCGACATCCTCGGCACGTTCCTCTACCGCACCTTCTTCGGCTTCCAGTTGCAACTCGGCGATCCCAACATGGGTTCGGCAATTGCTTCTGCCATGTTCCTGATCATTCTCGTCGGAGTTTCCATCTACCTCTTCGGCATTCAGACGCGGCTGCGCCGCTACCAGTTCTGATCGGATATCGTTATGCAATCAGCCAGACAATCATACGGCAGATCGATTGCCGCACACGCAATCCTTGCAACCTACACAGTCATCGCGCTGTTTCCGGTTTTCGTGGTCATCATCAATTCGTTCAAGACGCGCAAAGCGATCTTCCGCTCGCCGCTGTCATTGCCGGACGCCGAAAGTTTCAGCTGGATCGGCTACGAGACTGTGCTGAAACAGGGTGACTTCTTTCTGTATTTTCAAAACAGCCTGACCGTAACCGTCGTATCCCTTGCCCTGGTGCTGCTGTTTGGTGCCATGGCGGCGTTTGCCCTGTCCGAGTATCGCTTCAAGGGCAATACGATGATGGGTCTCTATCTGGCGCTCGGCATCATGATCCCGATTCGGCTTGGTACGGTTGCGATCCTGCAGCTGATGGTTGCCAGCGGCCTGGTCAACACGCTGACCGCGTTGATCCTGGTCTACACCGCACAAGGCCTGCCGCTGTCGATTTTCATCCTTTCCGAGTTCATGCGGCAGGTTTCCGACGATTTGAAAAATGCCGGCCGGATCGATGGGCTGAGCGAATACCGCATCTTCTTCCGGCTGGTGCTGCCGCTGGTGCGGCCGGCCATGGCAACGGTTGCCGTGTTCACCATGATCCCGATCTGGAACGACCTCTGGTTCCCGCTGATCCTGGCACCGGCCGAAGAAACCAAGACCATTACCCTCGGTTCGCAGGTGTTCATCGGCCAGTTCGTCACCAACTGGAATGCCGTGCTCTCGGCGCTGTCTCTGGCCATCCTGCCGGTGCTGGTGCTCTACCTCATCTTCTCGCGCCAGTTGATCCGTGGCATCACTGCCGGAGCGGTCAAGTGAGCCCGGAGACCGGAGCGATCCGTGTCATGGTCGCCGGCCTCGGCAACATGGGTCGCAGCCATGCACTGGCATACCACAACAATCCGGGTTTCCAGATTGTCGGGCTGGTCAACCGCTCTGAGGTCGACCTGCCGGACGAACTGTGCGGCTACCCGAGACTGGAGACGTTTGAAGATGCGCTGGCAAAACTCAGACCGGACCTTGCTTCAATCTGCACCTACACCGACACACACGCAGACTATGCCATCAGCGCAATGCGGCAAGGCGCGGATGTGTTTCTGGAAAAACCCATCGCCACGACAGCGGCGGATGCTGAACGGGTTATTGACGTTGCCAAGACAGAGGGTCGCAAACTGATTGTCGGCTACATCCTGCGGCATCACCCGTCGTGGATTCGGTTGATCGAAGAGGCACGCGAACTTGGCGGCCCATATGTCTTCCGGCTCAATCTGAATCAGCAATCCTCCGGCGACAAATGGGCGACCCATAAGCAGTTGATGCAGACCACATCACCGATCGTCGATTGCGGCGTGCACTATGTCGATGTGATGTGCCAGATCACCGATTCCAGGCCCGTCAGCGTGCGCGGCATGGGCGTGCGGCTCTCGGACGAAATTTCGGCCGACATGTACAATTACGGTCATTTCCAGGTGCAGTTCGAAGATGGTTCAGCCGGCTGGTACGAGGCAGGCTGGGGCCCGATGATGTCGGAGACGGCATTTTTCGTCAAAGACATCATTTCGCCGAACGGAAGCGTGTCGATCGTAGTCGACGCGAACGCCAAGTCCGATGATATCGACACGCACACCAAAACATCGGCGATCCGCATCCACCGCAGCGCAATCGGCACAGACGGCAATTTTGAAGTACCGGATGTCGACCTGTCGATGCAGGACGAACCGGACCACCAGGGTCTTTGTGACCTGGAACAGGCCTATGTGCTGAAGGCCATTCGCGAAAACATTAATCTTGAACGGCACATGAGCGACGCAGTTCAGTCGCTGCGCATTTGCCTGGCAGCGGATGAGAGCATCCGGACCGGCCAGGATATCTTGCTTTAACGCACGGGAGAATTATCGTGGGATCGCTTAAACTACAGGGTATTCACAAATCATTCGGATCCGTCGACGTTCTCAAGGGCATCGATCTGGAGGTCAATGACGGCGAATTCGTCATTTTCGTCGGCCCGTCCGGCTGCGGTAAATCAACCTTGCTGAGAACAATTGCCGGCCTGGAGGATACAACTTCGGGCTCCATCGAGATCGACGGCAGGCTGGTCAACAACACCCCACCATCAGAGCGCGGCATTGCCATGGTGTTTCAGACCTATGCGCTCTACCCGCATCTGACCGTCCGCGACAATATGAGCCTCGGACTGAAACAGGCAAAACGCCCGGCCGCCGAAATCAAGGACAGCGTGTCCACTGCCTCCAGCATGCTCTCGCTTGATGAACTGCTGGATCGCCGGCCAGCGGAACTGTCGGGTGGCCAGCGCCAGCGTGTTGCAATCGGCCGCGCAATCGTGCGCAAGCCGGACCTGTTCCTGTTTGACGAACCATTGTCCAATCTCGATGCTGCGCTGCGCGTCAATACGCGGCTGGAGATCGCGGCTTTGCATCGGCGGCTGGAAGCCACCATGATCTACGTGACGCATGATCAGGTGGAGGCAATGACGCTTGGCGACCGGATCGTCGTGCTGCATGACGGTATTGTTGAACAGGTCGGTTCGCCGATGGAACTCTACAACAGTCCGGCCAACAAGTTTGTCGCCGGATTCATCGGCTCGCCGCAGATGAACTTCATCGATGCCGCGGCGCTGGATCGATCCGACGCAAAGACCATCGGTATTCGCCCCGAACATATCCAGCCGAACAAGAAATCAGGCGATGTGAAAGGCCGGGTCAGCCATGTCGAACATCTCGGCGGCGACACAAACCTCTATCTGGAAACGGAGAATGCCGGGCTGATTTCGATACGGCTGTTCGGCGAACATCAGTTCGAGATCGACGCGACGCTGTTCGCCAAATTCGATGACAAGCGGGTCTATCGTTTTGGTGATGATGACAAGACGTTGCAGTAGACACCAATTTGACCATTGCATTTTCGTGCGAAGCACCGATTATCACCGGTGATGACGGACTTGTTCTACACGAATATGGACACGCCGGTCGGCCCGTTTCTGGTCGCCGGCAATGAAGAGGCGTTGTTCTATACCAGTTTTTCGACCGGGCGCTGGCCACGCAAACCGCAGCCGGACTGGATCGAAGATGTTGGCCCGGTCAAACCCTATATCGATCAGTTCAATGCCTATTTCGACGGCGACCTGACCGAGTTCAACATGAAGCTGGCGCCGTCAGGATCGCCTTTCCAGATGCAGGTCTGGGCCGCACTGCAGGAGATCCCCTACGGCGTAACTTGGTCTTATGGCCAACTGGCAAAACATATCGGCGATCCAGGGGCCGGCCAGGCTGTCGGTGCCGCCAATGGGGCAAACCCCCTGCCGATCGTCATCCCATGCCACCGGGTGGTTGGCGGTGACGGCACGCTCACCGGGTTTGGCGGCGGACTTGAAACCAAACTGACCTTGTTGTCGCTGGAGAACGCCGCCGCGGACGCCGGCGATCAGATGCGGCTGCTTTAGACTCTTTCCTGAATAGATTGAAACGTTTGATGGAGCCAAATCGGTTCATCCGACTAGGTGCAGAGTGCAACACGATGCGGGGCATCGGGCAAGCTTTGCAACCATGTCCGGCGAGCCGGTTTGGCCCACCGAAGTGACCCGGTATTGCTCGAAAATGGCCCAGGTTAGGAACCGACAAACTTCAACGGACAGATGTCTCGGAGGAGCACGTCAGCGACACCAATACGCATATGAACAAGATGGATGAGTTCGCACCCGGATAACTGTTTCCGGTATCTCTGTCGGCATCATACCGGCGGCAGAATCATCTTGTTGGGTTTATTGCAAGCAAAAAATCCTGGTGAAAACACCTCAAGTGTTCGCGCCCGCGACAGACGTAGCGGTCTTAAAACAACAATCGCCACCTCATACCCCTATGCAGCAAGATGTTCGAAAAGCCGCGCAACGGCTTCGGCGCCCGGGTCGATATGACCTTCCAATTGCTTGGCGTTGATATAAGCAGCTCGACCGGCCTTGGCCTGCACAATCGTTGCGGTGTGATTCGCGCCGGATCTCGCCGCTTTGGCCGCATCCTCCAAACCTTCTTCGAGCGCATCGAGGGCCGGGGCCAAGGCATCCACCATTGTGCGGTCACCCAGACGAGCACCGCCGATTTCCTGCATCCGAGCGAGACCAGCCTTGAGAGCTTCGCGCATCGGCAGTCCACTCGATGCGCCGTCCCCGGTGGCGGCAAAGAAAATCGCCAGTAAAACTCCGGATGACCCGCCCATGGTTTGACTAAGCTCCAATCCGATTGCCCGGAAGAGCTGCGTGTGATCGGACAGCGGAAGGCGATCCATTGCACCGATCAATGCGCGGGCCGCGGTCGCCAGGGTTGAGCCGGTATCACCATCACCGGATTTGGCGTCAAGCGCGTTTAGATCAGCTTCTGCGGCAATCAATACATTGCAGCAGTCAATCAGAAATTCCTGAGTTGCATTGTGCTCGGATGGAAGCGGCGTGACCGGCGTCAGACCGTCTGGTAAAGCGACCACCTTCACGGGATCGACTTTGGATAATCCCGGCCATGCCGACAGAGGGGTTGCCTTGCCAAGCAGTGTCAATTCCATTTCGTCAGCCGGGTATATCGAAATCGAAAATCCACGCATATCCAGTGAAGTCATCATTGCCGCCGGCCCAACAAAATGGGTGATCTTCGAGCCAAGTGTCGAGTGGATCAAATCGTATAGGAGCACGGACATCTCCAGCACAGACGCCCCACCAAGATTGTTCACAAGCGCAACACACGGCTTTTCTTGAATCGCGGGCGCGAGCTTTGCCGCGACGGCATCTATCGCCTGTCTGGCACTTTC
>JAJFHT010000052.1 GCA_021775495.1 Hyphomicrobiales bacterium | reverse complement strand
GATGGTTCTGCTGCCTCGGTACACGATTCCCATGAGCAGTCCGGCCATCGTCAGCATGATCACGGCGACGACAAACCAGCTGTTTCTCCTGGCGCTGGATATACTTTGTTTCAGGTCGGTGCCGTTTTCATAAAACTCCGCAACAGCAATGATCTTTCCCGACCAGGGAGCTCGGACAGGGCTATAAATTTCAATCAACGGCAGGCCGCTTGCCCGTTCTCTCGCATCCTCGTCATCTCCCAGGTCATCAAAACCTGCAACAACCTGTCCGGCGAAGGCCTTTTTCAATTCCTCGGTCGGGGCGAATTTTTTTCCGATGCTGTCATAGTCCAGGCTGTAGATGATCGTGCCGTCCTGCTTCCACAATTTGACCGATATCAGCCGGTTGCCGAGCGGGCTGTCGCGAAAGGCTTCATCAAGGGCTCGGATCGGGCCGATTGAAAGGCTTTCGGAATTTTCAAGCTCCCGCGCCAACGGAGAAATGAAACTGTCGACATAGAGTGCCGTTGCAATCGCCGAGTTGGCCGTGACGCCTTCCTCGATCTGCCGCGCAACCCAGGCACCGATGATCAGCATGCCGGCAAGGAAAACCAGCCCGCCTGCTATCGCAAAGCGCTGGGCCAGTGAAAGCCGGGGCCAACTCCGAAATGAATTCTGATCGTCTGATGGTAATCCAGAGATCGATGTCATCCGACGATTCTATTGGTTTCGAAACAGCGCTTCAATCGGACCAAAGTCAGAATTCATCGTGATTTTGGTCTGTTGCGTGATTATCCGGCTTTTCTTGCTTCCGAGGGACTTTCGTCAAAAGCCCGGCGGTAGGCTCGCGAAAATGCAGCGGATGATCCGAAACCGGTGCGTTCAGCCACATCGGCCAGCGGAACTTTGCTGTTCTTGACCAGACGTCTGGCCGCATTGATGCGAAGGGTGAGGAAATAGGCTCCCGGCGACATCCGGACTTCACGCAGAAAAATGAGTTCCAGCATGCGCGATGAAATCCCGACCCTGCGGGAAATCGCGGCTATTGTAATCGGCCGGTCCAGACAGTTCTCCATGATCCGTATGGCCCCGATCAGACGCCGGTCGTGACGGCCGGGCCGTCCCAGGGAGACATGCGGCTGGGCATCGGCGGCATCGTGCCAATCATCGTAAATGAAGGCGCTCGAGACATCGATGGCGGTCACCGGACCGAGTCGCCTGCGCACCAGCTCGATCATCATGTCGAAGGTCGGCGAGGCACCGCCTGTGGTAAAGACATTGCGGTCTATGACGTAGCGGTTCGGCAGCACATTGACCGACGGAAAGGCCAGTTCGAATTCGGCAAGGTCCTCCCAATGCGTTGTTGCATTGTATCCATCCAGCAGGCCGGTGCGGGCAAGCAACCAGGCTCCGGCTTCAATTCCGCCAACCGCGCGCGCCGATATCGCGGCTTTGTAGATGTTTCTCAAAAGCGGCCGGTTGCGCATCTCATTGCTGCCAAATCCCGAAACAATGACAAATAGATCCGTACGTTCGTCGGGATCGAATGTCCCCGAAACGGGAAGGCCGAGGCCGGCGGTCATTTGCGGTGGCATTCCGTCGGGTGAAACCACGCGCCAGTCAAAAGCCTTTTTTGCAGTAATCCGGTTGGCTGCGCGCAAAGGATCTATTGCGCAGGCGACAGACATCAGGGACGAGCCAGGCAGCACAAGGAACACCACCTTCAAACTGCCGTCGCTGGCTTCGAATACAGACTTTGTTTCGGAATACGGCATCAATTATTCGTAAAATGCAAAACACTAAAGATCAATCCGGTCATGATCTCCCCAACGCAATGATAGCCGGGAGGAAGTGATGGGTCTCAATCCAAGCAGGGACGTGTTCATTACCTGCGCAGTGACGGGTTCGGCCGATACCGCCGATCGTTCGGATAACGTCCCTGTCACCCCGAGGGAAATTGCAGATGCCTGCGTCGAAGCGGCAAATGCCGGCGCTGCGATCTGCCATATCCATGTTCGCGATCCCGAGTCCGGCAAGGCTTCCCGCAGGGTCGAGCTTTATGAAGAGGTCGTGAACCACATCAAGTCCGCCGGCATTGACATGGTGATCAACCTGACCGCCGGAATGGGCGGTGACCTGACGCTGGGTTCGGTCGAGCACCCATTACCACCGAATCCGGAAGGAACAGACATGATCGGCGCCGATGCGCGCCTGGAGCATGTGACGCGGCTTCGGCCTGAAGTCTGCACCCTCGATTGCGGCACGATGAATTTCGGCGAGGGCGATTATGTCATGACCAATACGCCGGCAATGCTGAAGGCGATGGCAGTGGCGATTCAATCCGCAGGCGTGCGGCCGGAAGTCGAAATTTTTGATACCGGCCATCTGGTGCTCGCCAAATGGCTCCACCAGCAGGGGCTGCTTGACGACCCGGTGATGGTGCAACTGTGCATGGGCATTCCCTGGGGCGCGCCGGACGACATCAACACTCTGATGGCTTTAACCAACAATCTGCCATCAGACTGGCATTTTTCGGCCTTTTCGATCGGGCGAAACCAATTGCCCTATGCCGCGCTCGCAGTGCTTGCCGGCGGCAACATTCGCGTCGGGCTGGAGGACAATATCTGGCTCGACAAGGGTATCGCGGCAACCAATGGCGCATTGGTCGAACGCGCGGTTGCGATTGCCGAAGGCATGGGTTGCCGAGTCCTGAACCCGGTTGACGTGCGGGAAAAACTGAAACTGAACAGGCACTGGTAGCGCCGATGCAACAGATCAGAAAGGCTGCCTGCATCGGGGCCGGCGTCATTGGCGCAGGCTGGGTTGCGCGGCTTCTTTATAACGGTATCGACGTTGCTGTGTGTGATCCCGATCCCCAGGCACGGCGCAAGGTCGAAGCCGTCTGCGCAAATGCCGATCGGGCCATGAAAAGGCTCACGACGGCACCAGCACTCGATCCCGGTTCTCTGACGATCACCAGGACCATCAATGATGCTGTCCAGGATTCCGGCCTTGTGGTTGAAGCTGTGCCGGAACGCCTCGACATCAAACGATCGGTCTACGCAAAAATCGAAGCAGCGGCGTCCTCTGACACTTTGATCGCGTCCTCGACGTCCGGCATTCTGCCAAGCGAATTGCAGGCGGACATGCGACACCCACACCGCCTGTTGGTCGCCCATCCGTTCAATCCGGTCTACCTTCTCCCGCTGGTTGAGCTCGTCGGCGGCAAGGAAACTTCACCTGACACAATCGAACGCGCGAGGGAATTTTACACGTCAATCGGCATGCGTCCGCTACACATAAAGAAAGAGATCGAGGCTTTTGTAGCAGACCGTTTTCTGGAAGCGGTCTGGCGTGAGGCCCTGTGGCTGGTCAAGGATGGCATCGCCAGCACCGAGGAAATCGACGACGCGATCCGATTTGGTTTCGGATTGCGCTGGGCTCAGATGGGTCTGTTCGAAACCTACCGTATTGCCGGCGGCGAAGCCGGAATGGAACATTTCCTCGAACAGTTCGGGCCGTGCCTGAAGTGGCCCTGGACCAAACTCATGGACGTTCCGGAACTTGATGACGAACTGGTCGCCCTGATTGCCGGACAGTCCGATGCGCAATCCGGGAAATACTCGATCCGGGACCTGGAAAGGATACGTGACGACAATCTGGTCGCCATTATTCGAGCTTTGAAGGAAACGGGGTGGGGAGCAGGCAAGACACTTGGTGATTACGAGCGGAAACTTTTGGAATCCGGTACGGCCAGGTCACGCGAACACGGGATCTCAAGTCTGCCTTTGACACTTGAACGTCTGGTTCCCGGCGATCTCGAAAGCCCTATGGCAGAGGCGTTTTGCCTTCAGTGTTTTGCAGATGCGCGCGAAGTGTTTCTGCGCGATAGCGGCGTTGGTCAGGAAAACGGCTCACTGGCCGGACATTTCGCGGCCGCTGAGACGCGCATTCGCCACGTCGAGGAAATCAGCGCGGCGGAGTCGGTCAGCGTGACGACCCATCTTGTTTCGGTGAACAGCGAGGCAGTGCGGCTGTTCCATCGTCTGGAGCGCCAGCAAGGCGGGCTCCTGGCGACCTGTGAACACCTGCTTGTCCATGTTGATGCGGCCACTGGCGCAACAAGCCAACCCGCTCCGCATGTCCTGGACAAGCTGAATGCCATTGCGAAAACGCATGCTCGACATTCTCGGCCGCATGCGGCTGATCAGCCGGAAGGATAGACGCCATGGATTTTGCCCTGACGGATGAACAGAGACTGATTGTCGAAACGACACGAAGCTTCGTCGAAAATGAGCTCTACCCGCACGAGGCGGAAATCGAGCGCAACGGCGTGCTTCGGCAAGACCTGGCCACAGAGCTGAAATCAAAGGCCATATCTGCCGGTTTGTATGCAGCGAACATGCCGGAGGAAGCAGGCGGGGCGGGCCTCGATACCTTGACCTGGCTGCTTTATGAGAAGGAACTTGGCCGCGCCAACTACGCGTTGCACTGGAATTGCGTCGCCCGGCCGTCCAATATTCTGCTCGCCGGAACGCCGGCGCAAAGGGATAAATATCTCTATCCCTGCGTTCGTGGCGAGAAAGCCGATTGCCTGGCAATGACCGAGCCCGGCGCGGGATCGGACCTGCGCGGAATGAAAGCGACCGCTGTGGTCGACGGCAACGATTGGGTCATCAACGGCACGAAACACTTCATCAGCCACGCCGAAGAAGCTGATTTCACTATTCTTTTCGCTGCGACCGGCGAGGAGGAAACACCGCGTGGGCCGAAAAAACGCATCACCGCTTTCTTTGTCGACAAGGGACATCCCGGATTTTCCATTCGCCCTGGTTACGCCAACGTGTCTCACCGCGGTTACAGCAACGCAATTCTTGATTTTGATGGCTGCCGTGTTCCGCAGGAGGCGGTTCTCGGCGAGGTGCATGCAGGATTCGAGATTGCCAACAAATGGCTGGGGGCGACACGTCTTCAGGTCGCGGCAACCTGTCTTGGCCGGGCAGAACGCGCAATGGGTCATGCGGTTGAATGGGCCGCCGAACGCCAGCAATTCGGACAGCCGATCGGCAAGTTCCAAGGGGTGTCGTTCAAGCTCGCCGATATGGCGATGGAAATGAAGGCCGCGGAACTGATGGTCCTGGAAGCCGGCTGGAAATACGATCAGGGCACGGCGACGGACGCCGACATGGCCATGGCGAAACTCAAGGCGACGGAAATGCTTGCTCTTGTCGCCGACGAGGCGATCCAGATCCATGGCGGGATGGGACTGATGGAGGAATTGCCACTGGAGCGCATCTGGCGTGATGCCCGGATCGAACGAATCTGGGAGGGGACCAGCGAAATCCAGCGGCATATCATCTCAAGGGCACTGCTCCGCCCGCTTGGGGCCTGACCGCATGTCCCGGCTGGATCGCCTGCTGCGCCCGAACTCGATCGCCGTCTTCGGTGGCGACTGGGCCGCCGCGGTGGTTCGTCAGACCAGAAAGATGGGGTATTCGGGAGATATCTGGCCGGTGCACCCGAAAAGAGACACGGTCGAAGGCATTCCTGCATTTCGCTCTGTCGCCGAACTTCCGGCTGCACCGGACGCCTGTTTTGTCGGTGTAAATCGCGAAGCCACCGTGAAAATCGTCGGTGATCTTGCAAATCGCGGAGCCGGCGGTGCCGTCTGTTTCGCCTCTGGGTTTCGCGAGGCTGGCGATATCGCATCAAAGGGCAACCGTCTGCAGGCCGAACTCATCGCGGCCGCTGGAAACATGCCGATCCTCGGACCGAATTGTTATGGTTTGATCAACTACGCCGACGGGGCATTGTTGTGGCCGGATCAACATGGCGGCGTGCGCCTGGAGGAGGGCGCAAAAGGCGTCGCTATCATCACGCAATCCTCCAACATCGCCCTGAACATGACGATGCAGAAGCGCGGTCTTCCGCTGGCCTATGTCCTCACGGCCGGCAATCAGGCGCAATGCGGGTTGTCACGGATCGCTCTTGGACTGATCGAGGATGACCGGGTTTCCGCGCTGGGCCTGCATATCGAGGGATTTGATAGCGTAGCAGGATTTGAACGTCTTGCTGCACGGGCGCGGGAACTTCACAAGCCGATCGTTGCGATGAAGGTCGGACGCACCGAACAGGCGCGCCTGACGGCAACCTCCCATACCGCATCGCTTGCGGGTTCCGATGCAGCCTCCGACGCTTTTTTGAAGCGCCTGGGCATTGCCCGGACGTGGTCGATCCCGGCCTTTCTGGAGACATTGAAACTGCTGCACCTTGCCGGACCGCTGGACGGGTATCGGGTATCTTCGATGAGCTGCTCCGGCGGTGAGGCTGCGGTAATTGCCGACAGCGCTGAAGGGCGCAAAGTTCATTTCCCGCTGCTCTCTTCAGCCGCCAAGAAGGACCTGCGCTCAAAACTCGGTGCGCATGTCACTGTCTCCAATCCGCTGGACTACCACACCAACATCTGGAATGACGAAGCGGCGATGGCATCGGCGTTCACGGCGTTCGTGTCGGGCGGATTTGATTTCAATCTGCTGGTTCTTGATTTTCCACGCGACGACCGGTGTTCTGACGCCGATTGGATGGCCACGGTCGATGCGTTTGATACGGCTCTCAAGACAACTGGAGCGAAAGGCGGCGTCCTGGCATCTCTGCCGGAAAATCTGCCGGAAACCTGGTGCGAAACAATTGCCGCGCGCGAAATAGTGCCGATGCTGGGTTTTGCCGAGGCTCTTGAAGCGGTCGAGGCC
>JAJFHT010000051.1 GCA_021775495.1 Hyphomicrobiales bacterium | reverse complement strand
TGACGGCCAGAAATTCGAGGGATGCCCGGCCCGGTTGCAGCAACCGGGCCAAGGCTGGTGTTTGCAAAATCGCGCCCGGACCAGTTGGGCGCGATATCATCAGGAGATGGCTTCCATTTCACCGGCCACCGGCACATCCGGATAGGTCTGGTTATCAACAATGGTAATCCGGAACTTACCATCATCGGACTTGCGCCACTGGCCTCCGACCAGAGGCGTCTTAGTGACGTTCTTCTGTGCGAATGGGGGCAGTTTGGCGCCATCCCACTTGATCGGCCCGACGATTGTCTGCAGGTCGGTGGCGGCGATCGCAGCAGCTACTTCGTCGGCATCATTGATCGCATCGACCCGCTTGACGACATCCACCACGACCTCGAACAGCGCATGCACAAATCCAAGTGGCTGGGTCCATTGTTTGCCGGCTTCGCTTTCATAGGCCGCGCACAGATCAGCCGAGCTGATGCCGGTCAGCGACGATTTGAACGGATGCACGTTCGACCACCAGACTTCGGCTGAAAGGTTCTGCGCCGCATCTCCTATGGCATTGACCGCGGACGGGAACAGCAGCGCCTTACCGACAGAAGCGGCCTTGGGTTTGAACCCCTGCTGGCGCGCCTGGGTCCAGAACGTCGCAAAATCCGGTGGCAGCACCACGCCGGTGATCAGTTCACAATTGTTTTCCTTGAAAGCATTGATCTGCGCCGAAAAATCATCGGTCAGATTCTGGTAACGACCACCATCGGTGAGTTTGAAACCGAGTTTGTCCAGCGCCGGCGGCAGACCGACATTCGGATCACCCCAGGCGTTGCCATCGGCATCATTCGGAAACAGCCCACCGACCGATTTGTTGCTGTCGATCTGGTTCCACATATTGGTGAAGACCGCAATGATATCTTCGAGGCCCCAGAGGAAATGGTAAGTGTAGTCGAACGGAACCCAGGTCGACGGATCGCCGGGATTGCCCTGTCGTCCGATGAACCAGGGCTGCCATGGCGCCAGTGTCGAAATACAGGGAATTTCCTCGATCTCGCAGACGGTGGATACGGGATTGGTGGTTTCCGGCGTATGCGCCACAACCATGATGTCGATCTTGTCATCGACGATCAGTTGCTTGGCCACCTCCGCCGCCCGGTTGGGATTGGATTGGCTGTCCTTGACCACCACTTCGAAATTATAGGTCTTGGAGCCGGAAGAAACGCCGCCGCTGACCGATTTCAAAAACCGACTGATGATGAAATCATCGACCTCGGCAAACGCCGCCAGCGGCCCGGTCTGCGGGCTGACATAACCGATCTTGATGGCGCGCGCCTGTGCATGCACCGATGGCGCGAACACTCCGGCCGAGGCCAGCGCGCCGGTGGCCGCCGTGGCCTTCAGGAACCGGCGCCGGTTCAGTCCGCTTTTGAATATCCGTGTCATGTCGTCCTCCCAGTTTGTTTTGGCTTAGGTCTTTGGTCTCTCGCCGGCAAAGGCCCGGCCGATCAGATCAGCTATATCATTGCGCACAAATGGCCGTGGATTCCAGTAGGGATTGCCGATCGCCAGATCGGCGGCCTCGTCGATGCCGTGTTCCGGCATGCCGATCTCGGACAGGCTGAGTGGCGCGCCGATGCGTTTGGCCAGATCCCACAGGCCGCCGCCGACACTCTCCGCTCCGAGGATTTTCGAGACCGGTTTCAGCTCAGGCGCTGCAACGGCATTGAAACCCGCAGCATGCGGAAGCACAACTGTGTGCGTGTCGGCATGCGGCAGGTTGAACCGGCCACCGAGCGTGTGACAGAGCTTGTGATGCAGCGCCATTCCGGCCGAGCCAAGCGCCATGCCGCACAAAAATGCGCCATATTGCGCCCGCTGCCGAGCCTCAACGTTCTGCGGATTTTCGGCAATAATCGGTAGCGACTCGGCAAGCGTTTCAATCGCATCAAGGCACAGCAGGTTGGAGATCGGGTTCTTTTCCTGTGCATAGAGCGCTTCGATCGCATGGGCGATGGCGTTCATGCCGGAGGTCGCGGAAATGCCGGCCGGCAAAGTCAGCGTGTAATCGACATCGTAGATCACGCTTGCCGGCAACACCTTCGGATCTTTCAACGTGGTCTTCACGCCGTTTTCTGTCTGCCCGAGGATCGTCGTCATTTCCGAACCGGCATAAGTGGTCGGCAGAGCGATCTGCGGAACATCGGCGCGCAGGGCGATCGCCTTGGCAAGGCCGATGGTCGAGCCGCCGCCGACTGCAACCGTGCAATCCGCTGCCGAATCTTCAATGGCAATCAAAGCCTTTTCCGTCACATCGACCGGTGTGTGCATGGTGGCCAGCGGCAGAACACCGGCAGAAGCATCGCCCAGCGCAGCCGAAACCTCTTCCGCGTGAGCAATCTGTTCGGGCGTCGACAGCACCATCGCGCGGGTACGGCCGATCGCGGAAAGCTCGTCTTTCACACAGCTGCGTCCACCCTGTTCAAAGCGTACCCGAAGCGGTAAGGCCGTATAGACAAACGGTTCGATTTCCCCTCCCCGGCCGGCAATCCGGCGCTGCGTCGACATTGTGTTGAAGGGTGGCTGCCAAGCCGACGCCGGTCAAGCCGCTTTTCCCGGCTGCAATCCATACCAGCCGGATTCAATCAATCTTCTGCCAGAAATAATCCTGTAAAACCAGTAGTTTATACGATTGTTCGGCATTCGCGAACGCACCGTCGCGCAACTTTACATCGATTGACTCATGCGATGCGTTATCTATCATCGCTGGTCAAGAGGCCGCGCCGGGGGACCAGATTGGCAACCGGCGACTGCTTGGGAGGACGAAATGGCTGAACGCGGCTTGGCCGAAAGGGTTGCTGCGGCGAATGCGCCGCTGACCGACCCGGACCGCAACCGGTCCATCGGCAGCGGCGCGCAGCGTTTCGAACTTTACCACTTTGCTCTCTCGGTCTGCTCGCACAAGGTGCGCACCGTTCTGGCAGAGAAAAACGCGCCCTGGATCAGCCATGATATCGGCATCCTGCCGCCGCTGATGGAAAACTATCATCCCGACTATGTGCGCCTGCGCATGCAGGGCGGCGGCGGCCGCGAACTGGTCGGCGGATACACCGGACGGTCCTCGACGACGACGGAAGGTTTTGACCCGTGTGTGGTACCGACGCTGATCGACCATGAGACCGGCCAGGTGATTGTCGACAGCCGCGCCATATGCGAACACATCGATCGGATCTGGGAAGGCGGTTCCGAACTGATTCCGGCGCGGCTGCACCGCGAGATCGATACCGAGATCGCCATTGTTGATGGCACACCACATGTCGCGGTGCTCTACGGCGCCCATCCGGACGGCGACTTCCGGCCGAAAATGCTGCAGGCAAACATGCCCGGCGCCCATGATTTCAAGATCATGAAACTGATGGAAGGCCGCTCACTGTCGGTCGGCCACCCCCGGCTGATCGCCGCCTATGACGCCAAGATCCGCAAGGAAGCCGCTGCACGGCATTTTGTCGCCTCACCAGATATGATGCGCCAGGCGACAACGGAAATTCTCTCGATTGTCGAGGCACTGGAAAGCCGGCTGCAAGACAACCGCGATTGGATTTGCGGCGATGCCTACACCATGGCCGACATCCAGTGGGCGGTCAGCCTGTTCCGGCTCAAATGGTTGGGGATGGGATTTGCCTGGCAAGGCGGACACAAGCTGAACGACATCGAACGACCTCACGTCGCGGCTTACGCCCTGCGCCTGTTCGACCGACCCTCGTTCCGCGAGGCGGTAATCCACTGGCCCGGCAACCCACCATCGGAATTTGTCGCCGAATATTACGAGAAGGCCGGCCTGAGCGACTCCGAACCGGCACCCAAAACACTGAAACCCGGCGAGCATGGCCGCGACATCCGTGAGGAGAACCTGACCAGGGCCGTGCTCGAAACGATGAAAGGCGCGCGGAACCCGAGAGCACAAAAAGTGCTGAACGCCTTTACCCGCCACCTGCATGAGTTCATCGAGGAAATCGAGCCGTCGGAAGAAGAATGGGAGTGGGCGATCGAATGGCTCACCCGAACCGGCCAATTGTCGGTCGGCGGCCGGCAGGAGTTTGTGCTGCTGTCCGACGTGACGGGCGCGACGGCGCGCGTCGATATGGTCAATCACCGTTTTCCTGACGGGGCGACCGAGAATTCGGTGCTCGGTCCGTTTTTTGTCGAAAACAGTCCGGCCTTCCAGAACGGCGCCGACATTTCCGGCGGCATCAAGGGCGAACCGATGCTGATGCGCTCGCGGGTGCTCGACACCCAGGGCAACCCGATCGCCAATGCGCGGGTCGACGTCTGGCATTCAGACGATGACGGCGCCTATGACATCCTGATGCCGGGGCTGGACGGCCTAGCCCTGCGCGGCATGTTCCGCACCGATAATGACGGCCGGTTCTGGTTCACCTCGATCAAGCCGCACTCCTATCCGATCCCCGAAGACGGCACGGTCGGCGAACTGCTGCGCGCATCCAGCCGCTCGATCATTCGGCCGGCCCATGTGCATGTGCGGGTCGATGCGCCCGGCTACCACCGGCTGACCACCATGCTGTTCGTTGAAGGCGACGAATTCATGGACAGCGATCCGGTGTTCGGAGTGAAAAACTCGCTTGTCGTGCCGTATGAAAAAAAACCCGGCCAACGCATGCCGGACGGTGCCCCGGCACCAGACCCGTGCTGGACCGTCGACTATGATTTCGTCATGGCGCGCAAACACTAGAACGTCGTGTGGTTTACCCACACGGCGAATGGATTAGGATGCAAGACTGACCGGCGGCACTTCGGGCCGGTTCTGGGAGGAAGATACAAATGTCGACGTTTTGGACCACGCTCATCGTCGTTCTGATTGTCGCGATCATCGTGATCGTCATCCTTGCCAGGCTGTACAAGAAGGCGACACGCGAGGTCAGCCTGATCCGCACCGGGCTTGGCGGCCAGAAGGTGATCATGGCCGGCGGTGCACTGGCGCTGCCCTATTTCCATGAAGTCTCCGAAGTCAACATGCGCACCCTGCGGCTGGAAATCAAACGCTCCGGCAATGACAGCCTGATCACCAAGGACCGCTTGCGCGTCGACATCGGCGCCAGTTTTTCCGTCGCCGTCGGCGGTTCCGAAGACCACGTCACCCGCGCCGCGCAAACTCTTGGCGAACGCACTTTCAACGCCGACAAACTACGCGAAATCATCGAAGGCAAGCTGGTCGATGCGCTGCGCGCCGTCGCTGCTCAGATGAGCATGGATGAACTGCACGAGGGCCGTGCCCAGTTCGTCAAGGACGTGCGCGAACTGATCGCTGACGATCTGTCTGAAAACGGATTACGCCTGCAATCGGTCTCGCTGACTTCGATGGACCAGACGCCATTCCGCGATCTTGACGAGAACAATGCCTTCAACGCTGTCGGCATGCGGCAACTGGCCGAGGTCATCGCCAAGTCCAAGAAGGAACGCGCCGAAATCGACGCCGATGCCGATGTTTCCGTGCGGCTGTCCGCAATGCACGCAACCAGGCGCAAGCTGGAAATCGAGCAGGACGAGGAACAGGCCCGCATCGCCCAACATCAGGAAGTCGAGACTTTGCGTGCCGCGCAATCGGCCGAAATCGCCCGCCGTCGCGCAGATTCCGAAAAGGAATCCGAATCCGCCCGCATCATGAAGGAACGCGAGGTGCGGGAGGCGGAGATCACCCGTGACCGCGCGACACGCTCGGCCGAGATCACCAAGGATCTTGAAACCCAATCGGCCGAAATCGCCAAGGAGCGGGATCTGCGTCTGCAACAGCAGGACCAGATGATCGCCATCGCCAAGAAAGCGGAAGAAGAATCGAAAGCTCAAGCCGCGGCGGATCTCGCTAAGGCGGATGCCGCAAAGGCCGCGGAGACCATCGCCACGGCACGGCAGATCGCCGAGGCCGAGCGGGCCAAGAGGCTTGCCATGCTGGCGGCGCAGCAAATGGCCGAATCCGAAGCTGAACGGGTCACCACACTGGCAAAGGCCGAAAAGGCCGCCTCGGTCGATCAGGCAGCCGCCTCCCGCGAGCGGTCACAGGCCAAGAAGGATGAACTGCTGGCAGAGGCAGAAGGCCAGAAGGCGCTGGTCGAGGCCGAAAACGCCATTTCGGAACGCATTGTCGAGATGAAGGAAGAAATGAAACGCCTCGACACATTGCCCAAGGCATTGGCCGAAATGGTCAAACCGGCTGAAAAGATCGAATCCATCAAGATCCACAACGTCACCGGCATGGGCGGCGGCGGCACAGGCGGTGGCGGGCAAGACGCCGACAAGACTCCAGTCAACCACGCGCTGGATTCCATCCTTGGCATGGCGGTGCAACTACCGGCGCTGAAATCGCTGGGTGACGAGCTTGGCCTGTCGATGGGTGACGGGTTACGACAAGTCACCAAGAAAGCGCCGGAGCAGACTGATAAGCCGGCGAAGAAGTAGTTTGCCACCGGGTTATCTCACCGGCCCCACACGACAATCTCCTCATGCCGCCTGATCTGGTCACGGATCAGGTCAAAGGAAGCGATCAGGTGATCGGCGAAATTGATTATTGACCTCGGTTGGTTGCTGCCACCCGAGGTCAGCAGACCCAGAGTCCTTGTCGGTGCCTCTAGTTCGATCGGCAGTGCAGAAATCCCGCCCCATTGGCGCATTGAAAACACTACGCTGTGCGGCAGCACTGCCATGCAATCCGAAATCCGCAGATGGTTCACGACGCTTGCCAGGGTTCCTCCGGAATAAGCAATGCGGACACGCTCCAGTTCCAGACGGGCAAGGCTCGATCTGAGATCGAGGTTCAATGGACTGCCGGGTGGCGGTGCGATCCACGGATAATTCAGCAGTGCGGCGGGCTTCAGGTTCGGCTTACCGACCAACGGGTGATCGGTTCGACAGGCAACGACATTTCGCGCTGTCAACAGCGGCGTGAAGTCAAGGTCCAATTCCTCGTCGAGAACATCGATCGGACAGATTGCCACGTCGATTTCACCGCCGAGCAGCAACTTGATCAACTGATCCGGATAACCGTAACTCTGGTCGACCCGGATATTGCTAAATGACTTTTGAAATTCCGCCACCATCCCGGACACGATGGCGTCAACGAAGAACGGCGTTCCACCGACGCGGATGACACCATCATCACCAACCAGGAACTGTTCGACCGCCCGTCCGGCGCGCTCCTGGGCGACCTGAATCACCTGGCCTTGTTGCGCCAGCGACACTCCAAGCGCCGTCAGCCTCCAAGGGCGCACGCGCTTGTCGAACAATGGCGCGCCAAGTCGCGCTTCCAGATCGGTCACCAGCCGCGACAGTGCCGGCTGTGACGTGTGGAGTTCGCGCGCGGCTCCGGTCAACCCGCCGGTGCGGTCGATCGAGGCGATGGCAAACAGGTGTTTCGGATCCAAATTCATATCAACTCGATATCATTTTTTACTGCATTAGTATTATTCTGCAAGATGTACAGCCTCTAAATTGCTCCTCAGAAATCATGAGTTATCCGATCGGAGGAGTGGGCTGAATGTCCGTGGCTGACAATATCGCGTATTTCACTGAAGAAAATTCCGCCGAAACCGTCATCGACCGCATGCGCGATGCACCCGACCGTCGTCTGGCCGAGGTCATGCAATCCGCCATCACCCATCTCCACGCCTTCGTCAAGGAAACAGAGCCGACAATGGCCGAATGGGAACAGGCCATCGGGTTCCTGACGGCGACGGGACAGATCAGCGACGCCAAACGGCAGGAATGGATCCTGATGTCCGACGTGCTCGGTGTCTCGATGCTAGTGGATACCATCAATTCCCGTCGCCCATCCGGCGCAACCGAAAACACGGTGCTCGGTCCGTTCCACGTCGAAGATGTCCCGCACCGTGAAATGGGTTCCAGCATCGCCGACCTCGATGAAGGCGAGCCGCTGACCGTCAGCGGCCGAGTGCTGGATATTGAGGGCAATCCGGTCGCTGGAGCGGCCATCGACGTCTGGCAGGCCAGCCATGACGGATTTTACGACAACCAGCAGCCCGACGTGCAGCCGGAACACAATCTGCGCGGTATTTTTACCACGAAAGAGGACGGGCGCTACTGGTACAAGGCCGTCAAACCGGCCTACTACGGCATTCCCAATGACGGTCCGGTCGGGCAATTGCTGGGCGGACTGGGCCGAAACCACATGCGCCCGGCACATCTACATTTCATTGTCTCGGCGCCCGGCTTTGACACGGTTGTCACCCACATTTTCGACGGCGGCGACCCCTACCTCACGAATGATGCCGTATTTGGCGTGAAACGAAGTCTGATCAGTGATTTCGTACAGGTTGATGATGCACAAAAGGCAGGGGAACTCGGCCTGCCGAACCCGTTCTGGCAGGTCGAGGCCGATCTGGTGCTTGCCCCGGCGAACGCGTAAGGCGATGCAGCAGGCATTCGAATATCAAGGAAATCCCAGCCGGATCATTTTCGGCGAAGGCAGCGTGAGCCGCACGGCAGAAGTACTTTCCGATCTCGGCTGTTCGCGCGCATTGGTTTTATCGACGCCATTTCAAAACGGCGATGCAGAACGGCTGGCTGGCGACCTTGGAACTGCGACCGTCGGAGTTTTTTCCGAGGCGGCCATGCATACTCCGGTGGACGTTACAGAAAAGGCCTTGAGCATCACCAATGATCTCAAGGCCGATTGCACCATCGCATTTGGCGGCGGTTCGACCACCGGGCTTGGAAAGGCTATCGCCTATCGCACCGACTTGCCGCAAATCGTCATTCCAACAACCTATGCAGGGTCAGAGGTCACGCCAATACTTGGGCAGACCGAGAACGGTCGAAAGACCACCTTGAAAAGCCCAGCCGTGCTGCCGGAAGTGGTTATCTATGATCCACTGGAGTCGCGTGATCTACCGGTTGCGATGAGTGTGACCAGCGGCATCAATGCCATCGCCCATGCAGCCGAAGCACTCTATGCCAAAGACCGCAATCCGATGGCGACCCTGATGGCGGCCGAGGGCGCGCGGGCACTGGTCGGTGCCCTGCCGGTTATCAAAGACGATCCGAAAAATACCGATGCCCGCTTGCAGGCTCTTTACGGCGCATGGCTGTGCGGCTCGGTGCTTGGCAGCGTCGGAATGGCACTGCACCATAAACTTTGCCACACGCTTGGCGGAACTTTCGATCTGCCGCATGCAGAGACCCATACCGTAATCCTGCCCCATGCGGTCGCCTACAACGCGGCCGTGGTTCCGGATCTTTTGGCCCCGCTTGCCGATGCGTTTGGTGTCGAAAAGCCTGGCCTGGGACTGTTTGAATTCGCCAGGGCATTGAGCGCACCGATCACCTTGAAGGAACTGGGAATGCCGGAAGACGGCATTGACCGGGCAGCCGATCTGGCGGTCAAAAGCCCCTATTGGAACCCAAGACCGATCGAACGGGGTCTTGTTCGCCGGCTCATCGAGAAAGCGTATTTTGGAGAACCACCGGTGCGCTGAACCAGCCGCCGGACCATCAAAAAGGGAGGAAAGACAATGAACATCAACCGACGGGCATTCAACGCGGCGCTGGCCGCGACAGCCGCTTCATCGCTGCTGCCGGGATTGGCGCACGCCGCCAAATCCATCAAACTCACCATGGCTTCAAGTCATCCGACCACCGTCCCTTGGGTCGGTGTGCTGAAGGATCATTTTGTGCCAGAAAGCAATACCCGCCTGCAGGCAGCCGGATCTGAGACCAGCATCAACTGGACCGAAAGCTATGGTGGCGCACTCTACAAATTCGACAAGACGCTTGAAGCCGTTTCGGACGGGTTGACGGATCTTGGTTGGGTCGGGACGCTGTGGGAAGAAAGCAAGATGCCGCTTCAGAACGTCTCCTACTACACGCCGTTCGTCTCCGACGACCTGCCGAAAATGCTCGGCCTGATCAACAAGCTTCACGCTGACATGCCAGCGCTGAATGCCGCGTGGGAAAAGCAGGATACGGTTTTTCTCGGCGCCTCCGGTATCGAGACCTATCATCTTCTGACGCGCGAACCGATCAGCGGATTTGCCGATCTGGATGGAAAGAAGATCATTTCTGCAGGCTCCGTCGGCAATTGGTTGAAAGGCAGCGGCGCTGCTCCGGTCAATGCCGGATTGCCCAATTTTTACAATCTGCTGAAAACCGGCGTGGCCGATGGCGTCCTGATCGCGTTTTCCGGCGCGTTTCCGTTCAAGCTGTTCGAAGTCGCACCAAACATTACCAAGGTCGGACTGGGTGCGCAGATGACCGGCGGACTGGCGATCAACAAAAGTACCTGGGACAAGCTTTCTCCGGACGTACAAGAGACCTTCCGCACACTTGGCGCTGAATACACCGCCAAACATGCCGGCATATTGATGGCTGTCGCCAGTAAATTCGAAGGTCTGATGAAAGATGCCGGTGCGACCGTCACCGACATGCCGCAGGCCGAGAAGGAAAAATGGGTCAATGCGATGCCGGACCTTGCCGCCGATTGGCGCGATGCCTCCGGTGGAGCGGCTGGAGAGGTGCTGACAGCCTATCTGGCCGGCATGAAGGAGATGGGTTTCGAGGCGCCGCGGAACTGGGGCGGCTGACGGACACAGAGTTTGCATCCTTTCCGAAAAACCATAGCCGCCGCGGTTGGTCTGCCTCCGCAGCGGCCCTTTCCATCTGCCTTTTCGCCAGACCTGTGGTGGAAAGGCCGGACGCCTGCGCATCCATTCGGTGCATTTGGCAGCCTGCTGAACATCATCGGCACACTATGGATTGCCGGATTGATGTTCCTCATCTGCGCGGATGTTTTTTCGCGCGGCTTCTATTCCAAACCCCTGCCGCGCGTCCCGGAATTTGTCGGTTATTCAATCGTCGCCATTGTCTTCCTGCAGATGGCCAACGCCCTGCGCCGCAAAAAGCTGACCCGGGCCGATGCCTTTCTCGAATTTCTGCTGATAAACCGGCCGGTTTCCGCAGCCATCTACAATGCGATCTTTCACGCCCTCGGCGCTGTTGCATTCGCGTTGATATCCTACGGCCTGATACCGGATGCGCTCGAGGCCTACCAAACTGGCGAATATTTCGGCCAGCAAGGCGAACTCGTGGTGCTTGTCTGGCCGTTCCGCGCCATCATGGCGTTTTGCGCCACCATCACCACCATCGAATTCGTCATTCAGAGTCTGGATTACCTCAGAAAGGCAATCACCGACGAACCCGATCATCCGGATGCCAAAACCGGCAGACCCAAGGGTTGGCTGGCGACAACCGCGCTTGTGGCATTCCTGGCGCTCGGAGCTCTGATCCTCAGTCCGGAACTGTCATCCATCGTCATCGCCCTGATGCTGATCCTCGCCATGCTGGTTCTGATCCTGGCCGGCATGCATATCGGTACGGTGATGATCCTGTTGTCATTCGTCGGCACATGGTTCATCCGCGATGATTTCGACAGAGCCGTCAACCTGCTGAAAATAGCCTCGGCCGGAGCAATCCAGGATCAGTTGTTCGGGGTGATCCCTCTGTTCGTGCTGATGGGCATGCTCGTCAATATCGGCAATATTGGCCGCGACACGTTCGATGTTTGCCAATGGCTGTTGCAACGGATTCTTGGTGGTCTCGGTATTGCAACCGTCATCGCCAACGCCATTTTTGCAGCCATCACCGGCGTCTCGATCGCCTCAGCCGTGGTGTTCACAAAGGTCTCGGTGCCGCCGATGCTGGAATATGGTTACACGCCACGCTTTTCGGTCGGCGTCGTCGCCGGCTCGTCGGTTCTTGGCATGCTGATTCCGCCATCGCTGTTGCTGATCGTGTTCGGCGTCATCGCCGAAGTCTCGGTCGGGGCGCTGTTCAACGCAGCGATCCTGCCAGGCATTCTGCTGTCGCTCGGTTTTTGCTTGGCCATCCTTGCCATGGCGCGCTGGATGCCGGACTTCGTCGGCCGGCTGAGAATACCCGATGTCTCACGCGCGCCGTCTTCATGGACGCGCAAGCCACCTCACAGCGAAACGCCGATGTCCGCTCTGATCAAAATGACGCCAATCACCGTATTGGTGGTCACGGTCATCGGCGGCATCTATGGCGGCGTTTTCACGCCGACCGAAGCCGGTGCTGTCGGCGCGCTGTTTGCGCTTGTCATCGTCTGCATCAAGGCCGTGTTCACGCCCGACCTGATCTCGTTTCGCAAATTCTGGAAAGTGCTGATTGACACAGGTCATGTCTCGGTTGCGATCCTGTTTCTGATCATCGGCGCCAATATGTACACGCGCATGATCGCGTTGAGCGGCCTGCCAAATTCCGTCATCGACCTGCTGATCGCTGCCGAACTGGGGTTCTACAGCATCATTCTGGTCTATCTTCTGATCGTTCTGATCATGGGAATGGTGCTCGACAGCGTATCGATCATGCTGATCACCCTGCCATTGATTCTGCCTACACTTGCAGCATTCAATACCGATCTGATCTGGTTCGGCGTGGTGACCATTGTAGCTGTGGAGATCGGATTGCTGACCCCGCCTCTCGGATTGACTGTGTATGTGGTGAAAGCAGCGCTTGGAAATACACAGATCAAACTGGGAGAGATATTCAAGGGCGCGTTTCCCTTTGTACTGGTCATGGTCGTGGTGACAGCCCTGCTGGTTGTCTTTCCTGCATTGACCGAAATAACTCGTGGAGGATTTTGAAAACAATGTCCGCTCAACTGGATGAAGCCGGCCGCCGCCTGCTGTTCACCGAAGCCCGCACGGCAAATCTGTTTCGCGACGAACCCGTCGAAATGAGCCTGTTAAGCGAGATCTACGATCTGATGAAATGGGGCCCGACTTCGATGAACGGTTTTCCAGTCAGGATCGCATTCCTGACCACACCGGAGGCAAAAGATCGGCTACTGCCGGCCCTGTTCGACGGCAATGTTCGCCGGGCGCAATCCGCGCCGGTCATAGCCATAATCGGCCAGGACATGGAGTTCTTTGAGTATCTGCCGAGGCTCTATCCGCACGCACCGGAGAACAGGAAGATATTCGAAGACAATGAAATTGCCGCGCAGGTAACGGCTTTTCGCAATTCGACGCTGCAGGGCGCCTATTTTATCTTGGCAGCGCGCGCAGTCGGTCTCGACTGCGGCCCGATGTCGGGCTTTGACAATGCCCGCATCGACCAGGAGTTTTTTGCTGGAACCCATGTGCGCTCAAACTTCCTGTGCTCCCTCGGATATGCCGATCCGGGCAAACATTATCCGCGCGGGTCGCGTTTCGAGTTCGAGGAATCCTGTCAGGTTCTTTGAGGAAGTCCGGCCAGGCGCAAACAAAAGGGGCCGCTTTCGCGGCCCCTCGTGAGACTGGGTCACACCAATCTCGAATCATCAAAATGATTCCGTTGCTCTACCGAACCGTCAGAGGCTGCTCCAGCGCTCCTGTAAAGCCACAAAGACCCGTGTGTCTCCCGATAACCTCACTCGACATTGGATCACCTCCTTTCATTTGTTGAACACAGGTGAATCTGTAACACAGCGCCACCGATTAATGAACCCGGCTGCCCATTGCCCGAATTTCGCACCACGACTGACAAGATTTTCTGGCATTCGGCTCGCGACGGATTAAACCCTCTTCATGGGCAAAAAGACTTCCAGGGGCGTCATTGCCGCAGGCCATCAACTGACCGCGAATGCCGGAGCGGATATCCTGTGCAATGGCGGGACCGCCATTGACGCTGGCATAGCGGCGCTTGCCATGTCCTGTGTCTGTGAACCGGTTCTGTCATCCCCCGGCGGCGGTGGCTTTGCCATGTTGAAAAGCGGTGGGAGTGGAGCCGTCTCGCTGATCGATTTTTTCGCTCAGACTCCGATTGAGCGCCGCCAACCGGGACAGGAGGGAAGCTACGAGATCCACGCCGATTTCGGAACTGCTACCCAGGCATTTCATATCGGACCCGCCACATCTGCGACACCGGGATTCTTCGCAGGAATCGAACATCTTCACCGACAGGGCGCCATCGTGCCGCTGGCTGAGTTGTTTGCACCGGCCATCAAAGCTGCCCGCAATGGCATCACCATCACACCCTACCAGTACTATCTTTCGACAGTCGTCCGTCCGATCCTGACTGCCACCAGAACGGCAGGCAGACTGTTCGCACCGTCTGGAATCCTGCCGCAAGCCGGTGAAACCTTTTGGAACCCAGGCATGGCGGATGCTCTCGAGATACTCAGCCGCAGCGGTTTCACGTCAAGTCCAGTCGGGAAATCCGTTGCAGAAAACCAGGCCGAATCCGGCAATCTGTCCCTGCAGGACCTTGCGGCTTACCAGGCGATGGAACGCGCACCACTTTCGATTCAAATTGGATCGGCGAAGGTACATCTCAATCCGCTTCCAGCTGCAAGCGGCACCCTGATTGCCCATAGTCTTGCAAATCTCGAAATGCCAAGCGTCATCGGCATTGCCCGTGCGCTCGACGAGACCGATCGTGCCCGCAGGGCGGCCGGTTCCGATCTTGGCAGCCTGCTGAAGGCTCCGATACGGCAGCGCGGAACCACTCATATTTCGACAATCGATGCCAGCGGAAATGCATGCGCCATCACCGTTTCCAATGGTGAGGGCAATGGCGAACTGGTCGGCGAATTCGGTTTCATGCTGAACAACATCCTCGGCGAAGAGGACGTCAATCCGCATCTGACAGGCGACTGGCCAGCTGACACCAGACTGTCTTCGATGATGTGCCCGTCACTGATCGAAACCGGCGACGGCGGCATAATCGCACTCGGTTCGGGCGGATCCAACCGCATCAGGTCCGCCATTAGCCAGGTTATCGCGCAGCATTGCCTGCTGGACAAAAACCTTGAAGACGCCATCACGGCACCAAGGCTGCACGTTGAAGGCGGCCACCTGGATTTTGAGGATCTGTTCGATCCCGCCGAGCGGCAGATGCTGTGCGAAGCGTTCCCCGACCACCGGGCCTGGCCGGAACCCAACATGTTCTTTGGCGGAGTTCATGTCACCAGTATTGATCGAGAGGGGAATCTTTCAGGGGCTGGAGACAGCCGTCGCGACGGTGTGGTTGTACTTGTTTCCTGAACTGCTCCGGCAATTTTGCTCATGGATCACTTCACGATGACGACGCTGATTTCACCGCTGCGTCCGCGAAGCGCAATCGCTGTGCGTTTGTCCAAACGGTCACGATAGGTTTCGATTCCGTTTATGTCTTCCGCCTCTGCAGCAGTGACGAGTTCCTGGCTCAACAGGCAACGGCAGCCAAGTTCCCGTGTTGCGCTCTCAAGCCGGCTGGCGACATTGACCGTGTCTCCAAGAACCGCAAATTCCAGCCGGTCGTCGGTACCGATATCGCCCATGACAATCGGACCATAATGAACCCCGACAGAGAGTTTCGGCATGTCCCGGTTTTTGCTTGTCGTGCTCCAGGCCTCGTAGCCGTCCACCAGTTGAAAAGCTGTGGAAAGAGCGCTGGAGGCATCTCTATCACCGGGCCGCGGCGTTCCGAAGGTTGCCATCAGCCCATCACCGACGAATTTGTCCAGCGTTCCGCCATTGCGAAAGACGATCTCGGCCAGCAGCCGATGCACATCCCTCAGCAGGGCAATGGTTTCGGTTGGCGACCGCTTCTGCGACCATGCCGTGAAGGAGACAAGGTCGGCGAACAGCACCGCGGCATTGTGTTCTCGCGGGGTGGAAAACGGATCGGTCTGCGAGGCGAGAAGATCAGCCGTCTGGCTTGGAAAATACCGTGCAAGGTTGGCCCGTTCCTGCGCCAGATTGGCTTGCCTCATCGCAATCGCCCGCGCGCGACTCACAGTCAGGGCCAGCAGTCCGGAAACAATCAGAAACACCACCACTTCCTGAACTCTGACGCCAATATCAACAAATGTCGGTGATGCATAAATCTTCAGGAAGGCGTTGAAATCATTGTATTCGAGGTCCTGCCAGAAGCTGCCCGGCTGTTGCATGATCAAGTAAATGCCGATGCTCCAGAATACCGCCGCGGAGACCCCGCCCCACAGCACCAGTTGCGGACGATAGACATAGGCCAGCCCGGCCAGAATGACGAAAAAATAGATAAAGGCGCCGTTGCGCAGATTGAACTGGACCGGCAAATCAATCGGCAGAAGCGGATTTGGATAAAGCAGCGTAAAAGTGAGTAGCGCGGTATCGATCGAGACAAAGGCATATTGGTGCCAGGGCCGTCCCCAGGGCGCAAGTGCGATGCGATAGGCAGCAAATCCGTTCACAAGAAACAGCAGCAGCAGACCGTAGGGAAATAGCGGTCCCGGCCAGGTGGTGAGAAAGGTGATCAGCACGGCGATAAAGGCCAGCGCGATTATCCGACCCCGGAATGCAGCCAGTTGCGCTGCAGTTTCTTCAGCTTTGAGACTGTGCTCCGCCATTCCGTTTCCCGTTCTCTACGCCAGCGGTCCGAGGAACATTCTACGCTGTTCGCGCAATTTCCCGGCCAGAAAATCGACGAACAATCGCACCCGTGTTGTCCGTTTCAGGTCAGCATGAAGCAGCAGCCAGATGCTTCGATCAAGTTCGGCTTCGGTGCCCGGCACGCGTTGCAGATCGGGATAGGCGGCTTCGAGATAACAGGGCAGATGCGCCATTCCCAGGCCGGAGCGCACAAGATTCATCTGCAGAACACCCTCACGGGCGGTATGGCGGATACGGGCTTTTGGAAAGGGCGATGTCCGCACCCATTCCGGCAAGGGATCGCTGTCACCCCAGCCGATCCAGGTAAGGCCCTCCCCCTTTGGCCCCCGATCGGCAAAATGGGCGTCTAAATAGTCCTGTGATGCGTAAATCCCCTTGGCATATTGCAGCACGCGTCTGCCGACAACATCGTCGCTGATTTCGAATGCCACGCGAACAGCCACATCGACCTCGTGCCGGGCCAGATCCTGAAATCGGTTGGTGACGATGATTTCCAGCTCGATTTCCGGATGGGTTTTTGCGAATGCGGCAAACACCGGTGAAAGCACGTCATAGGCAAGGCTTGGCGGGATCGAAACCCGAACCAGCCCCGCCGCCTCCAGATCGAGCCCGCCCAGCTGCCGACGCGCCGCAACGACTTCGCGCTCGGCCGCTTCGGCGCGTGGCAGGATTTCCCGGCCGGCGGCGGTGAGGGCCAGCCCGTCGACCGACCGATCGAACAGACGAACATTGTAGCTGCGTTCCAGAGCGTTCAGCCGCCGCCGCACGGTGGCATGGGTCGAACCCAATCTGTCCGCCGCCGCACGCAGCGAACCTGTACGGGCTACCGCCAGGAAGTACGGCAGGTCCGCCCAGCTTTCCGGTGAATCCATTTCCATGAACGCGGCATCCTGCTATCTCGGCAATTGGAACATATACGTTCCAATATGAGTTGATTTTGTCAATAGCGAAACAATTTTCTTCCACCTATCTTGAGGTTTCCACCACCTTCAACGAGGAGATCATCATGCACCGTCGAGACTTTCTGATGGCTGGCACTGGGACCGCAGGCGCATTGCTGGCCGGATTTGACAGCGCTTCTGCCCAATCGGCAGCCATGTCGGCATCTGCTCCTTCGGCTGCATTTCCGTTCAAGAAGAAACGGAAAAACATCCTCGGATCGGACATGGCCTATGTCGATGAAGGATCGGGACAGCCGGTGCTGTTCCTGCACGGCAATCCGACCTCGTCCTATCTGTGGCGCAACATCATTCCCTATGTTACCGGTTCACGCCGGGCGATCGCTCCCGACCTGATCGGTATGGGCGACAGCGACAAGCCGAAGATCTCCTACACTTATGAAGATCACGCACAACATCTGCACGCCCTGCTCGATGCGCTCGACCTCTCCGATGTCATTCTTGTGATTCATGATTGGGGGTCGTCTCTGGGCCTGCATTATGCCCGCGAAAATCCAGATCGGATTGCCGGACTGGTGTTCATGGAAGCAATGGTACCACCGGCTTTCCCGTTCGAAAGTTACGAGGCGATGGGACCGTTTGGCGATCTGTTCCGGACGCTACGGACCAAGGGCTCCGGCGAACAGATGGTGCTTGGGGAGAACTTCTTTGTCGAGACCATCCTGGCCAAGATGGGCGTGGCGACACCCCTCGGGGCTGATGTCATGGAAGCCTATCGCCGACCCTACCCGACACCCCAAAGCCGTCTGCCAACGCTGCAATGGCCACGCGAAATTCCGATTGCCAACAGCCCCGCCGGTGTCGCCCGGACAATCGGCGCGAACAGCGCCTGGTTGCTGCAATCCAATATTCCGAAACTGATGTTCTACGCCGACCCGGGAGCGTTGATCCCGCCGGCCGCCGCCGAATGGCTGACCGACAATCTCAAAAACATCGAAACCCGGTTCCTCGGCGCCGGACAGCATTTCCTCCAGGAAGACCATCCGCAACTGATCGGACAGGGCATCGCCGACTGGCTGCGCCGCAACTGACCTGCAAAACAAGGAGATTTAACAATGGCAAAAGTATCAGTAACCCGCACAGTAGATGCGCCGCTCGACAAGCTCTGGGCCTCGTGGGATGATTTTGGCGCGATCTACCGCTTCAATCCCAATCTCAAAGGATCGTTCATCCTTGATGGCAGCGCCAAGACCGGGATTGGCGCGGAACGCCAATGCGATCTTTCTGACGGCAAGAACTACATTCAGGAGCGCATCGTCGAATATGCGCCGCACCGTCGGCTGGTTATCGACGTCTACAACGGCACATTGCCACTGAAATCGGCCGTCGCCAGCTTTGATCTGAAATCTCTCGGACCCGACCGCAGCGAAGTCACGATGACCATGGAGTTCAAACCGAAATTCGGCCTTCTGGGAAAGCTGATGGTACCGATGATGAAACCGCAATTTCGCAAATTATTGGGCAAACTGCTCGACGGCAACAAGGCCTTTGTCGAGCGTGGCGAGGAGGTTCGCCTGGCTGCCTGAGACCAGTGCCAGAGCGTAGCCGGCTTGGCTGCGCTCTGACCCAATACGGACCGGGCAGGCGTATTGGATTGCCAATCCGGCCGGCATGCCTATCATCCAGCGCCGATGGAACAGGCACACGGACAATGTGGAATGGAGTCGATGCGCCGAAACCCGCATCGATCGCGTGGAGTCACCTTCGCGATACTGACAATGTTCTGTCTGATTGGTCCTATCGATCAGGGCACGGCGGGCGAAGGGGCTGCAGCTCTCACATTTCGGCCAGTCTGGAATGCCTTGTGCGGCAATGGCAGTGAGCTGGCGACCGGATGCGATGCGGTGCGCGCCCGAAGGATCGTGGATGCATCCACCTCTCCATGGAATGCCATCGGACGGGTCAATTTTTCCGGATACCGGACCCGACAACATTGTACCGGGGCTCTGATCGGCAGGCGCATCGTTCTGACCGCCGCCCATTGCCTTTACGACGGAACCCGAAAGACCTGGATTCGCCCGAACAGGATCCATTTTCTCGCCGGCTATCAACGCGGTCTCCAGACGGCACGTTCGACTGTTGTCAGTTACTCGCTCTCGCATTCTCACAATGCGGAAAGTGGTGTGTTCCGCTACAAGCCAGCCGAAGACTGGGCACTTTTGAAACTTCAACAGCCAATTGGTGACAAAACCGGTTTTCTTGGCTGGTCAGGACTGGACAGCGACGGTCTGGTAAACAACTTGCCGAACAATGCGACCCTTGCACTGGCCGGCTACCCGGCAATCCGCCAGCATGTCCTCTCGGTCGATGAGGATTGTCACGGACCGGAATTTGCCAACGGTAACGTCATGATCGTGCGATGTGCGGCCATGTCGGGAGACTCAGGTGGACCCGTCATGATGCTGACGGGCGATCAGGCGATCATTGTCGCCGTTTTTACCGGTAGCGCTGTCGCTGACGGCAATCCGTTCGGGATCGCCGTGCCCACCTTCAGCATCGCCGCGGAAATTGAGAAAATCCTCAACGAAACGAATTGATGCGACCCTGACCGAACCAACGCGTCACGTGCATCTGGCCGGGCCACGTTTCAGATTATGGACTTTGGACCGCTCAGATAATGATGTCCTGCCAGTTCAACCCGGTTCCTGACATTCAGTTTCCGCAGCAGATTCCCGACATGGGTCCGAACCGTCCAATAGGAAATCCCCAAGTCTTCGGCAATTTCGCGGTCGGTCCATCCCTCGGCAATAAGAAAGCCAATCTGCAACTCCCGCCGTGTCGGTGCTTCCGCTGCGTCCAGGCCGTATTTCGGTAAAATGGTGCACATGACCGCGCAATACGACTGATGTGACACGTTCCTTCTGGCAATTTTTACATTGAAGCGCTCGAAACAGGCAAACTGGTCACCACGGCAAACAGCCGTCATGACACAATCGAGAACCTGGCTTTCGCTGAGTCCGGCTTCTCCGGCGATCCAGACGAGCAATGCTGGAGAGAACACTTTGCGATCCAATTCAGCCGAAAATGCAATCGCAAGACTATCGGTGCGACTAACCGCTTCTTCCAATCGGTCCTCGCTGAGCATCGACAGATAGGCATTCTTGAGCATTGGGCGGAGCGCCGCCAACAAGTGCTTTTCGCGTTGTGTGAACTCACGAGAGGCGGATTTGCGCCAGACCCTCAAGTCTCCGATGTTCCGCCCGGCATCAAACAGATACTGATCGAGACCGTGGGCGACATTGTTGGGACGAAGAAAGTCGGCAAAATATTCGGTTTTCTCAAGCGCCGCGCGCGAAATCACATCGTAGGTGGCTGTTGCTGATGGCTGGCCACGGATGGTGTGAGAGAGTGGATCGCAGAACTGGAAATGGCTCTCGTATGCCAGCGACATGTCCTCATCCCGATTATAGCAGATCGGTTTTTCAAAGACGCCCTTTTCGCTGTTCCACTGGGTCTGGCCAAGAAAATCTGCCTTAAATAGTGACAGCAGCCGTTCGGATAATCGCTTTCGTGTCAAAATCGGTCGCGAATCCGGCTGCGCCAGTTCGTGCGCAACAAAGGCCAGATCCTTCAGATCCTGTGCGTTCATGGTCAAGCTCGCCCAGTTCGCGCATCGCTATTTATAGCGATTGTGCCAGGCCCTGAATATTCCATAGAATTTTATCCGTCTCAACTGAACGGGAGGATCGCAGTTGAATATGATCAAGAAACTCGCCCTGGCGTGTATCTTCGCGACAGGCGCATTTGCAGCCAGTGCAGACGGTTTGCAGAGGTCAATGGTTATGGCTCCGGATGGCGTCAACCTGTCTGTTGTTGAAAGCGGCAATCCCGACGGACCGGCGCTTCTGTTCGTCCACGGATTCTCGCAAAGCGCCGCGTCGTGGCGCCAGCAGCTCGATAGCGATCTGGCGAACACCCATCGGCTGATCGCCTTTGATCTGCGCGGCCATGGTTATTCGGCAAAACCGGAAGATCCTGCCAAATACATTGCCAGCAAGCTTTGGGCCGATGACATTGCAGCCGTGGTGGCGGCGAAGCGACTCGATGGCTTTGTCCTGGTCGGCTGGTCCTATGGCGGGCTGCCGGTGCTCGACTATGTACAGGTTCATGGCCAGGACAAGCTCTCCGCCATGGTCTTCGTCGCAACAGGATACAATCTTGACCTCCGCCCACCCGAGGCAGGCGGACCCGAACCGGTGCTTGGTCCGGGTGTAATTGAAAACACCGGTCCGATGGCCGGCATTCCGGCCGGTCCCCCAGGCGCTGATCTGGACGGTTGCGATGCAGCCAAAAACTGCGGTGACTACGACCGGCAACTCGCGGGAACCAAAAGATTTCTCGAGATGGTTCCAGGATCGCCTCTGCCCGCTGCGATCGCTGATGAAGCTCTGGCCTATAACCTGCAGACACCACCATATGTGCGACGCGCGATGGTGATTGACAGATTTGTGCAGGGTGGCCCCCTCGATCACTCGCCAACGCTAAGGATAATCAAGGTGCCGGTGCTGTTCCTGCACGGTTCGAAAGATCAGCATGTGCTTCCACGCTCGACCGAGATCATGAAAGAACTGATTGATGGCAGCGGCGGATCAACACAGCGGATCATCTACGACGGATTGGGGCACGCTCCGTTTATCGAGGATCCGAAACGTTTCAATGCCGATCTTTCGCGGTTCGTTTCGGCATTGTAGGTGATCAGGAGAGATTAGGTCATAGACCGTCGACCCGGATTGCGGTGCCCGATTGACACCGCAATCCGGATGCAGTTTCGACAGCGTTCCCATATCTTCTGCAGGAATTCATGTCCGAACCGTCATCTCCACCACCATTCAACATCCACAGGCTCTCCTCACAAGATCTCGCCATGATGAACGCCATGCTGAAAATGTTCGGTGAGGCTTTCGAGGAGGTCGGGACTTATGGCCGTGCCAGACCCGGCTCTTCCTATCTAGAACGCCTGCTGGGCAGCGATCATTTCATTTCGCTGGCGGCACTGGTGGAGGGTGATGTTGTTGGCGGGCTTGCCGCTTATGTACTTCCAAAGTTCGAGCAGGAGCGTAGCGAGATCTACATCTATGACCTGGCTGTGTCGGCAACGTACCGACGCAGGGGAATCGCAACGGCGCTGATCTGCGAACTGAAGAATATTGCCCCGTCCTACCGGGCACATGTCATTTTCGTGCAAGCCGACTATGGCGACGACCCGGCAATCGCGCTCTACTCAAAACTGGGCATTCGCGAGGATGTGCTGCATTTTGACATAGCTGTAAGCTGAATCCGTTCGAGCGGTCTGCCCCCCTGTCACAAGCGTTCCCACTGCGCGTCTGCCATCGCATATCGGGCGTAGCGAAAATCACGGATCGTCAGAACATTGTCATCCTTGAACTCCAACAGAATGAAGTAGATCGGTGGACTGGCCGGATCCTCCCGGTCAAACGCCAGCAAGGCCGCCCTGCCTTCGACCAACCCGGGCGCCATGATCCAGTCCAGGCGCTTGCTGTAATTTGAATAGTAACCACCGACCGCTTCCCTGCCTTGGCGCCTCTCGAGCGAAACCAGTTCCAGACGCACTTCAGCTGAAAGCATATCGCGCAACTGGTCAAAATCATGGGCATTGAAACATCTTGCATAAAGCTCGAGTTTCTCCTGATCGGACGGCGGCAGCGGTTCGGACGAAAGATCATTTCCGGAATCATTTTGCTTGAGCACATCGCGTCCTCGATGCAGCGCGGATTTGACGGAATCCACAGAACTGTCGGTCAATTCCGCTACTTCCGCCGCCGTGTAACCCAGCACATCGCGCAGAATCACGGTGCTGCGCTGCTTCGGCGTCAGTTTCAGGAACGGCCGCAGGTTTTCAGCCGTTTCGCTGTGCGTTGGCATCTCGTCGAAGGATGGCAGGTCCTGGCGAACAATGTCTTTCATGGCCGTCTCATTGTTGCGGGAGCGTATGAAATTCAATGCGGCGTTGTGGGCAATTCGAAACAGCCACGCACGCAGGTTTTCAACTGCAGCGCCGTCCCGCAAGGCTTGTGCCGCTTTGAACAGCGCTTCTTGCAAAACGTCTTCGCCGTCAATGACTGACCCGGTCATCCGCGCACAGTAGCGGTGCAACTCCGGCCGCAGGGTTGGCAGAGCTGATTCAAACCCGGCCAATCCTGCTTCTTCTGGTGTTTCAGCCGGCATCGTCAGTCCATTTTCTCCATGCCGGTTCCGGTAATTCCGTAGGCACCGGAATTGCCATCCTGGTCACCGGCCAGAAGGCCCATCACCTGGTCTCCAATGATCCCGGGCGTCAACGGTGTTTCCCATTGGCTCATAAACTGCTCCTGCGACATCGATCGCGCCTCAGCGTATGCCGTCGAGGCGTCATTGGCGATATCGGAACCGGCGATCAGCTGTTTGGGATAGATGGTACAGAAGTTCAGGCCGAGTCCGCGGCGATCTGCCTCCCATTTCCCGTAATTGGCAACGAAATGCTGCATCCTCTTGGCGCCAGCATAGCCACCGGACATCGGCGACCCGCCGATTGCCGCGCCACTGGCGAAACTGACGATGGTTCCACCGTTTTCCATTGGCGCGAGCAGCGCCGCCTTGGTGAACTCAAATGCGATTTTTGTGTCGGTGTTCCATGCTCCGCTGAATTCGGTCCAGGAGAGTTCAGAAAGGGTCTGCATCTTTGGCTGATGTCCGCCCGCCAGGATCAGCAAGTCCGGCGAAATTTCGGCAATCAGTTTTTTAGCGACACCGTCATCGGCCGCATCCAGAGCAATCGTTTCGATCAACGGCGCTGCGCTCTTGAGCGCATCCAGGTCGGCCACAGTGCGTGCGACCACAACGGTACGCGCGCCTTTTTCGGAAAGTTTCAAGGCAATGTCGCGGCCGGTGCCTTTGCTGCCACCAATGATCAGTGCAGTCTTGTAATTGAAGGTCATAAGCGGGGTCCTTTTTTCGATGTTGCTGATTGAAAGACACCGCAGCCACCTAAAAGGGTTCGCGACCCGACAATTTTTTTCTGGATCGATCGTTCCAAACGCGTATGATTGAAAAAAAGGACCGGCAATGCCCTGGGAAAAGCAGTACGATCAGACCGACGTCGTGGAGCGGGCCATGCACGCTTTCTGGGCGCGTGGTTATGAAGGCACTTCTGTCGCCGACCTCGTCAAGGCCACCGGGATCAACCGCGGCAGCCTGTACACCGCTTTTGACGGCAAGCGCGGTCTGTTTGTCGAGGCGTTGCGGCACTATGACCGTCGACACCGGTCGGACTTTCTTGACAAGATCAGCAGGAAACATGAGCCGGTTGAGTCTGTCATTGCCGTTTTCGATGCGGCTGCGGCCGGTATCGGCAAGAACGGAAAGCCGGCCGGTTGCCTGTTGGTGAACACGGCACTTGAATTGTCTCCGCATGATCCCGAAATCGGCATGCTGGTTCAGGCGAGTTTTCAGGAAGTAGAGGCGTTCTTTGGCCGTATGATTGAAAACGGTAAGGAATCCGGAGCACTCAGCCCGTCATTGACGTCAGCCAAGACCGCAAAAGCCTTGCTCAGCCTTTTTCTGGGTTTGCGTGTTCTGGCTCGATCCGGAGCCGATCAGAGTACCCGCGAAACCATCACGTCTCAGGCCAGGGCGATGCTGGAATAATATTTTTTTGGTCTATTTGGAATGATCGTTCAAAACAGGGAAGGAACAAAAATGACTGTCTCATATGTCGAACGCGAACAGGCTGATGCCACCACGATCGCCTTCTATGACAAGGCCGAAGAGCGTTTTCAGGCGTTGCTCAACATCTTCAAGGTGTTTGGACATCAACCGGAATACGGAACGGTTTTCACCGATCTGATCATGGCCATTCTCAAGGACGGAGTGATCGACTGGAAGACCAAGGAACTGCTGATCCTGAAAGCGACCCAGCGCAACAATTGCCAATATTGCGTCGTTCAGCACGAACGCGTTTCCAACATGCTGGGAATCGAAGATGAAAAAATCGCCGATCTTGATGGCGACACTTACCGGACCAGTTCGCATTTCACCGACGGCGAAAAAGCCCTGCTCGATTTCACCGTGCAGATCGGCGTCGATGCCAACAATGTCTCAAAGGAATTGTGGGACCGCCTGCACGCCCATTGGTCCGAGGCCGAAATCGTCGACGCAGCCTTTGTCATCACGATTTACATAGCTGTTTCGAAATTCGGCGATGCGCTCGGGGTCGAGCTGGAACCGATGTTCGACGGTGTGACACCGATGCTCAAGGTCACCCACTGAACGGCGGAGGCAGGCGGGTTGTCCCGCCTGCCGGCCGGAGCGCATCATGAGTACATCGAAATTTTCACCGGCGCTGAACTGAATCAGATATCGGAGCGTGGCTGTTTCCGCAGAGTTGCGATGGCGGCAATATGTTCTGGGGAAAGTCCACAGCATCCGCCGATGATCTGGACTTCGTCAGTGACCCACTGCCGGGCGAACGCCAGCAGCTCTTCAGGCGAGATGACATCCTCGAACTGCCAGTGAGGCATCTTGAAATATCCCGAATCCGGATAGGCCAGCAATGGCCCCTCATAACTGTCCTTCAGCGTCTCTGTCGCGTCACCGATGATATTTGACGGGCTGTGCATGATCCCGGCCGCAGCCACATCGAATTCGTCCAGCAGGGCGGCATTCTCGGCAAATGGGATATCGTGCTCGGCGGCAAAACTGAGAACGCCGCCGTCGCCGCCGCGACGTACCGAAAACCCGATCCAAACCGGAAGCCCGGTTTCCGTCGCCGCTTTCAGCGCGGCCCGGATACGGTCCGGGTAGTACATCATTTCAAGCAGGATTAGATCACAGCCTTCGCTGCAATGCAGCTCGGCAAGTTCACCGAACGCATCGGCCATTTCCTGCGCTGAAGGTACCCGTGATGGGTCATTGCGGGCCGCACCGGCCACCATCGGAAACATCTGAGAGAGCGACCCAGCGATGGCAACGTCGCTGTTGCCGGAGGCTTGTTTCGCTCGCTGCGCCGTATCGATCGCTGTTCGGTTGATGTCGAAAAACCTGTCGCCGAGCCCGGCCGGCTTCAGCATCAACCGTGACGAGGCATAGGTGTTGGCGGTGATAACGTCGGCACCGGAAGCGATATAGTCACGATGGATGCTTTCCAGTACCTCCGCGTGTTCAAGCGTCGCCGCACCGCACCAGGCTTCCGGATCCATCGGAACGCCACGTTTTTCCAACTCCGTGCCGGTTCCGCCGTCAAGCACAATGACATCGCCACTGTCGAGCCGGCGTTTGATATTCGAATAGGGCATTGCCAGTTCCCTCCGGCGATAGTGCATGAGGAAAGATTATTGCGGTGAATACCGCTGTTCGGCAAGCCGGAATCTGCGCAGATCAACTTTCATGCGCACTCTTTCGATAAGCTCCCGGGGCCATGCCGACAATGCTCTCGAAGGTTCGTGTGAAGGCGCTACGGCTCTTAAATCCGGCAAGCTGGGCGACACGCTTCACCGGCAGATCGGAATCGGCCAGAAGCGATGCGGCACGACGGATGCGGATATTGCGCAACAGATCCATCGGGCCACCGCCATAAGCATCGGAAAAGCGTTTCGAAAAAGCCGATCGGCTGAGCCCCGCCGATGCCGCCAGGCTATCGACCGAGAGTGCATCCTCCGGCTGATCCAACATCAGGCGCAATGCCATCCAGAGTTTCTGGTCGGTCAGTGCGATCATCCAGCCGAGCGCCGGATCACCGGCCTCCAGCCTGTTGCGCAGCAGTTGAATGATATTTTGCAAAAGCAGTGCCCGTATCATTGCCCGGCTGCCCAGCCGTGGAGACGACAGTTCCCGCAACAACTGATCCACGGCCTGCCCCATGGCCGCATCGGCGCCAGTCTGCTCGACGAGCGGTTCCCGTACCAGGTCGATCAGGTCGCCAACACCACGAAATCCGACATTCACCTGACTGCAGATAGCCAGCAGCCGATCAGTTGGACCTTCTTTATCCTGGCCGGCAAGATGGCGGTCCAGATCGAGTTCTGCAGGATGGCAGTCGGGAACCGGGTTGCCGTTATCGCCGAAACTGCGCAGCGTGTGCGAAAGTGTGGCTGGAACGAGAACGAGACTGCCGCGGCCAACCGGCAGGGACGGATGCCCGCGAATGACGATCTCACCGCGTCCCGCCAGAAGATAGTGCAGGGTCGCCGATGATCGGCGTGCCAGACCGAGATCGCACTTTCCTTGCAGTTCGCACAATGCGAACGGTGTCGCATTGATATCCAGCCGCTCGAATATCGGTTCATAGCTCATTGTATCTTCATGCACCCCATTCGGATCAATTGATACAGATTCAGCTGGAAAAGGCACACAGACAGGACAAAAAGGCACATCATGCGGCGCACATTGTGACTGTCAATTCAGACAAGGGAGCCCATCATGTGCCAGAACCACGACCATAAACCGATGACCCGGCGAAACGCGTTGCAAACCGGCATCGCCGCGACAGCGGCAGTAGCGGCGACTGCCGCCGGCGCCCGCCGCGCTGTCGCAGCCGACGACCCTTATGCCGATCCCGCAAATCCGGCATTGCCGCCGAGCGACATGAAACTCGATTTGAATCGTACCGCGCTTGTCGTGACCGATCCACAGATTGACTTCCTCAGTCCGGACGGCGTCACCTGGGGCGTGGTTGGCGCCAGTGTCGAGCATCACAACACCGTCCAGAACATCGAAGCCTTGTTCAAGGCGGCCAAACAGCGTGACATGACCGTCGCCGTCTCGCCGCATTACTACTACCCCACTGATCATGGTTGGCGGTTCGAGGGCGCTCTGGAAAAACTGATGCACAAGATCGGCATGTTCGACCGAAAGGGTGCGCTGACAACCGAAGGATTTGAGAATTCCGGCGCCGATTTCATGCCGCAGTACAAACAATATATCGAGGACGGCAAGACCATCGTCACTTCGCCGCACAAACTCTACGGCAATGAGTCCAATGATCTTGTCTTGCAGCTGCGCAAACAACGGATCGATCAGGTCATCCTGTCCGGCATGTCGGCAAATCTGTGCACCGAATCGCACATGCGCGAATTGCTGGAGCAGGGTTTCGAGGTTGCAGTGGTCAAGGATGCGACCGCAGCAGCAATGTTGCCGGAAGGTGATGGCTATCTCGCCGCGCTGACGAACTTCCGCTACATGGCCAACGCCGTCTGGAGCACCGAGGAAACGATCAGGAAAATTACAGAAGCCGCCTGACAAAAATCCGCTTCAACTCACCGCTTCGGCAGCAGGACTGTCTTCAATCGGACATTTTTGTGAATGCCGAGGCGGTGAGTTGGTAGACAAAACTGTCGTAACCGCCGGCATCGGTGGAGACACCCGATCGGATACCACCGATTTTCTCGACCGCCCGCTGAGAGCGGAGATTGTTTCGACCGACAAGAAACACCACGCTGTCGACAAAACCATAGGCGTGTTTCAGCATCAACTGTTTCATTTCCCCGTTGTAAACGCCGCCCCAATGTGACCGGGCGAGAAAAGTCCAACCGATTTCAACCTGGCTCATGTCTTCACGGTAGTCGTGAAACCGGGAAGACCCTATGACCTGTCCTGACCGCGTATCTGTGCAGACCAGTGTTCCGGCCGATTCCAAGGCCTCATCGAAAAACGCCCTGAATTCCGCCTCCCGATGACGATCCGGTCTCGGATGTTGCACCCAGATGAGCGGGTCACATCCAACAGCATAGAGCCCTTGATAGTGTCCTTCCCGCAGCGGCCGGAGTTCGACAAGCCTGCCCTTCAGCGTTGGTTGCAGATCAAAAGAAATCGTCACATCCTCCGCCACTAACCGGGGTTCTCGACCGCCGGCAGTATTGCCGGAATTCTCATTGAGTGGAAATTTTACAATTTCTCCGGTTCGTTACACAAAGGGAGATTGAAGCGGTTGCAAGGACAGGTGATGGACTGCAGGACATTGATCATCGGCGCTGGTGCGGCTGGGCTGGCCGTTGCTGCCGGATTAGCGAAACGGGGCGAAAAACCGATCGTACTGGAACGCGGCGAACGAGCCGGCTGGTCGTGGATCCACCGGTATGATCGCCTGCATTTGCACACTTCGAAGGGCAATTCGCACCTGCCCGGCAAGGACTTCCCCAATTCCTACCCGAAATATATGAGCCGGGATCAGTTGATCGAATATTACGAGGCGTTCGCCCGCGAGAACAGCATCGATATCCGCTTCGGGCATCAAGTAGCCAATGTGGAAAAGCTGGATGGCACGGGGTGGCGGATCAGCGGTGACAAATGGGCATTCGAAACTGAAAATCTGGTCGTTGCCACCGGTTATTCACATACGCCCCTCCAGCCAGACCTTCCGGGACTGGAAGGATTTGATGGCGATGTCTGCCACAGCGCCACCTATCGGAACGGGACCGACTATTCCGGCAAGCGTGTCCTGGTCATTGGAATGGGCAATTCCGGAGCCGAAATCGCGCTCGATCTGGTGGAAAACGGCGCACACCCGACCCTGTCGGTCAGAAGCCCGGTTTTGATCGTTCCCCGCGAAATTTTCGGCATTTCGATCGACACCATTGCGATCAAGACGCGGCGAACACCGCCGCGCATTGCCGACCGGCTGAACGGCCCGGTCCGCCGGATGCTGATCGGCAATTATGAAAACACCGGATTGAAGGCACCGGACTATGGCCCGATGACGATGATCCGCGAACGCCGGCGGATCCCGGTGATCGACGTCGGAACGCTTGAAAAGCTCAGGGCCGGTGAAATCAAGGTCAAACCGGCCATCGAAAGTCTTGACGCCAACACCGCCCGTTTCTCCGACGACAGCAGCACCGAATTCGATGCCATCATCTTCGCCACGGGATTTGGCTGCGGGCTGGAGCCGCTGGTCGGCCAGTTTCCCGGAGTTTTGAACAACGAAGGCCTGCCATCGAAAAGTGGCAGCGAAAGCAGCGAACCGCGCTTGTATTTCTGCGGATACACCGTGACCGCCGGTGGCATGTTGCGCGAAATCCGCGGAGAGGCCGACCGGATCAGCCGGCAGCTATCTGCGGCAGCCTAGAGTATCCGTATTGATCAAGGCAGTTTTTCGTTCCACATTCGATCATCCCTAATGAGAGCGTTTGCGAGGATGATGAGTTTTCGCATGATCGCGGTCAGAGCGACCTTTGAGGGTTTTCCGGCCGCTATGAGTTTTTG
>JAJFHT010000006.1 GCA_021775495.1 Hyphomicrobiales bacterium | reverse complement strand
GCTGAACGGCTCGTCCATCAATAGGATGTCCGGGTCTGCCGCCAGGGCGCGGGCAAGACCCACACGTTGCTGCATGCCACCCGATAATTGGTCGGGATACCGGTCGCCCCAGCCGTCAAGACCGACCCGCCTCAGGGCGTCCTCAGCGGACGCCCGACGTTTTTCCTTTACGGTTTTCTGAACCTCAAGCCCGAACGCCACGTTTTCCGAAATGGTCTTGTGTGGCCAAAGTGCCATGTGCTGGAACACCATTCCGATGGTTCGGGCGCGCAGTTCGCGCAGCGCCTTCGGGTCAAGCCCCATCACATCACGACCTTCGACATGAACCTGTCCGGCGGTCGGCTCGATCAGGCGGTTGACGTGGCGAATGATCGTCGATTTGCCTGACCCGGACAGCCCCATGATGCAAAAGATTTCGCCGCGATGGACTGAGAAGCTTGCATCGGCCACGCCGATCACGCACCCAAAACGCTCCAACGCCTCATTCTTGTCGACCTCGCCTGCTTTCGCCGCCGCCAAGGCTTCGGTCGCACGGTCACCGAATATTTTCCAAAGGCTCCGGCACTCAATCGCACTCTGGCCGCTTATTTCTCCCGTCATGAAGCGCTTTCCGACCCTCCCGTCAGGGAAGTCTTACACATTCAGGCCATGTTCGACGTTGAAAAAAAGTGACCCCCTGCGTAACTTATAGTTACGCAGACCCACACTTCAGGTATCGCGATTTCACAGGCAGGATGTCAAATGGCCCAGGGATTTCGGAAACTTCCGCCACCCAAATCGCTTCTTGCTTTCGAGGCTTCAGCCCGGAACCGAAGCTTCACCGAAGCCGCAAAGGAGCTGAACGTGACCCGCGTCGCGGTGTCCCGACAAGTGCGGCAGCTGGAAAATTTTCTCGGATTCGAACTCTTTGCCCGGGGTCAGAGCAGTATCGAACTGACCCGCGCCGGACGCAAATTGTCGCGCACGGTGAACGCAGGCTTTCAATCCATTGTCGATGAAATTGACGCTATCGAAAGCACGAGAGAGGACAACCTGATCACGCTGGCGACCTCGACCGGGGTATCTACCTATTGGCTGATGCCGACTATCGGGCGTTACCGGCGCATCAACCCCCAGGCCGATTTTCGCCTTTTGGTATCCTACGATCTGATCAATCTCAGCCAGTACGACGTGGATATTGCCATCCGCTATGGTTCAGGGAACTGGCCGGGAACCACAAGCGTCCTTTTGCAGCGTCAGCAAATCGCGCCACTTTGCAATCAGGGGTTTCTCAGCCAGTACGGTCCCTTCGAATCCCTGTCCGACCTCGCCAAGGCACCGCTTTTGGAGTTTGAAAGCGCCTACGACCCCTCTTCGATCTGGGATAACTACTTTCGCGACAAAGGCGCTGTTCTGGGGCGATCCATGCGAATGAGCTCGTATGACAGTTATGTCAATTTTGTTCAGGCGGTGCTTGATGGGCAGGGCATCGGATTGCTGGGTGCGCCTCTGATGCAGCAGTTCCTGGACAGCGGCGTTCTGGTGCGGGCCATCGAAACCGAGCCCCTGCCCCAGCACGGCTATTATCTGTGCCAACCGGATGTCACGAGTGCCTCGCCGACGGTGATCGGCTTTCGGGACTGGATCGAGAAGGAACTCTGTGACACCAAACTGGCTGGCGAATCCCGGTCCTAGAGCGTATCTCATTCATACGGAAACATTTGACTGGAGTTACGGGTTTGCTGGCAAGGCGCGTTCCATGCCGTGGTCTTTATGGCCACAAATGGAGCGCAACGCAGTCCAGCGGGCCCGTAGGTCCAGCCTTCGGTGGGCCATATCGGTTCGTCGGCGTCGTTGCGAAGCTTGCCCGATGAACCACATCGCGCTGCGCTCCGCGCCTAGACGAACAAACCGATCTGACCCATCAAATGCTTCCGTATGAATGAGATAGGCTCTACAGCGCGCTGCGTAATCTGATGTTTCGCACGCGCGCAAGAATTTTGGAGATTGTCTACCCACCCGGCAGCAACGATAGTTGATCAACGGGAGTGTGGACGTGGATGATGGAGCAACGGGTGTCACAAGCGCACCAGGATCGAAGCGAAAACGTGGCGGAGGTTCGGCCAGCCGGCGCAATGCCCGTCTGAACGCGCCGGTTACATTTCCCAAGTCCACCCTGCGCAACATTCCGACCTATGACGTCCTCAATGCCGAGGGATTGGAGGCGATTGATCAACATGCGATGAACATCCTCGAAACCATCGGGATCGAGTTTCGCGACGACGCCTCTGCCGAGATCTGGCGCAACGCCGGTGCAGAGGTCGACGGACACCGCGTCAAAATTCCGCGCGCGCTGATTGCCCAGCTGATCGCGACTATCCCGGAAGAGTTCGACTATCACGCCCGAAACCCGAACCGGACTGTTCGGGTCGGTGGCCGGAACATGATTTTCGGCCCCGCCTATGGCACCCCCAATCTGGTCGATCTGGAAGGGGTGCGGCGCCAGGCCACTGCAGAGGACATGCGTATGCTGATGCGCCTGCATCACGTCAATCCGGCGCTGCAATACAACGGCGGCTATACGCTAGAGCCCATGGACGTGGCGGTTTCACATCGCCATCTCGAGATGGTCGAAAGCAGTATTCTTGCCACCGACAAGCCGATCATGGGATCGCCGCAATCAGATTATCAGGCCCGCGACAGCATCGAGATGGCCCGGATCGTGTTCGGCGAGGAATTCGTTGACCGGAATGCGGTAATGACTGCGATATTCAACTGCAACTCGCCCCTGGTATGGGACAAGTCTCAGCTTGATGCTGTCCGGATCTATGCCGAAGCCAACCAGGCATTGCTCATGTCGCCTTTCGTGCTGTTCGGAGCCTCAACGCCGGTTCACAGCCTGGCTGCCACCGCGCAGATCATCGCCGAAGTGATCGCGGGCGTCGCCTTCACCCAGATCATCCGCCCTGGATGCCGGGCGGTGATGGGTGTGGCGCCGATGGGGGTGTATATGAAAAGCGGTGCGCCCACTTTCGGTTCGCCCGAAGTGTCGCTGATCATGTACATTTTTGGCCAGATGGCGCGTTACTATGGCATCCCCTGGCGGACAAACGGGGCGAAAACCGGCTCGAAACAGGACGATCTGTATGCCGGCTTCGATTCCATCCTGAAGGTTTACCCCGCCATCCTCGGGGGATGTCATCTTCTCACCCATTGCGGTGGGACGATTGAAGGTTCGCTCTGCATTTCGATGGGAAAGCTTGCCGCCGATGCACAGCAAATCCTAGGGTTCCAGACCGTCCTGAACGGGCCCACCTTCGATGACATCGATACCGCTCTGGACGGACTGAGGAAAGTTGGTCCCGGCGGGCACTTCTTTGACGAAGATTATACACGCGAAAACATGCCCTTTCTCGACGACATCCAGGACAACGAACGCTACGATTCCTGGGTTGCCGGCGGCTCCAGGACCGTCAGTGATCGTGGACGCGAATGGTGCCGAACCATGCTTGGACGCTATTCGGACGCCCGCCCGGACCTGGAAGTTGGCATTGCCGAAGAACTTCGGGCATTCGTGACCCGCCGCAAGACCGAAATCCCCTCCGAAGTGTCCTGAATGAGTGATCCTGACTGGAAAAATCGCGTCAATCGGGTGGTGGATGCCAGCGACGCCGATGCGGTGCGTCGCGAATACGACGACTGGGCGCCCAGCTACGATGCGGACCATCTTGGATTTGGCGGCTCGCTGCTAACCCATTTCGTCGGCATGTTCTGCCGCCATGTCCCGCGCGACGCCGCGCCGATTCTGGATGCCGGCGCTGGAACAGGCCGAATGGGCAGCACCCTGTCTCCGCACGGATATGACAACTTCGTTGGAATTGATCTGTCCCAGGGGATGCTGGACATCGCCAACGACAAGCCCGGCTACATTGCGGTACACAAGATGCGGCTGGGTGACCGGCTGGACTTCGAGAACGAGAGCTTCGCAGTTGCCGCCTCCATCGCATCCTTCGCTCCCGGGCATGCCGGCCGTGAGGCCTTTGACGAACTCATCCGTGTTACCAAACGCGGAGGTTTGCTGGTTTTGTCGCTGCGGGCGGGCTGTGAAGCTGAAACCGGCTTCGATGCAAGGCGGAACGAACTGGAACGGCTCGGGCACTGGGCACTGATCGACGAACTGCCCGATTTCGTGTCCCATCCTGAGGTTGATCCGCCGCTCCGCTATGGAATTCACGTTTACCGCAGGCTGTAGGCCAACCGACCCGTAAGTGAGAATTTTCACGATCCGTCAGATTTTTCACCGTTGAGGCTGCGGAAGTCTTCACCTAGTTTTTTGGGTGCGATAACCGCTGCCACAACCAACCGACCTTGCCGGAAAGAACAATATGTCCGCGTCCGACCCACATTCTGGAGACCGCGAAAACACCAGCGGTGATCCGTTGCTGAAACCATTCAGGTTGAAACATCTGGAACTCAGGAACCGGGTGATGAGCACAAGCCACGCCTGTGGTCTGGAAGTGGGTGGATTTCCACAAGACGCCTATCAGCGTTACCACGAAGAAAAGGCGAAAGGTGGGATCGGGTTGACCATGTTCGGCGGTTCTTCCAACGTCGCACCGGACTCGCCGTCGGTGTTTCAGCAGTTGAACGTCGGGACGGACGAGATCATTCCTCATTTGCAGCGCTTCTCGAAACGAATCCACGCGCAGGGCTCAGCTCTGATGTGTCAGATCACCCACCTGGGACGTCGGGGAGATCCCCACGCGGACAACTGGTTGCCCACCATTGCGCCCTCACCCATTCGCGAAACACTGCACCGCAGCTTTCCCAAGGAAATGGACCGGCACGATATCGATCGGGTCGTGAAAGCCTACGGTGCGGCGGCACTCCGCTGCAAGCAAGGTGGCCTGGACGGGATCGAAACCCTCACCAGTTCGCATCTGATCGGCCAGTTCCTATCACCCTATACCAACACCCGGTCCGATGACTTTGGCGGTTCATTGGAAAACCGCTGCCGGTTCGGCCTGATGGTGCATGATGAAATCCGCAGTCTGGTCGGCGACGACTTCATTGTCGGGTTGCGCTATGTGGTTGATGAAGGGCCCGGAGGACTGCCCTTCAAGGACTGTGTCGACATCGCCCATATCTTTGAACGCGAGGGCGGCATTGATTTCTTCAATGCCATCTATGGGAAAATGGACACCGAACGCGGGCTTGCCGTGGACAATATGCCGGGGATGGCCTCGCCAATCGCACCCTGGCTGCAAACAGTGGGTGCGTTCAGGAAAGAGGTGGACCTGCCGGTTTTTCATGCTGCCCGCATCTCGGACATTGCCACGGCCAGGTTTGCGATCAAGGAAGGGCTGCTTGATCTTGTCGCCATGACGCGGGCGCATATTGCCGACCCGCATATCGTCAAGAAACTGATGAGCGGTCAGGAGGAACGCATCCGCCCCTGTGTCGGCGCCACTCATTGCATGACCGGTTTCCGCCCGCGTTGCCTGCACAACGCGGCAAGCGGTCAGGAAAACACTCTGCCCCATGTGGCAAAACCGGCAGAGCGTTCAGGCAGGAAGATCGTTGTGGTCGGTGGCGGACCTGCCGGGCTTGAGGCTGCGCGCATCTGTGCCGAGCGCGGCCATGAGGTGATGGTGTTGGAGGCAGCCGCAGCTCTCGGCGGGCAGGTCCTGATCGGGGCCGGCCGGTCGTGGCGCAAGGACCTTATCGGAATTGTCGACTGGCGCATCGCGGAACTGGAAGAACTGGGCGTCACGGTACGGCTGAACACCTATGCAGAAGCAGAAGATGTTCTGGCCGAAACCCCCGATGTTGTGATCGTCGCAACCGGCGGTATCCCCGACATCGACTGGATCGACGGCGCGGAACACTGCACCACCTCGTGGGATCTGTTGGCGGGTGCGGCCATCTTGAAAGATGACATCATCGTCTACGACGGTACCGGTCGCAATCCGGCCATCGCATGTGCCGAACATGCGGCAATGGCCGGAAAAAACGTTTCACTGGTCGCGCTGGACGGGTCGTTTGGACCGGAAATGACATATTCCGAGCGTGTCAGCTGGAAGCAAAGGCAGTACGAGCTGGGCATCCCCGTGTCGCTCGATCTGCATCTGCACTCCGTGCACCGTGTCGAGGGCAAACTGACAGCCAAATTCGTCAATGAAATGACAGGCCAGCCTGTCGAAATGACCGCCGATCAAATCGTGGTCGAGCGTGGTACCCTGCCGGCGTGCGACGTATTTCACGCCCTCCGCCACGCCTCAAAAAACGATGGTGTGACGGATATTGACTGTCTGCTGGACAACAAGGCACAGCCAGACACATTCAATGCCGAAGGGACGATTCAACTGCACCGGATCGGGGATGCGGTATCTTCCCGCAACATCTATTCCGCTATCCTCGACGCCGCCCGGCTTTGCAATTCAATCTAGAGAGTATTGGTATTGATCAAGCCCGGCCCTGCAAACACATCTGAACTGGCCGCTTCCTCGCGCAACCATTGGATAAATTTCTCGATCTTACCGGAGACTTTGCCGTGTTTCGGCGTGACAACGTAAAATGATCGCCGCTCGACAGAGACGGAATCCATGATCTTGATCAGGGATTTGTCGGTCAGGTATCGCTCGATCAATGGTGGGCCAAGCAAGGCTATCCCCTGACCATCCAGCGCCGCCTGAACGAGGTTGGTATAGGTATTGACCGTCAGCGCGTGGGACAGATTGTCCGGCTTTACCCCATTGGCTTCAAACCAATAGCGCCACCCGGTTTGCAGGTCATACCGCCCCTCCAGGTTGATAAGTGTTTCGCCTGCGATGCTCTGAACCGTAGAAGGTGTCGGGCGGTCTTTCAGATAGGCGGGGCTGCACACCGGGAAAATCTCTTCCCGAAACAGAGGCTCGCAGTCGAGATCAGGCCAGCCGCCGTTCCCATAACGCACCCCGAGATCGACCTCCTCTCTGTTGAAGTCGATATTCTGGTCGGAGACCAGCAACCGAATGTCGATGTCCGGATGCCTCTCCCGGAACTGGCCGATTCTAGGCAACAGCCAATAGGTCGAGAACCCCGAGGTCGTTGTGACAGTCAGACTGCCCGAGGCATACCCGCTCTGGATCTCATTCGTGCCCGACAAAATGTCGTTCAGAGCATTTGAGACCACATACAAATACCTCTTGCCCGCCGCCGTCAGTTGGAGGTTGTTGTGCGTTCGCTGGAACAGTTTCACACCCAGCCTGTCTTCAAGCGCTTTGATCTGCTGGCTGACGGATACACGGCTGACATTCAACTCGTCGGCCGCTTTTGTAAAATTCAGACAACGTCCCGCCGCCTCGAATGTGACAAGGTGGTTCGGAGACGGGAGTTTGAAGCGCAGCCTTGCCATAATGTTTTCTTTACACCATGCGGGGCTGACGTGCATGCACCGCGCGATGTATTTTGCCTGCCGAAAGCTGCGCTTGGCCGGAGGTCAAATCGAGGCGCGCTGCTTTCGCGCCGCCAGGATCATGTCTGCCCCCTTCTCGCCGATCGCCATGCTGATGGCATTCAGATTTCCACTCGGAATTTGCGGAATGATTGATGAATCGACCACACGCAGACGGTCGACGCCGATGACGCTCAGGTCGGGTGCCACGACAGCAGCGGCGTCCACCCCCATCTTGCAGGTGCCGCAGGGGTGATAGCTGCCACTTGCGTTGCCCCGGAGATAGGACGCCCATTCGTCATCGGTCTGGACGTCCTTTCCCGGCTTGAACTCGTCAATCACGAAAGGCGCGAAAGCCTTGGTGCGAAGCGCCGCGCGGCCGATGCGCGCACCGGCCATGAGAGTTCCGACATCCCGATAATCCCCCAGCATGTTCAACTGAATCTTTGGCGGCTCATTCGGGTCCGAAGACCGCAACTCAAGAAAACCCCGGCTTTTGGAGTTGTTGATATTCGGTTGCAGGTTGATGGCTGCCTCTTCCTGCATCTCGATCCCGGTGTGCGAATAATTGGCCGAAAAGGCTCCGAAATGAAACTGGATGTCGGGATAGCTCAATTCGTCGCGCGTTCGCACCAGGGCAACGCCGGAATAGGTATAGGTGGCGAACCCGCCGCGCTTCAGCATGAATTGCAGCGCGTATTTGAGCTTGCCGGCCAGGTTGAATTCCTGATTGGCGGTTTTGACGTTCACGGTCGCCTTGACCTGTGTACTTGGATGTTCCTGCAGGTTGCGCCCGACGGCGGCGTTGTGATGAACCACATCAATACCCAGTGACCGCAGCTGGCCCGCCGGACCGATACCCGACAACATCAAAAGCTTTGGCGAATTGATCGCGCTCGCGCTTAGAATGACTTCCCCCGAACAGCGCTCGACCCGGGTATCTCCATCGACATCGTATTCGACGCCAACCGCCACCTGATTTTCAATCAGAAAGCGCCGGACCATGGCATTCGTGACGATTTTCAGATTGGTCCGGCGCTTGACCGGATCCAGATATCCCCGCGCCGCGCTGAACCTTGTCCCCATGTGCTGGGTCGCGTGAATAACTGTCGACCCATCGGTCGGTTCGGCGTTGTAGGCGGAGTTCCGCGGGAACCCCAACTCGGCCATGGCATCGACAAACACGTGTGTAAGCTTGGGCGGGTGTCGCACTTCGCTCACGACAATCGGGCCGTCCTTGCCATAGATATCGGTGATGCCGTCGCGATTGCCCTCAATTCGTTTGAAATAGGGCAGGAGTTCATCATAGGACCACCCGTCGTTTCCAAGACTGGCCCAATGGTCGTAGTCGCCGCGATTGCCCCGGACATAGAAGGTGGCATTGATCGAACTGGACCCACCCAGCAACCGGCCACGGGGGACCATTTCGATCCGATCGTTGCGTGAGGGATCCGGTTCAGCCAGAAACATCCAGTTGGTTTGGCGATTCGCCATGGCTTTGAACGCCAGGCCCGGCAGCCAGATGTTAAACTTCCGGTCTCCGCCACCGGCTTCCAGCAGCAGAACCTTGGTGCCTGGGTCGGCGCTCAGCCGATTGGCCACAACGCAGCCAGCCGAACCCGCGCCGATGATGATATAATCCCACATCAAACCGCTGCCCGCCGTCTAAGACAATGTATCCGGCAGCACCTCTTTGCGCTTTGCAATAAAGGCGTGCAACTCTTCATCCGTCGACGGGTCCAGGGGCGGCGGCACATACTCCCGAAGCTTCTTTGCCGCCAGCGCCGAAGCCCGCGACAAGGCGTCATGACTGCCCTCTTCGGACCACTGCTCGTATGTCACCTGCTCGGACGTTTCGGGGACAAAAAATGCTGTCGCATAGTGCTGCAATGTGTGGTCGCAACCCAGGAAATGGCCGCCAGGTCCGATTTCCGCGATGGCATCGAACGCGAAGGCGTCATCATCGAACGTCATCCCGGCGGCCAGCCGCTGCAGAACCGTCAACTGATCGGCATCGAGGAGAAATTTCGCGAAACAGGCAGACAAACCGCTTTCAATCCAACCGGCTGAATGAAGGAAATAGTTTCCGCCCGCAAGTATGGCGGGCAACATGGTTTGCAGGGACTCGTAAGCAGCCAGCGCATCCGTCGCCTTGGAGCCGTTGCGCATGCCCCCGGTCCGCATGGGTAGCCCATAGCGCCGCGCCATTTGACCGGTCAGAAACATCAGCTGTTGTGTTTCCGACGTCCCATACATCGGTGCCCCGGTCTTCATGGACACTGTCGACAGCGTCGCCCCGTGCACCACCGGCGCCCCCGGACGAACGACCTGCGCATAGGCGATGCCTGCCAGGGCCTCGGCGTTCAACTGCGCATAGGCTCCGGCTGTCGTGATCGGGGTATTGGCGCCCTGCATGATGAAGGGTGAAATGATGCATGCCTGATTGGCCGCCGCATAGACCCGCACCACCGACAACATGGTCTCGTCCCAGACCAGGGGCGAGTTACAATTGACGAGCGAGGTCATCACCGTGTTGTGTTCGAGGAAATCGGAGCCAAAGAGAATCCGGCACATTTCCAGGCAGTCCTGCGCCCGCTCAGGCGATGTCACACCACCCATGAATGGTTTGTCAGAATAGCGCATGTGGGCGTAAAGCATATCGAGATGCCGATGGGCGACGGGTAAATCGACGGGTTCGCAAAGTGTTCCGCCGGACAAATTCAGCGCGGGAGAGAGATAGGCCAGCTTCACGAAATCCTCGAAATCGGCGAGCGTGGCATAGCGCCGTTCGCCGTCCAGCGTGCGGACATAGGGCGAGCCATAGACCGGAGCGAACCCCATGGACCGGCCGCCAATCTCAACAGACCGGTCTGGGTTGCGTCCACAATGGCGATACGAGGACGGGGCCAAAGCCACCTTTTCCATCAGCAGGTCGCGCGGTATGCGGACCCTGGTGTCAGTTACATCCGCGCCAACGTCGCGCCAGGACGCCAAAGCGATCTTGTCCCGAAATTCGATCCCCACGTCCTCAACGATGCGCATCGATGCATCATGAATCGCGTCGAGACGGTTTTCACCAACCATGTCGTAAGTCGGGATCTCCCGAATGAAAGGGCTAACGGTCCCTCCCTGCGGGGCTGACAAGCCTTGCATACGGCGCTTCGAGCGCGCTCCTCCTGGACGCCTTGCCATCTCAGATTCCCTGCTCTGGAGTACATAAACCGACAGGATCGTAGGGTGGGGACCCCGGTAGTTACAATACGGATAATCTCAACCGTTTGCGTAAACGATACTTTATGCAACGAACTCGCTGTCGGGCGTCTCTCCAGGTGTTTCAGTGTCAATGAACAAGGAGTGCTGCTCGAACACGGCGCCGATCCAAATGCTGTCTGGCACGGCCACAGCCCCTACGCGACAGCAAGAATATACGGGAATGATACCGTCGCCGACACGCTGAACCATTTAGGCCATTCAACGCATCTTTCCCCCTTGGAGCCGGTCCTTGCAATGGGCGCGCAGGGAACGGCGCCAAGCGAACGGCTTGAACCGGGCGATATCAATGACGAGGATCGAAACAGGGCTTGACCCTGAACGAACGGACAGCATGAGCATGACGCCTTCGCATCTTGCCGGTTGGGCGGGCCTGCCACGGCAGGTCGCATGCCTTCTGAGTTATTCACCCGATCTGGACTATCGAAATGGCTTCGGCGGCGATGCGCTCGGCACCGTGGTCCATGGCGCCGAACATCGCCTCGATTCGGCTGACCGGGATCATATCGGCTGTGCAAGACTGCTATTGGAGGCCGGCGCAAAATTGCGGCAGGTGGTACAGGGGCGGTGGTAGTCTGGCGTTTGAGCTCCTTCAGTTTAGCGGGCTATCATGGGCTGCCGACATTCAGCCTGTTTCATTTCGTTTGCCACGGGGTATTGGCATTCAAGCGCCGAATGGCGCCTACACCAAATGGGCAACTAGAGTAGAAGAGACATTTCGGCTTTGTCACTAACCGTCCAGTCATGAGCCGGGAGGCATTTTACTTGTGATGTTATCCCTCATGGTGGTGGTGGCAGTTCATACCAGTAAGGTGCCGCCAGAGTTACCTGCTCTTGAACCAGATGCTCTGAATCTTCTGCCAAGTCTTGTCGAAATGCTGAATCCGAACCTTCTTCAACCAGGTCAGTCGCCCATAGCGGCAGGAAATTCGGTTGAGTGTCAATGGGACATCCCACGACCATCATCGCTTTTGCGTCCTCATCTTTGAGGCTGTCCTTGGGGTATCCTCTCACAGCACGAACTCGCGGATCGTAAATCAACGCATATGTCTTGAGCGGTGGTGTTGTCACCATGGCATCGTGCCAACCATTGGACGGCGGCGGTTGTGGCAAATGCATCCAATGGGTCGGCTCTATTTGTTCATAGATCCATACTTGGCTCCCATTAACGGTGTCCAGCGTTCTTAAATCACCGATCCAACCTTCTTCGGTGCTTTGGACGACATCACACCACTTGCCGACAAGGCCGTAGTGGCCGTGCACATGTCGATCATCGGGTTCCCATGGGGAGCGAACTCGGTTCCCGTCCGGAACGCAAAGAAGTAAGAGTTGGCCGTCACGCGGTGCCTGCTCAATGGCTTTCCATTCCGGCTGTTTGCTAGTGTTCATCAGCTTTCCAGAATTACTCATCACATTTTTGCACTAATTCAATGATTTTTACACTGCATCGACGCTGTAATACTAAGATTGTACAGTCATCATCGACGAACGGATTCAGGTAGGCACAAAGCGAAAGGGATGCAGGAAAACTGGAGAGATAGGTTTTCAGGCCCAGCCGATCTCGGCTGCGGTTTCAAAGAACCTTGGTTTGAAAGTGATGATCCTGATGCGATCTGTGTTGAAGGGTACCTTCAGGACATCAATTTTCATCGCTCTAATTGGGATTGCCGACTGCACCCCTGCCCCCGCTGCAACACCTATGAATACCTCTCTTTTGAATATGACGAATGCAGCCGTACTCTTCACTCCTCGAAGGTCGCAAAAGGTTACGAGAGACCTCTTCCTCATGTCCACAAAAGCTGGGCCACTACAAAGCAATACGCTCTGAAGCAGAATCCGGAAGAGGCTGAGAAAGCCGCCGCTGACTTGGGAGAATTGTCCTGACTTTCCAAGATTCGACCTTGTCCAATCTCGGTGACATTCTCGCTTATACGCACATTTCCTGCGCAATTTGCAGAGCCAGCGATTATCGATCGCGGCACAATCCCGGCATCATTCAGACTATTTCTCAGTTCCGCCGGGTGCACTTGCACCGGATTGTGATGTTATCGGGCCGTAGTGCTCGATACGGCGGTTGCCGGCGAAGTTGAGTACACCCTGCTTGTAGGCTGTCGTTGCGTCCAGATCGCATCTGCAGACGACCAACTCATCGTCGAGGCTTCTGCTTTCCGCAGCGATTTCTCCCGAAGGGGCGATGATTGAAGTCTTGCCGATTTGGCTGACACCTTCTTCAACACCGGCTTTGGCGACGGCAACCACCCAGCACCCATTCTGATAAGCTCCGGACTGCAAACTCAACTGATGATGAAAGTCGGCCAACCGATCCATCTCGGGATGCTCTGGAATATGGTAGGGCGTATTGTAACCGACGAGCACCATCTCTGCGCCTCGCAGTCCAAGGACTCGATAGGTTTCCGGCCAACGACGATCATTGCAGATGCACATTCCAACAACGCCGCCGAAAGCATTCCATGTTGGAAATCCAAGGTCTCCAACGTCAAAATACCGCTTCTCAAGATTTTGAAACGGATTGCCCGGTCGGTGATCCTCGTGACCGGGAAGGTGGATTTTTCGAAACTTTCCGACGATCCGACCATCGCCTCCGACGAGCACGCTGCTGTTGAAACGGCGTTTCCTGCCGTCAACAAAGGCAAGCTCGGCAAACCCCAGATAGAAACCGATGTTCAGGCGAGCGGCTTCTTCGAACAATGGCCGGGTGGCGTCGCTCGGCAGCCCCCGCTCGAAATAGGAGTCGATCTCATCTTCGTCTTCCATATACCAATGTGGGAAGAACGCCGTTAAGGCACACTCCGTGAATACGACAAGATCGCACCCGCACTCATGAGCTTGCCGCATTTGAATTAGTAATCGCTCAACCACGTCGGCGCGAGTTTCTTTACGCGTTACCGGACCACTTTGAGCTGCGCCTACTGTCAGAATTCTTGCCATAGATGCAGATAGTGTCAGTCGGCAGGAAAAAATTCAATTTGAACGCAGCAATGAAGCGAACGGAAAACAGCGCCCGACGCCTTGGCATTGCCTCAGGGGCTGACCAGTGAACGGAATAGTTACGACAGCCGAATGGCACCTCTACTTGTTTTGCACTGCAACATCATCGGTAGCACGAAATGGCTGCCAGCGGCCGAAAGCGCGTAGGCCTGATGTCCAGATAGTCGCCAATATCAGTCGAAAACAGCTGGCGCTGGATCGGCTGTTTCTAACCCCTATCGAACTCCTGCACCGCACAAAAAAGCGGCCCTTGAAGACCGCTCTGTAAGTGGTGTTTGCTTGAATAGTTACACAGTTGCTGCGGCAGCCTTCCGCTTTCTACGCCAGCCCATTACGCCCAAAAGGCCGAGCCCTCCCGCAAAGAGAGGGAGCGCGGCAGGGACAGGAACCGGCGTTACAGGTTGGTTGTACTCCACCAAATAGGCCTTAAAGCCGTCGCCCCCAACAGGGGTGTCATTCCACGCTCCCCCGAGGGCGTCCGTCCACCAGGCGACGGTGTAGTCTTCCTCTCCAGGATCACCATCACCTACGCCACCATTGTTCGGCTCACCGCCTGCCCAATTTGTAAAGCCCAGCGTGTCGCCGTCTTCAGGACCTCCAATCCATTTGAAATCGCCTTCCGATTCTCTGTCCGAAGCGCCGATAAGAAAATAGCTATAATCCATGAACTGCCCAGATACGCTCCCTGCACCAGTCCAATTTGCATTAAGAAATGCTTGTTCCTCGGGCGTTTCGATGGTTGCGAGATATCCGAACTCCCCCATGAATGTCGAAGATTCTGCAGTGGATTCCGCGTCGGTTGCACTCATCCCAGTGCTTAGGATGACGAAATCATACCAATGCCCGTTGCCACCAGTCCACTGGACCGGTGCTGCCATAACTGAGGAGACGGACGGCACTCCCAGCATGCAGGCAAGAATTATGCTCTTTAGGAACGTTTGTTTGAACACGATGGTACCCTTGGCCGCGCATATGGATTTCAGGGCTGAAAACCCAAATTCCCTTAATTGCAAATTGAACATTGTTGTCTCCCAGCCCCGTAGTTTTACCTATTCACTTGAACTGTTTTGGATACTAGGATCCCTTTCTAGATGAGTGCCGCGCGAAAAATTCCATAAGTCTTTGGTCAAGACTAAGATAACACCGCGAACTCTGGAACAACTGACAATATGCCCTCATTTTCCGCCAAATCTCGACCTGCAGTTGTTTTTCTCACGTTTCCAGACGCCAAGCTCCTGGACATTGCGGGGCCAATGCAGGTGTTTACTGACGCCAAACAGTACGGCGGCGAAGCCTATGAAATCTTTGTTGTTTCGGTTGATGGCGGCGATCAGTTGACTGATACAGGCGTTCAGTTGCAGTCCGACCAAATGGACATATGGCGCGACGAACCAATCCACACCTTGCTCATTTCAGGTGGGCTGGGCGCACAATCTGCGGCCCAAGATCCTGGTTTGGTGGAAAGAACGGCAGCGCTCGCGCGGCAATCCACAAGGGTCGGATCGGTGTGTACGGGGGCCTATATCTTGGCCGCTACCGGTCTACTTAACGGCTGCCGGGCCGTCACCCATTGGTCCTCCTGCCAGGATCTGGCCAACAAATATCCTGATGTGAAGGTTGAGCCGGACCGCATCTATATCAAGAATGAACGAATTTGGACATCGGCGGGTGTAACGGCGGGCATCGACATGGCGCTGGCGATGGTGGCCGAGGACTCAGGGCGCAAGTTTGCTATCGGCGTGGCGCGGACCTTGGTGACCTATATGGCACGCCCGGGCGGCCAGTCGCAGTTCAGTGCCATGATGCGCAGCCAGAGCAATGACGCCGCCGGCCGGTTCGATGCGCTCCACGCCTGGATTGAAGACCATTTGGCAGAAGATCTGAGGGTGGACCACTTGGCCGAACAGGCAGGAATGAGCGTGCGCAACTTTGCCCGCGTTTATCAAACCACAACCGGACGCACCCCCGCCAAGGCCGTGGAACTGTTCCGCGTGATGGCTGCCCGCGACCAGTTGGAACAAACCAGTGACCCCATAAGTACAATTGCCCACAGAACGGGCTTCCTAGATGACGAGCGTCTGCGCCGTTCCATGCAGCGCGTGTTTGGTCTGTCGCCGAAAGCGTGCCGCGAACGATTCGGGAATAGGGAGACTTGATCGGTAAGCGGATTAGTCAGAATTTTGAAATTTGTCCGACGGGTATTGATGGCACATTTTCTCCGGTCGGCTAGTGGCCGGTTTCCCGCTATTAGCGATCACAGTCTTGCCGCACTGTGAAGGTCTGCTGAAAGCCGATTCCGCGAATTACACAATCAAGGGCTGTTGGCACATTTTCTTCTCTCCATGCTCAGTTCGCGAACGTCTGAAGTCCGATTCAAACCGAACTGTTGTTGAGAGGGTTCGACCAGTTAACATCAGTGCGTTCCCGCCCCATCTATCCACCGATCCGCTGGATCAGATCCCATTTATTGCCGAACGGATCGCGAAACACCGCGACCGTCCCATAGGATTCGTTTCTGGGTGCCTCAAGAAAAACGACGCCTCGTTGCAGCATTGCCGCATGATCGCGTTCAAAATCATCCGTCGCCAGAAACAGAAAGACCCTTCCCCCGGTCTGATTGCCTATGGCCGCCGCCTGTTTTTCATTATCCGCCCTGGCCAGCAGCAAGCGGGTTCCGCCGCCGCCCGGAGGTGCCACCAGCACCCATCTTTTGTCGGCAGAAAACCGCGTGTCTTCGACCAGGTCGAAACACAGGGTCCCGACATAGAAGTCTATCGCCTCGTCATAGTCGGGAACGACGACGGCAACTGCCGAGATGTTCTGCGTCACAAATCCGATCCCGTTGATGTTTCAGGGCAACAAAAAAGCCGCGCCAAAAACGCGGCGCGGCTTTGAATTTGTCAATAAGAATGGTGTCAGTTGGTGATGACAATCCGCGTGTTGCGTCGTCCGACCCTGCGAACCAGCGAGTAAAGGCGCCTTGCGTTGGACGGATGCAATCTTACACATCCGTGCGAGGCCGGGCGGCCAAGCCGCTTTATGTAGTTGGTTCCATGAATGGCATATCCGCCCCGGAAAAATATCGAGTGCGGCATTGGTGACATGTTGTATTTGCGCGAATGCCACATCCTGTGCATGCGGGTCGGCCCGTATGTGCCTCTGGGTGTGTAATAGCCTTTTCTGCCAGTCGATACTTTCCAGCGGTGCAGCACCCGTCCATGTCTCTTGACCGTCATGGTCTGTGACGAAATGTCGATATGCGCAACCAGACTAGCTGCCAGTCCTGCTGTAGAGGACCCGAAAAGCAGACCGACCATCACGGCTGCCATTACAAAAAGCTTTTTCATTTTACTCCACCCGTTTCCAAGAACACCACTAACTCATATGAAACCGTGTCATAATTCATAGAGATTGACACAAATTTACCGGCAAATCACCATAATGTATGACACATTTTCGTCATTATTCGCGAAATGGTTAGCAGTTGCCGGTGCCGGCTAATGATCTTCACCGCTCTGAACATCCATCTTGCATCCGGCCGTTTTGCCTGTTCAAATCCGCCGAATGGACGATGGGCTTTTCAAGACTATTGAAGATCGTGTTTCGGAATTGACGGCGCTGACCGTTGATCTGATCCGCTTTCCCACCATAAATCCGCCGGGCGAGGCCTATGTGCCCTGCGCCGAATATATTGCGGGTCGTTTGCGCAAGCGCGGCTTTCAAACGGAATTTGTTCGTGGTGACGGAACCCCCGGCGACAGCGATCGCTACCCCCGCACCAACATCGTTGCGCGTTTGGAGGGACGCACGCCGGGAAAGACCGTACATTTCAACTCGCATATCGACGTCGTGGATTCCGGGCTCGGCTGGTCGATGGATCCCTTCGAAGGCATCGTCAGGGACGGAAAGGTGTTCGGACGTGGCGCCTGCGACATGAAAGGCGGACTGGCGGCATCGATCGTCGCTGTTGAAGCCTTCATCGATCATTATCCCGATTTTCCCGGCGCCATCGAAATATCAGGCACGGTCGACGAGGAATCCGGCGGTTTTGGTGGTGTCGCCTACCTGGCGCAAAAGGGATATTTTTCCAAACCGAGAGTCGATCACGTCATCATCCCGGAACCGCGCAACAAGGATCGCATCTGCCTCGGTCACCGCGGTGTCTGGTGGGCCGAAATCGAGACCAAGGGAGAAGTCGCGCACGGCTCAATGCCGTTTCTGGGCGATTGTGCGGTCCGCCATATGGGCGCGGTGCTGAATGCGTTCGAGCGCGATCTGTTCCCGGCACTCGAACAAAAACGTACGAGCATGCCGGTTGTTCCCGACGGGGCAAAACGTTCGACGATGAACATCAATGCGATCCGTGGCGGCCAATATGACGACTTTACCGGTCTGCCCTCTCCCAATGTTCCCGATTCCTGCAGCATGACCATCGATCGGCGATTTCTGCTGGAGGAGGACATTGAAGAGGTAAAGGCGGAAGTCACAGATATTCTGGAACGCCTGAAGCGGGACAGATCTGATTTCGATTATGAAATCAGTGATATAATGGAAGTCCTGCCGCTGATGACCGATCGAGATGCACCAGTTGTACAGGCCGTTGCCGACGGTATCCGGCAGGTTTTCAACAAGGATCCCGAATATGTCATTTCACCTGGAACCTATGATCAGAAACACATCGCCCGTATCGGCCACCTGCATGATTGCATCGCCTACGGCCCCGGAATTCTGGACCTGGCCCACCGCCCGGACGAATGGATCGGTATTGACGATATGGTGGAATCCGCCAAGGTTATGGCCGTGGGGTTGAAAGCATTGCTGACAGGTGCGGCGCAAGCTGCTTAACTGCACGAATTCCAGGAGGATCGCATTTGCAGCGATCTTCCCGCATCAGGGAGAACTAAGGAATGACAATCTTCAAATCCGTTCTTGCAGCCGCCGCGCTGACGCTTGCGGCCGGTACAGCTGCATTTGCAGCCAAGACCGACATCATTATCGGTGTGGCGCTGGAGCCGCCACATCTTGATCCGACCGCCGGCGCAGCCGCGGCGATTGACGAAGTGGTCTATGCCAACGTCATGGAAGGACTGACCCGCATCGGACAGGCCGGTGAAGTATTGCCGGCGCTGGCAGAAAGCTGGGAGATATCCGACGACGGCAAGACATATACTTTCAAGCTGCGGTCGGGCGTCAAATATCACGACGGAACGGATTTTGACTCCGGGGACGTCAAATTCTCACTCGAACGCGCCATAGCCGAAGATTCGACAAATGCGCAGAAAGCGCTTTTTGCCGCGATTGAAAGCGTCGAAGCGGTCGACCCCACAACCGTCAAGGTGATGCTGAAAAATCCATCCGGCAGCTTCCTTTACAATATGGGCTGGGGCGACGCGGTTATCGTTGCCGAAGAGAGTGCCGGTACCAACAAGGAAAATCCCGTCGGGACCGGGCCTTTCAAATTTGGCAACTGGGCCAAGGGGTCTTCCATCACCATCGTCAAGAATGATGGCTACTGGGGTTCACCGGTCAGCCTCGACAAGGCCGAAATCCGCTTCATTCCGGACGCTGCAGCGGCCACGGCCGCAATGCTTGCCGGTGACGTGCATGCTTTCCCCAACTTTCCAGCACCGGAATCAGTACCGCAATTCCAAGCAGATTCGCGGTTTACCGTCGTCATCGGATCGACCGAGGGTGAAACTATCCTGTCGACCAACAACAAGAAACCGCCCTTCGACAAACCGGAAGTGCGCCAGGCCATCGCCCATGCACTTGATCGCCAGGCCATCATCGATGGTGCGATGTTCGGTCAGGGCACACCGATCGGCACTCATTTTGCACCGCATAACAAGGCATATGTCGATCTGATCAACCGCTATCCGATGGACAAGGAAAAGGCCAAGAAACTTCTGGCCGACGCCGGATTCCCCGATGGCATCAAAGGAACGCTGAAACTGCCGCCACCGACCTATGCCCGTCGCGGCGGCGAGATCGTTGCCTCGCAGCTGCGCGAGATCGGCATCGATCTTGAAATCATTCCGGTTGAATGGGCGCAATGGCTGGAACAGGTGTTCAAGGCCAAGGATTACGATCTGACCATCGTATCTCACACGGAACCGAACGATATCGGCATTTATGCCCGCAAGGACTACTACTTCCAGTATGACAATCCCGCTTTCAACAAGGTGATTGCCGACCTGGATGTGACGTCTGATCCGGACAAGCGCAACGCGCTTTATGCCGAAGCCCAGAAGATCATTTCGGATGACGCGGTCAATGGGTTCATGTTCCAGCTTGCCAAGACCGGGATCTGGGATGCCAAGCTCAATGGCCTCTGGGAAAATTCCCCGGTCCAGGCCAATGATCTGACCGGGGTCAGCTGGTCCGACTGACGACCTTATCGGAATAACACCTGGCCCCGGAGACAAGCCGTTTCCGGGGCTGTATCGTTTCTGCCTGACGGAGCGTTTGATTAATGTCAGCCTATATTCTGAGACGGCTGATCATCGGCATTTTGACGCTGTTTGTGGCTTCGATTGTCGTCTTCTCCGTCCTGGAGATCGTGCCGGGCGACCCGGCGCGGCTGATGCTGGGTATCAACGCAACGCAGGATGCCGTCGACGCACTGCGCGAACAGATGGGGCTGAACCAACCTCTGATGACGCGTTACTTCAGTTGGATTGGCGGGCTGCTGGTAGGCGATTTTGGTCGTTCCTACACCTATTCGGTACCGGTCATCGAACTGGTTGCCGAGCGGGTCGCGGTGTCGCTCCCTCTGGCTTTCATTGCGCTTTTTCTGTCGACGGTCATCGCCATTCCAGTCGGGCTGTTCGCCGCCGCCCGGCGCGGAAGGGTGTCCGACACAACTGTCATGGGCGCCACCCAGCTTGGCATCGCCATTCCGAATTTCTGGTTCGCTCTTTTGCTGGTCTATGTGTTTGCTATCGCATTGCGGCTGGTGCCAGCCGGTGGATTTCCCGGCTGGGGTGCGGGTATCGGAACGGCGCTGAAAGCGCTGATCCTGCCAGCAATTGCCCTTGCCCTGCCCCAGGCAGCCATTCTGTCACGGGTCACCCGCTCGGCTCTGCTGGAAGTGCTCGGCGAGGACTACATCAGGACCGCCCGCGCCAAGGGAATGCCGCGTTCTTACGTCTTGTGGCGTCATGCCCTGCGCAACGCGATGAT
>JAJFHT010000050.1 GCA_021775495.1 Hyphomicrobiales bacterium | reverse complement strand
CGTGTGTATGCCTGCTTTGGGTTCGCGAACAGCTCGTTCGTGTCGGCCAACTCGACGAGGAGCCCCTTTTCGAAAACCGCCACGCGATCAGCGATATTGCGCACCACAGACAGGTCGTGTGTGATGAAGATGAAAGTCAGTCCCCGCGACTGTCGTAGTGTCTCAAGTAGCTTTAGAATACGCGCTTGGACCAACACATCCAGCGCCGACGTCGGTTCATCAAGAACCACAAGGTCTGACTGGCAGGCCAGGGCACGGGCGATGGCGACGCGCTGGCGCTGGCCGCCGGACAGGGCTGCAGGGCTGCGTTTAGCATAGCTAGGATCAAGCCCCACTTCATCCAGCAATTGCTGCACCTTCTGGATGCGGTCAGTGGGTGCGCCGTGGCCGTGGACATCCAAAGCCAGCCCGATCGACGCAGCAATCGACCGACGCGGGTTCAAGGCTGATAACGGGTTCTGCTGCACAAGCTGGATCTGCTGGCGATGGATGAGCTCGCGTTTTGCGGGCAAAGTCTCACCACGGAAATGTAGCGATCCGGACGTTGGTGGATAGAGGCCCAGGATCATATTGGCCATCGTGCTTTTGCCTGATCCGCTCTCACCGACAATTGCCAGACACTCGCCATCGCGCACATCCAGCGAGATATTGTCAACAGCTGTAATCGTACGTTTGCCGACCTTGAAAGTCTTGATGATGTTGCGGGCAGAGAGCAGAGGCGTGTTGGTCATTCTGGAGCCTCGCCATGGGTGATCATGGGATCGAAGAAGGATTCGGATTCTTCGGCGATATCTGGCACGCCGCCACCGGTCAGGCGCGGAATGGCGGCCATCAGAGCCTTTGTATAGGGGTGGCGCGGGTCGGCGAAGATCGACGCCGTTGGTCCGCGCTCAACGATACGGCCTTTGTAGATGACATAAATCCGGTCTGCGAATTCACGCACTACACCAAGATTGTGGGAAATGAACAGAACAGAGGTTCCGTGTTGTTCGACCAGGTTGCGCATTAGCTCAAGCGTTTGCGCCTGCACTGTCACGTCCAGGGCAGTTCCGGGTTCATCCGCCAGCAGAAGTTGCGGCTCGTTCACCAGCGCCATAGCAATCATAACACGTTGGTTCATGCCGCCGGACAGCTGGAACGGATAGCTTTCAAGTACGCGGTCAACGTCAGTAATCGACACTTCGCCGAGGATTTCTGCACTCCGCACCTTTCCGTCTTCGGCGCTCATGCCTGAATCACCGCGGCGCAGAACTTCGAGAAACTGCATCCCGATGGTGTAGACGGGGTTCAGCGCCGTGGTTGGATCCTGAAAGATCATCGAGAGTTCCGTACCCCTGAGTTCACCGCGCTCCGACTTACTCATCCCGGCCATGTCACGCCCGCCAAGCCGAACATCGCCTCCGATCTGGGCGCCTTTCACGTCGTGCAATGTTCCCAGAATGATCCGCGCTATCACCGACTTACCAGACCCGCTTTCGCCCACCAGACCCACGCGCTCACCCTTGTGGATGTCCAGATCGATGCCATGCAGCACCTGGCTCACACCCGACCAGTTGCGGAAGCTCAGCGTGAGATCGCTGATCGAGAGAGTGGGAGCATCTCTCAAAGGTCAGGCTCCAGCACTTCGCGCAGAACGTCACCAATCAGATTAAAGCCGAATACCGCTATCAGGATTGCCAGACCGGGAAAAACGGTCAACCACCAGCTGTCCGGCAAATATCGAGTGCCATCGGACACCATCGAGCCCAGGTCAGGGGTTGGCGCTTGTACGCCCAGTCCCAGGAACGACAGGGAGGAGGCAATCAAGATTACGAAGCCGAAATCAAGCGTCATTTTGGTAATGATGGCCGGCAGGCTGTTCGGCAAAATCTCGCGGAACATGATGTGTACTTTGCCGGCACCGATGACCTCTGCCGCCAGCACATAGCCTTCCACTTTTTCCGCACGCGTGATGTTGTAGACAAGCCGCGCGTACCACGGCCACCACATGGCAGTCACAGCGATCATGCCGTTGATCAGCGTGGGCTCCAGCAGCCCCATTATGGCCAACGCCAGGACCAACGGCGGAATCGACAGAAACACATCGGTGATCCGCATCAACAGGTATTCCGTCCAGCCCGACAGGTATCCCGCCAGTAGTCCCACAGTTACGCCAATCGGGACTGATATTGTCAGCACAACAACACCGAGGATGAGCGAAATTCTGTAGGCAAAAAAGATGCGCGATAGCTGGTCGCGCCCAACGACGTCAGTTCCCAGCCAATAATCAGAACTGGGTGGCTTGTTGGCATTCAGAAAATCAACGACGGCGCCTGCGTGTTCCGGATACGGAGCGATGAAATCCGCCAATAGTGCTGTAAGCACGACGAAACCCACAAGGATCAACCCAAGACAGGAGAGTGGATTGCCCAGAAGTATTGTCGCAGCGCGTTTCAATCTGATTGCTCCGCATAGCGTATGCGGGGATTTATCACCGCAACCAGTAGATCAACTACAATATTGGCAATCAGGAAAGTGGCTGAGATAATCATCACCGTCCCGACAATGGCATTCAAATCCTTTTGAAGGATAACACCAACGCCATAGCGCGAAATGCCGGGCCAAGCGAAAATGTTTTCGACCAGAAAGGCATTACCCAGAAGCGCCGCAAAATCGAGCCCGATGATTGTGAGCGACGGAATCAGCGAGGGCTTAAACGCAAACTTGCTGGCAATGCGCCTCTCCGAGAATCCATAAGATTGAGCCATCTCGATATAGGGCTGGGTATAGACTTCAACCATGTTCGACCGGGTCAATCTTGCCGCCTGGCCGATACCTGAAAGTGACAATGCAAATGCTGGCAGGATCAAATGATGCAGGGCCGACAAGAACCCATCCAACCGGCCGGCAATCAGGGTGTCGATCAGCATAAAACGAGTGACTGGCGCAATCGAAATGGTCTCATGTATGCGCCCGGCAATGGGAAATAGTGGCGTGTAATAGGAAAACAGCAGCACCAGGATAACTGCCCAGACAAAGGCTGGGGCCGACACTGTCAACAGCGTAATGATCCGGATTGTGTGATCCGCCCAGCCACCTCGGTAGCGGGCAGCAATTGCGCCCAACGGCAATCCGATAGAGACCATAAAAAATCCTGCCAGCAGAACCAGTTCCAGTGTTGCAGGCAGGAATTGCGCAATGTCAGTCATTACAGGGCGGTTGGTATAGAGTGATATTCCCAGATCTCCCCGCAAAAAATCGCCCACGAAATAGCCGTATTGCACGAAGATGGAATCGTTCAGATGCAGCGTCTCACGCATCCTTTCAACCTGTTCAACGGTCGCCCGCGGTCCCAACGCGATGCGTGCCGGGTCGCCCGGAATAATCCGAGCGATTAGAAATATCAGGATGGACACACCGAATAGTACAATGGCTGTTGTGGCCAGTCGTTTGGCCACTGCAGAAACAATCGATTTCATTCAGCGGATCCCCACAAGTCCACGGCCCGGTGGTACCACAATTGGCTCGGTTCCGGGCGGTGGCCGCCCGGAACTCTGCGCGACATATCCTACTCGTTAATTGAGATGTCCTTGAACAGCGCGTTGTAGCCCGAGATCGGATAGGTGCGGGCCGGGTCTTCGAGATTATTGAAGACAACCCCATTGCGCACTGCAAAGGCACCCAGAAGCTCATAAGCGTAGATATCCGGCACTTCGTTGGCTAGAAGTGCATTTGCCTTGGAGTAGATATCTTGGCGCTTAGCCGGATCCGTCTCTGTCCGGCCACTTTCCAGGAGCTTGTCCAGTTCTTCATTCGCGAAATACGAGGAAGACATCCAGGTGTGCGGCATCGACGAATGGTACATGTTGAACAGAAGCGAGTCTGTGTCCGGTGACAGCGCCGAAACGGCAATCTCGATTATATGCGGCGCTGTGGCAGGGTCGGTCACCTGTTCGGTGATCAGGCCCCACGGCGTGCGGGTAATGGAGGCCTTGAAACCAAGCTGCGAATAAATCGCCTGCATCATCAACGCGCCCTTTTCACGTGCGGGTGTCTCAGCGATCCAGGCAATGTCCAGCTCATGATCTGCAGGTTTGTACTTGCACTGTGCCAGCTCTTCCTTAGCCCGCTCCATGTTTTGCGCAAAGTCTTCCATGCCGGCCTCAAAGCCGACAAGACCAACCGGCAGCGCGCTTTTCATTGGGCGACCCTGGGTCGTTTCTTCGTTGATCCGAACGAGCTGTTGTAGAGTGTTATAGTCAAACGCATAGGCCAATGCGCGACGGCAGTGGACATCATCCAATGGTGCGCGACGTGTATTCAGCTTGAAATATTCGCCGGTCAGCCCTGCTTCGGTTACCAGTTTGACGACACCTTCATCGGCCAGCGCTTTAAACACCTCTGGCGGAAGCCACTGGCTTGAAATGTCATGCTCACCCCTCGCTATCAACGCACGTACGGTGGACGCATCGAGCCCGTAGCGATAACGTACACTTTCGGGGTAATTTTCGACCGGCTTAAGAAAATAGTCCGGTTCATAGACCAACAAGGTCTCTGTTTGCGGATCGTGGGTTTTGGCGACATATGCGCCCGAGCCTGCGCTGTTTTGTGACAGCCACTCTGAGCCATAATCGCCAAATTCACCGTGCTCGCCATCTTTGAAATTTGCGCTGACAGTTGCCGTGTCAACCACCGGAAGCCGTACAAGCGTGGCCAGGAATGGTGCAAAGGGCTTGGTTAGTGTGAAGCGCACCGTATAGTCATCCGGCGCCTCGACACTCTCGACAACACCGGCAAACAGGCCAGAGTTACCCTTTCCAATTGCCATCATGCGGTTATAGGAAAAGACGACGTCATTGGCATTCAACGGGTTGCCGGAATTAAACTTCACGTCCTTGCGCAGCTTGAATGTGTATTTATTCCCGTCAATCTCCCACTCTGTGGCCAGATGAGGCTGTACACCCGCGCCGCCCTGTTTGGGATAGACCAGCGTATCGTAAAGATTTATGGCCAGTACCGTATCTGCAAAGTCCGTCCCCTTTGCCGGGTCTATTTCACCGATTGGCGCTTCGTCCATGCGCAGGATACGCTCCGCGAAGACCGGATTTATGGCCAAGCCCAGTGCAAGGGCCGCCGATGCGAGCAATAGAGATTTGGTTTTCATGTTTATTCTCCCTTTATTGGTGTTCTGGTGGCACGATCACCACCACCCTGTTTGGTTGCGATGTAATGGGGGACTGTCTTTCATGATGAATCCTCCGATCTAGACAAGGCATGTGAGTAGTGTGCCCGGGCGAACGCATCGGTGATGTACCCATCCGCGAGATCGTCACGGACGGCCGCTGCCGGCCGGTTTCTTGGATCACCGTAGCCACCACCGCCACCTGTGAGAAAATCAAGTCGCTCGCCTTTCGGGATCAAAACACCGGTGGCCTTGGAGATGTTCCGAGCAGCTTTCCCACTGATGTTCAACTCACATCGGTTGGGGCGTCCCTCCTGGCCACCCTCAAGCCCCCATGGCGGAAATTTGGTTCGCTCGAAAACGGTTGTCGCATAGGTATCCGCCAGCATTCGGAACCGGAAATCGACACCTGCACCGCCACGCCATTCACCCGCGCCCCCGGAATCAGACGCAAGTTGCATGTATTCGACCACCCACGGGTTGCGGGTCTCCCAAACTTCGATAGGCGTGAACCGGGTCGCACTTTCGGCGATATGCAACATCGTGCCACCGTCTCCGCCTTTCCATGCTCCCTGTCCAACGGGATGTGGCGCCCCATCCATCCAGGTACTGCCGTCCTCGGGTCGCTGACCCCACCAGACGCAAGCCACGATACAGCCCCCTGAAGACGCGGGAACCGCCTCCGGCGTGGCTTCGGCCAATGCGCGGTAGATGATCTCGATCGCCTGAAGTGCGGGCCAGCCATAAATGAAGCATGGCGCGGGCGAAACCGGATGAAACATTGTGCCTTCCCGCGTCAGCACTTCGATCGGCCGAAAATGTCCTTCGTGCGGAGGCTCACCATAGCCGGCCAGCATGGTCACCGCCACACGGGCGGCAGACATGGTTGACGGTAGCGGGCAGTTAATTGGGCCGCGCTGCTGATCCGGCACGTTCGAAAAGTCTATTTTGATGTCGGAGCCTGTCACTTCCAGAGCGATCTCGAAAGGCACAAGCCCGGGCTCGACTCCGTTGCTGTCCATCTGACCATGTCCGACGTAACGCCCGTCGGGGATCTTATCGAAGAAAGACCGAATAACCCGCTCACCGTGATCGAACATGTCTTCGACTGCAGCACTATAGGTATCGATCCCGAACCGTGCCACAACTTCCTGAAACCTCTCCGCTCCTACGCGGCAGCCAGTAACCTGTGCGCTCATATCGCCTGCAACCGCATCCGGCATGCGGGTGTTGGCCAGAATTATTCTGTAAACATCCTCGTTAAGCTCGCCCTTGCGGTAGAGCTTTAAGCCTGGATAGACCGTGCCCTCTTGAAAGATATCAACGGTATCCGTGCAGTAAGGTTCCTTGGCTGCGATATCGAGCCAATGCCCTTTGATCGCGGTGTAGCCGATCAAATTGTCGTCGTGAAATGCCGGGGCAATGATGACCACGTCCTGAGCATGACTTCCCGTGCCGTAGGACCAGTTGTAGATCAGCACATCCCCCGGATTGAGCTTCTCCGCACCGCCAACGCCCTTCACCGCCTCGTCAACTGCGTAGTTCAATGTTCCCATGAAAAGTGGCAGGCTGGGAGCTTGCGACAGCATCCGCAAATGCCGGTCATAGATCGCCACGGCAAAATCCAGAACCTCATAAATGATGGGTGAAAAGGCTGTGCGGATCAGTGCCTCTTTCATCTGATTGGCCGCGGAGTTAAGCGCGTGGCGCACAACCTCTGTTGTGATCGGATCAGATGTGCCGGTCACGGGTTCGCGCGGCAGTCCCGCAGGATGGGTCAGGATCGGGCTAGCAATCATGTCAGGCGCTCCTCTCAAGGATCATCTCGCCATGTGCGCCAGGATGCAGATGCCAACCTGCGTCCACATAGGTCGTTGTCACTGTCTCGGTCACGATTGCTGGACCATCGATGCCCGCACCGATTTGATCGCGCCCGATAATGCGGAAACTGCGCCGAACACTATCGCGAAACGAATAGGCTTCGATCTGGTCGGCCTTCTGTGCGGTGGCCTCGCTTTCAGGCGGCACCAGCGTACGTTTGGGCAGGAGTGTTTTCAGCTGGGCGCGGACTGATGTAAGCTCCAGTCCGTCATTCATCGTAGCCCCGAAGGTGCGGGCGTATTCGTCCTTAAACCGGGTTCCTATATCCCGTGTCGTTTCGGAGATTTTGCCTTCCTGCAGTGCGACCAGGACCGAAAGTGTGTGCTCCTGGCCAGTGTAGCGAATATCAAGACGTAGGGACGGCTCGGCATCATCTGCGCTATCCCGCCGCGCGCGGATTGCTTCAAACAGCTCAAAAGCGGTGGCGTTAACCAGCGGCAACACGACGTCGTCAAATGGTTTGATAACCGTCCGAGCAGCACTTTGCACCATATCAGCGCCCAATAGGCCCCAGGCCGAAAATATCCCTGCAAAGGGCGGTATAATGATTTTTTTCATGTGCATTTCGTCGGCCAGCAATGTCGCCATCAACGGCCCGGCACCACCGAAAGGCAGCAACGTCATCTCACGTGCATCAAGGCCCTGCCCCACAGAAATCTCGCGCATGGCATTCGCCATCGAACTGGCGGCAATACGCAGGATGCCTGCGGCAGATGTCTCTACTGGTTGGCCAATTGCATTCGCAACACGGGTTACCGCCGCTTCGGCTGCGCCAATGTCCAAAGTGATACCGGATGCCAGTTTCCCTGGCCCCAACATGCCAAGATAGGCAGCCGCATCCGTCACAGCCGGCTCCGTCGCGCCCCTACCGTAGCACGCCGGTCCCGGATGGGCGCCAGCGCTTCGTGGACCAACCCGCATGAAGCCGCCAGCATCGGTATAAGCGACAGAACCGCCGCCCGCACCGATTGAGCGGACATCGACCCAGGTTGACTGGATCGGCATATTGTCGATCTCGCCCTCAAAAAGCACTTTTGGTTCACCATCCTGGATAAGCGCCGTGTCAAAACTGGTGCCGCCAACATCCGCTGTCACGATTTGGTTTTCGCCAAGTATTTGAGCCAGCTCGCTGGCCCCCTGTGCGCCACCGACAGGGCCTGACATGATGGTTTCAAAAGGGCGTTCCTTAGCCTCAGAAAAGGTCATCGAGCCCCCGCCGGAGCGGGTTATCAGGCTCTGGCCCTTGAACCCCATCCTGCGCAGCCGCCCATCAAGCCGTTCCAGATAATCGGACATGCGCCCGCGCACAAACGCGTCAACAACTGCCGTGGAAGTACGTTCATACTCCCTGTATTCGCCAGAAATGGCGTGCGAAAGGGTGATCCCGCCCGAGTATCCAGCAGTTCGCAGCAGGTCTGCGACCTCCAATTCGTGGCTTGGATCTGCATAGGCGTTGATCAGACAAACGGCGATGCTGTTAACGTCGTGGGCCCTGAACACTTCCAGAGCCGCCTCAACTGACTCACGCGTCGGCCGACCTTCGTGCGTGCCATTGGCTAAGATCCGACCCGGGACTTCCAGTCGCAGACGGCGCGGGACCAACGGCTTCGTTTGGTGCCAGAATAGGTTGTACATCTCGGCCCGGTCGCCACGCCGAATTTCCAGCACGTCACGGAACCCCTGCGTTGTCAGCAGCCCGACAGTTGCGCCACGCCGCTCCAAAAGCGCGTTTAACCCAACCGTTGTTCCGTGCAGGAAATAGTCAGAGCGGGATAGAATGTCGTCCGGCACATGGGCCGTGATCGCAGCTACAACCCCTTCTTCGGGAGCAGCCGAAACAGTTGGCACCTTGCCTTGCACAGTTATCCCGGATCCGGCGTCAAAATAGACCAGATCCGTGAACGTGCCGCCGATATCGACCGCGATTCTCGTTGACATCCCCACTCCAAGGTTGCGCGTCTGTGAGATTCAGATATTTAGTACCACTAAAAGTCTTGACTAATTTGCGGAATTGTCAACAAGAATTTGGTGATGATGAAATCGGAGCGAAAAGATATCGCCGAATCAGCGGCTGGGCTCGGCGAACGTCTCAGAATGCGGCGAAAGGAACAGGGGATGACCCTTCAGGCTGTTGCCCGCGCGGCGAGCCTCACAACAGGGTTTATCAGTCAGGTCGAGCGAGATATCGCTGCGCCGTCGCTTTCTTCGCTTACGTCGATCGCCCATGCGTTAGGCGCGCATATATCAGATTTCCTGCAACCTCCACGAAATGCAAATGAGATGACCCGCGCCGACCTGCGCGAGATGTACGCTCTGCCAGGTGCGGTGATAAGTTATGAAAGGCTGTCCACAAGCTTTCCCGGAAGCCAGTTAACTACAGTTGTCTTGCATCACCCACCAAAGCATGAATCTGAGCCGATGCGGCACCGGGGCGAAGAACTGTATTTCATACTTGAGGGCGAAGTCACCGTTTACGTCGATGACGAAAATACTGTGCTGCGAAGCGGTGACTCGATCCATTTCGAAAGCACCCGGTTGCACCACGTATGGAACCATACCGACCAGCCGGCAAAAATGCTCGTTTGCAACACGATGGACGTCTTTGGTGATGATCCGTGAGCACCGAATATCACAAGACAGATTTAACCCGCGCACTGGCCGCACCCGACCAACCCGCAGTGACTCTCGCAGCGCTGGAAGCTTTGGTCGACGAGACAATCGGCGCTAAGCTTTTCACGATGATGGCGATCGACCCGAGTGCCGGAATGGCCCATCGCAACTACTCCAACATGCCGGATGCCTATCCCACCAGCGGCACAAAACCCATCGAATGCAACAGTTGGACTGAAACCGTTCAGGACCGGCGCGAGACATTTGTGGCCAATTCCATCGAGGAGATCGCCGAGGTCTTTTTTGACCACGAACTGATCAAATCGCTTGGATGCGAAAGCTGCATCAACATTCCTGTGACAATCGATGGTGAAGTGATTGGGACTCTTAATTGCTTGCACGAGGCAGGCCATTACACCCCAGAGCGGGTGGTTGCTTCAGAAGCGCTGAAACTTCCGGGAGCCTTGGCATTTTTGATGATCGCCCGACATGAAAAGAAAAATTGAGATGGTAAAGACTGTCCGTGTCGCCACCGATGTCGGTGGCACCTTTACCGATCTGGTTGCGTTCGAGTCTGGGCCCGACGGAATGCGGATCACCACTGCCAAAACCGATACGACTCCGCCGGATTTTGAACAAGGTGTGTTGAATGTGCTGGCCAAGGGCAACGTGGACCCGGCTGGCGTCGATTTTCTGGCGCACGGCACAACGGTGGTCATCAATGCATTGACCGAGCGCAAAGGCGTCAAGGTTGGACTCATTACCACAGAAGGATTCCGCGACACCCTGGAAATTGCGCGCGGCAACCGTCCCGATTTCTTCAACCTGCACTACATCAAACCCACGCCGTTTGTGCCGCGCTTTTTGCGCGCCGAGGTGCCCGGGCGAATGACCTACAAAGGGCAAGAGCGCGCGGCGCTGGATCTTTCAGGTCTGCCCGCAATCCTTGACGGGTTCTTGAATGAGGGAGTGGAGGCAGTCGCCATCTCGCTTTTGCACTCCTATGCCAATACATCCCACGAGGAGGCCGTGCTGGCTGAGGTCCGTCGGCTCTGGCCCGGGGTGTCGGCCGTTGCCAGCCATCAGATTACCCGTGAATGGCGGGAATATGAGCGGTCGAATACGACAGTGTTATCGGCCTTTGTGCAACCGGTGGCTGCGCGGTATCTGGGCAAACTCGACGAGGGGCTTAAAAACCGGGGACTGCGGCAAAGCCCCTATATCATGCAGTCGAATTGTGGCGTGGACAGTCTGGCTGCGGCCTCGGCCGTACCCATCACCATGGTCGAAAGTGGTCCGGCTTCTGGGTTCTGGGGCGCCGCAGAACTGGGCAAGCTAATCAACGAGCCGAACATCCTCGCGCTCGATATCGGCGGAACCACCGCCAAATGCTCACTGATCGAGGGTGGCGAGGTGCGCATCATGACGGATTACTGGATTGAGCGCAGTCGGAAATCAGCGGGCTATCCGATCATGGTCCCTGTGGTCGATATGGTGGAGATTGGAAATGGCGGTGGTTCCATCGCTTGGGTGGATGATTTTGGCAAGCTCCATGTCGGGCCGCAATCAGCAGGAGCCGTTCCCGGTCCTGCGGCCTATGGCAAGGGCGGCACAGAGTCCACAACAACAGATGCGAACCTATTGCTCGGGCGGATCAACCGAGACTATTTCTGCGGTGGCGAGGTCACTGCTGACATGGCGGCGACAGAGGCGGCACTGACAGCTGTTGGCGACAAACTCGGTGTCGATATGCGCGAAGCCGCACAGGGCATCATCCGTATCGCCAACAACAATATGGTCAACGCGCTGAAACTGGTCAGCCTCAATCGCGGCTTCGATACGCGAGACTTTACCCTGCTCGCCTTTGGCGGTGGGGGCGGAATGCATGCTGTGGCGTTGGGACAGGAGTTACAAGTCAAGAAAGTTGTGGTGCCTGCGGCGGCATCTGTCTTTTCCGCTTGGGGCATGATGATGTCCGACCTGCGCCGCGACTTTTTCGTTACCAAATTGGCGAATATGGACACCGGTGCAGGCGTGCGGATCGAAGAGGTCTTTGCCAGCGCGGAGGCGCAAGCCCGCAAGACATTTACCGCTGAAGGCGTGGCACAAAGCCAACTCAGTTTTATGCGTTACGGCAAATTCCGGTATCAGAATCAGGAACATACGACCGAGGTGCTGATTGAAGGCGAGATCACGGATGCCAAACTCGACAAAATCGTCGAGGATTTCCACACCACCTACGAGCGCGAGTATACCTACCGACTGGAAGCCCCGGTCGAGATGGTGGGCATTCACCTTGTAGCTCGTGCCGAGGTAGGCAAACTCACTATGACGCCGGCCCCGCTTGGCGATGCGGATGCCAGCCCAGCACACAAAGGCACGCGCGACGTGGATTATGCGCTGGAAGGCACGCACAATGCCAACATTTTTCAAGGCGAAAAGCTGGCACCCGGCATGGAATTTGACGGTCCAGCCATCATCGAGGATTCTGGCGCGACGATTGTTATCCACCCGGATAACCGGGTTAGTGTCGACGCTTTTCAAAACATCCATATTGAGATCGGGAGCGCCGACAAATGAGCAACGATCCCATTACGCTGGAAATCATCCAGAACTCGCTACAGGCTACAGCCGATGAAATGTTCGCTGCGATGCGTAAAACTGCAATGTCCTCGATCATCTACGAGGTACTCGATATGGGCACTGGCATCACCGACGCGAAGGGGCGCATTGCGTCCTCTGGTGCAGGCATTCCCGCATTCATCGGTGTGCTGGACAAATCGGTGCAAGCGATCATCGCCAAACATGATGATATTCGTGCCGGCGACGTCTTTATCACGAACGATCCCTGGTATGGCGGTGTAACGCATCTGAATGACCTCGTACTGGCCATGCCGGTTTTTCTCGACGGACACCTGATCGCATGGACGGCCAATATCGCCCATAATTCAGATGTTGGTGGCATGGCGCCGGGATCTCTTTCGGGTGAGGCTACCGAAATATTTCAAGAAGGTCTTCGCCTTCCGGCCGTCAAGATCATCAAAGAAGGCGAGACCGATCAGGCGGTGATGGATATAATCACCTGCAATAGTCGGATGCCCGATTTCCTGCTGGGCGATGTCTGGGCGGCCATCGCCTCGGTTCGTATTGGCGCGCGGCGGCTGGAGGATATGGCCAAAAAATACGGCACTGCGACTTTCGTCCATGCCATGAGCAGCTTCATGGACTTCGGCGAAGAGACCGCCAAGGCTGAACTGGCCCGTATGCCTCACGGGAGTTTCGAACTTTCTGAAGAACAGGATGATGGACGGGTCTATCATGTCAAAGTGACGATCAACGCCGACGAATTCATCGTCGATTTGCGCAACAATCCTGATCAGGACGTGGGGCCGACAAACACAAGTCGTGACGGCGCAGTGGTGTGCTGCCAGATGGTCTTCAAATCTCTGACCGACCCGGATACGCCAGCCAATGACGGCTCTTTCCGTCCGCTGAAAGTGCTAACCCGTGAAGGCTCGGTCTTTCATGCGCAGGAGCCTGCCGCCATCGGGTTCTATTTCGAAACCGAAGTGCGTGTCTATGATCTCGTGTGGCGCTGCCTCGCACCCCACATCGCCGAACGCCTGCCTGCGGGTCATTTCAGCTCAATCTGTGGCACCTTCCTCGGTGGGATTCATCCCGATACAGGACGACAATACACGATCATCGAACCACAACTGGGTGGCTGGGGCGCGTGGGAGGGTCGTGATGGTAATCCCTGCATCTTCTCCGGCTTTCATGGTGAGACCTTCAACACGCCAGCCGAGATTTCCGAAGCCCGCAACGGACTTTACGTCGATCGGATGGAACTGAACACCGAACCAGGCGGCGAGGGTCAATTCAATGGAGGACGCGGACTGGTGCTGGAATATCGCATTCGGACCGAAAGCGGATTTCTGACTGCGGCATACACACGGTCGAAGATAAAACCATGGGCCCTTGAAGGAGCTGAAGAAGGCAGCGGCAACTATTTCGAGGTCATCAAACCGGAAGGCACCGAACGCCACAGCTTTGTCACGGGCCTGAGTCTGACAACCAACGACGTCGTCCGGGTCGTCAGTTCGTGCGGCGCCGGATATGGCGATCCGAAAAAACGCGACCCGGAGGCTGTACTACTCGACATTAAAAATGGGTTTCTTTCAAAGGAAAAAGCAAGATTGATCCATGGGATCGGAGGTTGAAATGCCACGCAATCTGGGAATGATCGACTGATGCGAAGCAATCGTATCATCCATGTGGTTTCTGCCCATGCCGAAGGTGAAGTGGGTGATGTTATTGTAGGCGGGGTGGCCCCACCACCGGGCGAAACACTTTGGGACCAGCGCACCTGGATTGCAACGGATGAGAATTTGCGTCGCTTCCTGCTGAACGAACCACGCGGTGGTGTATTCCGCCACGTGAATCTGCTGTTGCCGCCAAAACACCCTGACGCGGATGCCGCATGGATCATCATGGAGCCGGAGGATACGCCACCGATGTCCGGCTCAAATTCGATCTGCGTTTCGACCGTTCTTTTGGAAACAGGTATCCTGCCCATGACTGAACCGGTGACAACCTTCACTCTAGAAGCCCCGGGCGGACTCGTGCGGGTGCGGGCCGAGTGCACCGGAGGCAAAGTGGAACGGGTCAGTGTTGAAAATCTGCCCTCCTTCGTCTGCCGTCTGGATACTCCACTCGACGTCCCCGGGCTCGGTACTCTCACCGTAGACACAGCTTTTGGTGGCGATAGTTTCGTGGTGGTCGACGCGGATGCCATTTCGATGCCACTCGTGCCGGAAAACGCTCGTGCGCTAGCAAAACTCGGGGTGCAAATCACCAAGGCCGCGAATGCCTCCCTTGCCTTTGAACACCCTGAAAATTCAGAGTGGCGTCACCATTCGTTCTGCCTGTTTGCAGGTCCCGTGTCCCGCAACGATATGGGTTTGTGCGCCAAATCCGTAGTTGCCATAAGACCCGGCAAACTTGATCGTTCACCCACCGGCACTGCTGTGTCAGCCCGCATGGCCTTACTTCATGCCCGCGGCGAGATGGGCCTGGGCGATCGACTGGCCGCCACGTCGATAATCGGGTCAGAATTTTCGGGCCGTATTCTGGGCGAAACCCGCGTAGGCGACACACCAGCCATCCGGCCTGAAATCACCGGGCGCGCGTGGATCACAGGTACACATCAGCACATGCTTGACCCTTCAGACCCCTGGCCCGAAGGCTACCGCCTGTCCGACACCTGGCCGCAGATCTCGTAATCGACCGTTTCGATCTCTCCGTGATCCAGGTGGGGTTGGATTTTATCGCGCAGGAGATGTTCGGGGTGCTTCGCGAGACCGCGTTGGGTCCGATCATCTACGAAGTGCTTGACGGTTGCACAGATATCACGGACGCATATGGCGCGCCGGTTAGCTCCAGCGCCGGACATTCCGTCTTTCGTTGATGTCAGGACAAGACCGTCAAAACCATCTTCGCACGGGCGGCCGAACAGATTGCTGATGGCAATTTCTTCATTGTGAATGACCCGAACCATGGTGCTGTCACGCATCTGACCGACGGGTACGCGCCAAGCCAGTGTTTCACGGTGACACCCTTGTGGCTTAGAGCGGATCAGTTTTTGACTGACTCCAATACGATTCCGATTTTGTTCAACTTGGGATTCAAGCTGCATGTTGGTTTTGGCGGCCAGCATGCATGACGCGACGTTACGTCCGGGATCATCGCC
>JAJFHT010000049.1 GCA_021775495.1 Hyphomicrobiales bacterium | reverse complement strand
GCCGACGCCAAGCGCAACAGCAAGATAAATCCAGAATTCACCTATGAGCTGCCACATGGAACTGTTTTCCCGCTTCAATGAGATAGAATTGACCGTAGCGAGCCAGAAAACGCTCCTGCCCACTCAAGCTTGAATGTTGTCATAACAGACGGATTTCGCCAACCTGTGCGGGGCGGAAACTCTGGTCCGGAGATTCAGCCGGCGCGACGGCGTGAAACCAGAAAACCAAGGCCGTCAGCGTTCCCGTGGTTACGATTCCGGGCCAAATCCAATTTTGCCAGTTGCACACTGATTTCGTCCCCTATTCTGACCGGAAGATGTTGCCGGGCGTATTGGGCAGAATTGCGAACAAGTAGGAAAAATTCAAGTGGCAGATGCAGTCTGAGTGGCGAAAGACAGCTGTGGAGCAAATCATCGGTCTGCAGAGTGATCGGGAAGCTGAAATTCAAGAATTGTCATTTCAGTTCCTGCCGGTCCCAAAAAAACAAAACCCGGCGGTTTCCCGCCGGGTTTCGCACAATCAACTGTAAAGTCGATTAGAAGAAGCGCGTGAAGCGCAGGTATCCGGTAGTAGCGTCGTTGTTACCCGGAGCATTGGTGTCGCTGTAGTTAACTTCCGCACGTACTTCGAAGTTCGTGATCGGAACCCATACCAGGTTCAACTCAACCTGCCATGCGTCGACGTTTCCTGCAGCACCCGGTGTCAGGTCCCACATGTACTGACCGCCAATCGATGCACCGAAGGTCGATGTGAACTGGTGGTAGTACGATGCCAGTACCGAGTGTTCTGCACCAACCGAGTACGCATTAAGCGAGTCGGAGTAGAAGTACATCACACGGAACGAGGATCCGGCCATGTTCGGAACGTTGATGTGTGCACCGACACTTGCGCCCCAACCATCTGCACCCGAACGGCCCGCAGCAAGCGGTCCAACCGTACCAGCAAGAGCCGGAGCGATATCTTCATCGTAACCAGCTTTCGCCCAGACTGTACCCCAGCCCTGTGCAAGACCAATCTTACCGACAACGTCCGGCGTGTAGTTGCCATTGCCGTCATCTTCAACAGAAAGTGTGCCGAAGAAGCCGTTGCCACCGGAGAAGGTGTAAGCAATCAGCTGACGCTGCTGGTAACCGTAAGCAAGACCCGACCAGGAGTGCGAACCCCAGTTCGACGAACCACCGTTCTGTGTCTGCGCCCATGCGGATTCAGTATAACCCATGCGCAGGCCACCGAGCTCGATGATCGCCTGATCGATCGTGGCGTTGCCGTCACCGAACATCGGAACGGTCGTCACGTTCGTGCCGGTTGCAACACCCGTAGCAGCCGTACCGGCAGCATTGATGTTACCAGCCAGGGCCTGGTTCTGAGAGTTCCAGGTTGACTGTACACGGGCGAAGCCGCGCAGTGTGCCCCACTCTGTTTCGGAACGAGCATCAAAGTTCAAACGAACACGTGAACTGGTGATCCAGCCAGTGTTGTTCTGTGAATTGGCTCCAACCTGGAACCAAACGTAACCGTCGATGCGGAAACAGGTTTCGGTTCCCGGAATGTAGTAAAAACCTGTGCCGAACATGTCGCAGACGCGAACATATTCAACTGGCTCCGGCTCAGCGATAACTGCGTCAGCAGCACGCGCACCGGTAACTGCGATGAGAGCCGCAGCGGAGCCGAGAATTAGGCTCTTGAGTTTCATTGTTGACCTCCAGTCAAAGTTAAATTCGGGTCTGGGTCCTTGGCTGAAGGACAGCATTCCCTGCCCCATCCCCACTTGATTGAAAAAGACTCGCTTGCACGCCCTCTTTCGAATTTGACAATACTCGCGGTGCCGGGCGTTTCAACAACGAACACAACTGGAAGGGTCGCCGCCGGATGCTATCCTTTCCCTCTGTTGCACAAATGACACGATTTGAGGGGTGGGATTCAGTTTCTGTTAACTGACTCGGTATTCTCGGTACAAAAAGGCACTCGACCAAGCCCGATTTCTTCCGTCCCCGATGGAATCATCCGCTTTGGGCTTCAAATTGGCTTTGCATGCCATCCTAACATCATTTCCTGTCAGCTGCTTATTGATTGTCCGATCGGTTTTCTTTATCCCGCGTCCTTGGAGAGGTGGCCGAGTGGTCGAAGGCGCTCCCCTGCTAAGGGAGTAAACGGGAAACCGTTTCGAGGGTTCGAATCCCTTCCTCTCCGCCACCCCGCAAATGTACGGGCCGCTCGATCAATCGCGGCGACAAATTTGGTCAGCTCCGTTTTTCGTTTCCACGTCCACCCGTTAACGGCTGGAACCGTCCGACCAGTTTTTTCGAATCGCCGGGATAATTCAGCTCGACAAAGGTGATGGTTGCATCGCCGATCCAGGTTCTGCGCTCGATCCTTAGGCACGGCGCTCCGGAGGCAATCTCCAGGTGGCGGGCCAGGTCGCCGTCAGCGGCAAGCGCCGAGATCACATGTTCGGCCTCGCTCCAGGGCATGTGCTTCAACAGCCATGCGCCCGGTGCGATGGTTTTGAAATCCTCATTGGCAGCGGCTGGAACGACATCCAGATTGATCCAGCGTCGTTCCGCCATCATCGGCTGCCCGTTGGCCATGTGCCGGGCCTCGATACAGACAAGGCTTGTGCCCGGCCCGAACCGATCGGCCGTCATTGCATCTCGGATCGCTGGTGAAACTGACCGCGATAACAACTCATAGCGATAGGTCGCACCGTTGGCACACGCTTCCGCTTCGGCGGTGAGGATTGTCAGCGGCGCATCGAGAGTAGACTGTTCGGCGACAAAACTGCCGGCCTTGCGGCGGCGCACGATCAGCCCGTCCGAAACCAGCGCGTTGATGGCCCGGTTGACGGTCATGCGTGATACGCCGAGAGCCGCGGTCATCTCGTTTTCGAACGGGATGCGATGGCCGGGCCGCCACTCGCGTCCAGTGATCTTGCGGGCGATGGCCTTGCGGATCTGTTCGTAAAGCGGGCCCTGGCCGTCCAGCTCGAACGATGCGTCAGCCAAACAGCGCCTCCATCGCGGCGGCAAAAGACCGCGCAATCGCATCGCGCTTCATGTGCCGCCCGGCCTGCACCAGATGTTTTCCGGATACCCACACATCTAAGACGCAGGATCGGTCACCGGAAAACAGCCAGCCGTTCAGCCAATTGTCCCTCGATTTTCCGCAAAGGACTGGGTGTGAAGAATCAAGCGCAACAACATCGCACCATGAACCGGCGGCGATCCGGCCGGTTTCCTGTCCGGTCGCCTGAGCGCCACCGGCCGCGGCATTGTCAAAGAGCGCCCGCCCATTGGCCGTGCCGGCGCTGACCAGGCGGTTGCGGCCAAGATCGCGCAGGCGCTGGCTGTATTCCAGACTGCGCAGTTCCTCGGCCAGATCGATCCGGACATGGCTGTCGGAACCGACGCCGAACCGGCCTGCGGCATTGCTGTATGTGACACCATCAAATATGCCGTCGCCGAGATTGGCTTCGGTAATCGGGCACAGTCCGGCAACCGCACCACTGGCAGCCAGAGCCTTAGTCTCGGATTGCTGCATGTGGGTGGCGTGGATCAGGCACCAGGCAGGGTCGATTTCGTGATGGTCCAGCAGCCATTCCACCGGCCTTGCACCGGACCAGGAGACACAGTCTTCAACTTCGCGAACCTGTTCGGCAATGTGCATGTGGATCGGCGCACCGCCCGCCTGGCCGACAACTTCGGCCAACGACTCAGGTGTAACGGCGCGCAAGGAGTGTGGCGCGATGCCGATGATCGTCCTCGGATGATCCTTTGAGTGGGACCGGCAGGCATTGACCAGTTCGGCAAAACGCACGGGGTCATTATAAAACCGCAACTGCGCGCCCTGGACGGATTGCCCGGCAAAACCGCCATTTGCATAGAATACCGGCAGCAGCGTCTGGGCCAATCCGGTATCTTCCGCGGCCTGCATCAATTGAACAGACATTTCGGCTAGCCGGTCGTAGGGCCGGCCATCTGGCTGATGGTGAACATATTGAAATTCGCCGACGGCGGTGAACCCGGCTTCCAGCATTTCAACATAGAGCTGCGCAGCAATTGCATGGACCTGTTCCGGGGTCAGCTTCTCCAATGACCGGTACATGACGTCGCGCCAGGTCCAGAAACTGTCATCCGCGCCGGCTCCGGTGCCGCGCCATTCGCCGAGACCGGCCATCGCCCGCTGAAATGCATGACTGTGCAAATTGGCCGTGCCGGGAAGCGCGATCGCGCCATCGATCGTCCGGCCGGACGCAGGCATATCCGTTTCCACGTGCTCCAGGCGGCCCTGCTCATCGATGCTGAGCGCTACATTTTGCGCCCACCCGTCAGGCAGCAGGGCATTTGAAAAAAACAGCTGTTTCATACGTTGACGCGGTGCGTTGATTGGATAATGTATAGACATAATAAACAAATTTGGAAAAGCTGCAATGCAGACCGTCGATCATCTGATTACGGATACCAGAATCGCAACAATGATCGCCGAAAAGGGGTACGGGCTGATCGACAAGGGCGCGATCGGCATCAGCAACGGCAGCATCAGCTGGGTCGGCAATGCCGCTGATGCTCCGGACGCCAAAGAGGTGAGCACCTTCGGCGGGCGTCTGATCACACCTGCCCTGATCGACTGCCACACTCATATCGTGTTCGGAGGCAACCGCGCCCGCGAATTCGAGCTTCGGCTGGAAGGCGCCAGCTATGAGGAAGTGTCACGTGCGGGCGGCGGCATACGGTCGACGGTTGCAGCGACACGAGGCACCTCTCAGCAGGACCTGGTAACCGATGCCCTCACGCGGCTGGATCAACTGATCGGCGAAGGTGTCGGGACGATCGAGATCAAATCCGGTTACGGGCTCGACCTTGAAACGGAGCTTAAGATGCTGCGCGCGGCACGGCAATTGCAGTCGGAACGGGCGATCCGCGTGAAAACAAGTTTCCTTGGCGCGCATGCTATCCCGGCGGAGTATCAGGACCGTTCGGATGCCTATATCGGTTTTGTCTGCGATGAGGTTCTACCGGCTGTGCATGACGAAGGACTTGCCGATGCAGTCGACGGGTTCTGCGAAGGCATCGCCTTTTCGCCAAGTCAAATGCGGCAGGTTTTTGAAAGGGCCCGGCAACTCGGACTGCCGATCAAGCTGCATGCAGAACAATTGTCGGATCTCGGCGGAGCCGTGATGGCGGCAGGGATGGGTGCCCTCTCGGCTGACCATCTGGAGTATTTGAATGATACCGACGCGGCTGTTCTGGCGGAACGCGGAACGGTGGCCGTCCTGCTCCCCGGCGCGTTCTATACATTACGGGAGACCCGGAAGCCGCCTGTGGAGGCCCTGCGGGCAGCCGGCGCTGCCGTTGCCATTGCCACCGACTGCAATCCCGGCTCATCGCCGCTGACGTCGCTGCTGCTGGCTATGAACATGGCCTGTACGCTGTTTCGGTTGACGCCGGAAGAGGCGCTTGCGGGCACCACGCGAAACGCCGCGAAGGCACTCGGACTGGGCGATCAGCTCGGATCGGTTGAGCCGGGAAAGCAGGCCGATCTGGCGGTATGGGATGTAGAAGAACCGGCTGAGCTTGCCTATCGCATCGGGTTCAACCCGTTGCATCTTCGCATTGTGGCCGGCCAATGAAGACCCTCGTCCTGGAACCCGGCGCCGTAAGCCTGGAAGAACTGGAGACGGTTTATCGCAATCCATGCGCAGTGACTTTGGATCAGTCCTGCCATGAGGCAATAGCCGCATCGAACCGAACGATTACCAAGGCGGCCAACGGCAAGGAACCGGTCTATGGCGTCAATACCGGCTTCGGCAAACTTGCCAGTACACGGATTGCGCCCGGGGACACTGTCCGGCTTCAACGCAACCTCATTCTTTCCCATTGCGCCGGTGTCGGTGAACCGCTTGACGAGCCGATCGTGCGGCTGATCATGGTGCTGAAACTGATCTCGTTGGGGCGAGGCGTTTCCGGTGTCCGGATGGACATCATCCGCCAACTTGAAGACATGCTGGCGTGCGGGGTCACGCCCGTCATTCCAGCCCAGGGGTCCGTCGGTGCATCCGGCGATCTCGCGCCGCTGGCCCATATGACCGCCACGATGATTGGCGAAGGAGAGGCGAATTTTGACGGAAAGCGGATGCCGTCTGCCGATGCGCTGGCAGCCGCCGGGCTTGAACCAGTCATCCTTGGACCCAAGGAAGGCCTTGGCCTGATCAACGGGACACAGGTGTCGACCGCGCTGGCGCTGGCGGGCCTGTTCAATACCTGGCGCTGCATGCTTGGCGGGTTGATCAGCGGAGCGCTGTCCACCGATGCCGCAATGGGGTCACCTGCTCCTTTCCGGCCAGAGATTCATGCCGTGCGCGGACATCAGGGGCAGATCGATGCGGCACAATGCCTGCGGACGGTCATGACCGGTTCGCAAATACGCGAAAGCCACCGCGATGATGATGAACGGGTCCAGGACCCCTATTGCATCCGTTGCCAGCCACAGGTTGTCGGCGCCTGTATCGATATTCTGCGTCACGCGGCACGCACCCTGGAAATCGAAGCAAACGCCGCCACGGACAATCCGCTTGTGTTTTCCGACGGTTCAATCGTCTCCGGCGGCAATTTTCATGCCGAGCCGGTAGCTTTCGCGGCCGATCAGATCGCGCTTGCCATTGCCGAACTCGGTTCGATATCGCAGCGCCGTATCGCATTGATGGTCGATCCGACCTTGAGCTTCGGTCTGCCGGCCTTCCTCAGCCCCGATCCGGGTGTCAATTCCGGATTCATGATCGCCGAAGTCACCGCCGCGGCCCTGATGTCGGAGAACAAGCAGAGGGCGGCGCCCTGCTCAGTCGATTCCACACCGACATCGGCCAATCAGGAAGACCATGTTTCGATGGCCTGTCATGCAGCACGCCGCCTTGGCGACATGAGCAGCAATTTGTCCATGATCATCGGCATTGAACTGCTGACCGCGGCGCAAGGTGTCGAATTCAGATCGCCGCTGGAAACCAGTCCGGTACTGCAACAGGCCATCGCGACCATACGCTCCGGCATCGCCCGGCTGGCCGATGACCGGTTCATGGCGAACGACCTCGAACAGGCAGGGAAACTGGCGCGCTCGGCACAATTCATCGAGAACTTAGGCAATGTCGATTTCCCCCAACTGGGAGGTTTGTGATGAATCCGGTCATTGTTGAAGACGGTGACAGCCCGATCGTTTTGGGCATGCCCCATGGCGGCACCCATGTGCCCGAAGACGTTCTCGGCAAACTCAACGATACCGGCAAAGCGCTTTCCGACACGGATTGGCACATCGACAGGCTCTATGAAGGACTGTTGCCCAACGCCAGCCGCGTCAGGGCAACTTTTCATCGATATGTCATCGACGCCAATCGCGATCCTGGCGGAACCAGCCTCTATCCGGGACAGAACACGACGGGATTGTGCCCGCTGACCGATTTCGACGGCAAACCCATCTGGCGTGAGGGCAAGGAACCGGATGACGCCGAAATCGAGAGACGGCGGGCGGCTTTTCACGCGCCCTATCATGCCGCGCTAAGCGCTCAGATTGACAAGGCGATCAAAAGACATGGCTGCGCGGTGCTCTATGATTGTCATTCCATCCGGTCTGAAATCCCGTTCCTGTTTGAAGGGGTTCTGCCCGACCTCAATATCGGCACGAACGGTGGCTCCACATGCGCCCCAGCGATCGGCAAACACGTGTCGGAGATCTGTCGTAAATCCCCGTTCCGCACTGTACTCAACGGCCGTTTCAAAGGCGGCTGGACGACCCGGCACTACGGTCGGCCGGAAATCGACGTGCATGCGATCCAGATGGAAACGGCACAGTCAGCCTACATGGATGAAACGCCACCGTGGACATTCCGAGACGATCTGGCCGAAAAACTGAGACCATATCTGGACACATTGTTGCGTGGAATTGAGCAACAAGCCTTGCGGAGAGACCTGACCCATGACTGACCGATTGAAAAACAGCCGCAGTGTAAAAGCGCCGCACGGCACTGAACTCAGCGCCAAATACTGGACCACGGAAGCGCCGATGCGCATGCTGATGAACAATCTCGATGCCGAAGTGGCCGAGAACCCCAACGAACTGGTGGTCTATGGCGGCATCGGCCGCGCAGCACGCACCTGGAACGATTTCGACCGGATCGTCGGGTCGCTGAGGGATCTGGAGGAAGACGAGACATTGCTGGTTCAGTCCGGCAAGCCTGTTGGCGTCTTCAAGACCCATGCCGATGCGCCGCGGGTACTGATTGCCAATTCCAACATCGTACCACACTGGGCCAACTGGAAACATTTCAACGAGCTCGATCGCAAGGGCCTGATGATGTACGGCCAGATGACCGCCGGATCGTGGATCTATATCGGCACGCAAGGCATCGTGCAGGGCACCTATGAGACGTTTCGTGAAGCGGGCCGGCAGCATTATGGCGGCGACCTGAAAGGCAAATGGATCCTGACGGCCGGGCTGGGCGGCATGGGCGGAGCGCAACCGCTGGCCGCCGCCATGGCCGGCGCCTGCTGCCTGGCGGTCGAGTGCAATGAAGCCAGCATCGATTTCCGCCTGCGCACCCGTTATCTCGACGAGAAGGCCGAAACGCTCGATGAAGCTTTGGCGGCTATCGACCGCTGGACCAAGGCGGGAGAGGCAAAATCGATCGGGCTGTTGGGCAATGCCGCCGACATTTTCCCCGAACTGGTCAAGCGCGGAACGCATCCCGACATGGTGACCGATCAGACCTCGGCACATGACCCGGTCAACGGATACCTTCCGCAAGGCTGGAGCATGGCCGAATGGCGCGACAAACGCGAAAGCGATCCGCAATCCGTCGAAAAAGCTGCCCGCGCGTCGATGAAAATTCATGTCCAGGCAATGCTGGACTTCTGGAACGCCGGCATTCCGACCTTGGATTACGGCAACAATATCCGTCAGGTGGCCTTCGATGAAGGTCTTGAAAACGCTTTTGATTTTCCCGGATTCGTTCCGGCCTACGTGCGGCCTCTGTTCTGCCGCGGCATTGGGCCATTCCGCTGGGCTGCGCTGTCGGGCGACCCGGAAGATATCTACAGGACCGACCAGAAGGTGAAGGAACTGATCCCGGACGACCCGCATTTGCACAACTGGCTCGACATGGCGCGCGAGCGCATTGCCTTTCAGGGTCTGCCGGCACGTATCTGCTGGGTCGGGCTTGGTCAGCGACATCGCCTTGGCCTGGCCTTCAACGAAATGGTGGCATCCGGCGAATTGTCAGCACCCGTCGTCATTGGCCGCGATCATCTCGATTCAGGCTCGGTGGCGTCGCCGAACCGCGAAACCGAGGGCATGAAGGACGGGTCGGATGCCGTGTCCGACTGGCCGCTGCTCAATGCACTGCTCAACTGCGCCTCGGGTGCCACCTGGGTGTCGCTGCATCATGGCGGCGGCGTCGGCATGGGATTTTCCCAGCACGCCGGCATGGTGATCTGTGCCGACGGCACCGAGGATGCTGCACGGCGCATCGGACGCGTACTGTGGAATGATCCGGCGAGCGGCGTCATGCGCCATGCCGACGCCGGTTATGAGGCTGCGATCGACTGCGCCCGCGAGAACGATCTGAATTTGCCGGGAATTCTGGGCTGAGCTAAAATCAATGATTGCTTGAGCGGGGTTTGAAGCGGGGCTATCAGGGTCTTCTTTATAGAAGGACCTTTCGCCATGGCTGACCGCCCTCGCCTGACCGATCTTGCCGAATCCCTGCCGGCAACTGTCCCATTTGTCGGGCCTGAGGCACAGGAACGGGCGCGTGGGAAGCCGTTCCGCGCCCGGATTGGCGCAAACGAAAACGGATTCGGCCCCTCGCCCCAGGTCATTGCGGCGATGCGGGAAGCCGCCGGAGACGTCTGGAAATATGCCGACCCGGAAAATTACGATCTGAAAGAGGCACTGGCGGCACATTACAGCGTCACGCCGGGAAACATCACGGTCGGCGAAGGTATTGACGGCATGCTCGGCGTGATCGTCCGGCTGTTTGCCGCGCCGGGCAGTTCGGTTGTCACCTCGCTCGGCGGCTATCCGACATTCAACTACCATGTCGCCGGATTCGGGGCGCAGCTTGTCGCAATTCCCTACCGCGATGATCGAGAAGACCTCGAAGGGCTGCTCGCGGCTGTCAAAAAGCACAATGCGCCGCTGGTCTATCTGGCCAATCCCGACAATCCGATGGGCACGTGGTCGGAAGGTTCGGATGTGCAAACCTTCATCGAAGCGTTGCCGGCAACCACCATGCTGGTTCTCGACGAAGCCTATTGCGAGACGGCTCCTGCATCGGCGCTGCCGCCGCTTGATGTTTCAAGGCCGAATGTGCTGCGAATGCGCACCTTTTCAAAGGCCTATGGCCTCGCTGGCCTGCGTTGCGGTTATGCGGTCGGAGAAACCCAGTCAATCCGCGCTTTCGACAAGGTCCGCAATCATTTCGGCGTCAACCGAATGGCGCAGGTTGCCGCTCTGGCGGCACTTGATGATCAAAACTATCTGCAAACAGTGGTGAGCCGGGTCGCCGCCGGCCGCAAACGAATTGAAGAGATCGCGGCAGCAAACGGCCTGGTTTCCATTCCGTCGGCGACCAATTTCGTCACGATTGATTGCGGCCGCAATGGCGCGTTTGCGATGGGTGTCCTGAAAGCCCTTGCCGAGCGTGATATCTTTGTCCGCAAGCCGATGTCACCGGCAGAGGATCGCTGTATCCGGATCACGGTCGGGCCCGATGCTGAACTCGATCTGTTTGCGGGAGCGTTGCCGGAGGCACTGGCAGCGGCAAGTACCTGAATCTGGAGCGGGCGATGGGGATCGAACCCACGACATTCTGCTTGGGAAGCAGATGCTCTACCACTGAGCTACACCCGCAATCCGTCTGATTCTAACAATCAACGCCAAAGCACTCAAGTGAAATCGTTCTGGACGGATCTGCCGCCTCTTGAATTAATTGAACGTTCGTTTTATTAACAATCCTACTCAAACGGGAATCGTTCAATGGCGCGAACAACCGGCTCCGACGGCGAAAAGACCGAAGCGGCAATCCGTGCCGCAGCGATCGATCTTATTGCGCGTCACGGGTTCGAAGCCATGTCGATGCGGCAGCTGGCGGCTGAGGTCGGTGTTCAGGCAGCCGCGCTCTATCGCTATTTTCCGACCAAGCAGGAGCTTTTGTTCGTGCTTATGCTGCAGCACATGCGGGGGCTGCAGCAGGCGTCCGCCGACGCGCAACCGGTTGCCGGCACGCCGAACCAGCGGCTGAGAGCCTTTGTGGAGTGCCATATCCGATTTCACGTCGAACGGCGCCATTCCACCCACGTTTCCAACATGGAATTGCGCAGCCTCAGCAAGGACAATCTGACCGCTGTGCTGAAACTGCGTACGGCCTATGAAAAACAGCTGCGGCAGATTCTGCGCGACGGCACCGAAAGCAGCGTCTTCGATGTCGAGGATGCCGGCCTGACGGCGATGGCGATCATCCAGATGATCACCGGCGTCATTGTCTGGTTTCGCCCGGACGACCGGCTGTCGGTCGAAGAGGTCGCCCGCAGCTATCACACCATGACCCGGCGCCTTGTCGGCGCTGACGAAATTCAGGAGGAAAATCATGTACATGCAGTCCATGAGCTTCGGATTTGACGAAGAAATCGATGCGCTGCGCGATATGGTGCATCGTTTCGCACAGGAACGCATTGCGCCGATTGCGGTGGAGATAGATTCCGAAAACCGCTTTCCCTCGCATCTGTGGAAGGAACTCGGCGACCTCGGCCTGCTCGGCATGACGGCCGATCCCGACTATGGCGGCAGCGGCATGGGTTATCTGGCGCATGCGGTGGCGATGGAGGAGATTTCACGCGCGTCCGGCTCTGTCGGCCTGTCCTATGGCGCTCACTCCAATCTCTGCGTCAACCAGATCACCCGCTGGGCGACAGCCGAGCAGAAAGAAAAATACCTGCCAAAACTGTGTTCGGGTGAACATGTCGGCGCACTGGCAATGTCGGAACCGGGATCAGGATCTGACATTGTTTCCCTGCGACTGCGGGCGGAAAAGAAGAACGACCGTTACGTGCTGAACGGCAACAAGATGTGGATCACCAACGGTCCGGATGCCGACACGCTTGTAACCTATGCAAAGACCGATCCGGATGCCAGCTCGCGCGGCATAACCGCCTTTCTGGTCGAAAAGACTATGAAGGGTTTTTCCACTGCGCAGAAGCTCGACAAGCTCGGCATGCGCGGGTCCAACACTTCGGAACTGGTGTTCGAGGATTGCGAAGTGCCATACGAAAACGTTCTTGGCGAGGAAGGACAAGGGGTGAAAATCCTGATGTCGGGCCTGGATTATGAGCGCGTGGTCCTGTCGGCCGGGCCGATCGGGCTGATGGCCGCCGCCATGGATGTGGTTGTTCCCTATGTGCACGAGCGCAAGCAGTTCGGCAGCGAGATCGGTGCATTCCAGCTGGTTCAGGGCAAGCTGGCGGACATGTATTCGACAATGAATGCCTGCCGTTCCTATGTCTATGCCGTCGCGTCGGCTTGCGACCGCGGAGCAACAACACGCAAGGACGCTGCCGGCTGCATTCTTTATGCCGCGGAAAAAGCGACCCAGGTCGCGCTGGATGCAATCCAGCTTCTGGGCGGCAATGGTTATATCAACGATTATCCGACCGGCCGGTTGCTGCGCGATGCCAAGCTTTACGAGATCGGTGCGGGAACCTCTGAAATCCGCCGCTGGCTGATCGGCCGGGAAATTGTCGCCGAGAGCGCGTGACCAGCCCGTCATGACGTTCTAGACTTCCCTCCCCTCACCGGGCCTGATCCCGGCGTGCCCATTCGACCGAAAAGAACGATATTCCCGCCCATGGCCATACTGACCTCCGATATTTCACCTGGAAGCCAAGAGTTTCAGGACAATGCCCGACGCATGCAGGCGCTGGTCGCCGAAATGCGCGAGAAGGCGCTTGAGGCCGAGCAAGGTGGCTCGACTGAATCGCGAGAGCGTCACATTAAGCGCGGAAAGCTGTTGCCGCGGGATCGCCTTGCCGGATTGCTTGACCCCGGATCGCCGTTCCTTGAAATCGGACAGTTTGCCGCCTCGGGCATGTATAGCGGCGACATCACGTCGGCCGGCATGATTGCCGGCGTCGGTCGTGTCGAAGGCCGCGAGGTCATGGTTGTAGTCAATGACGCGACCGTGAAAGGCGGCACCTACTACCCGCTGACCGTGAAAAAACATCTGCGCGCCCAGGAAATCGCGCTGCAGAACCGGCTGCCTTGTGTCTATCTGGTCGATTCGGGCGGCGCCAACCTGCCGAATCAGGACGAGGTGTTTCCGGACCGCGAGCATTTCGGCCGGATTTTCTACAACCAGGCCAATATGAGTGCTTTGGGAATCGCGCAAATTGCCGTGGTCATGGGCTCCTGCACCGCCGGCGGCGCCTATGTTCCGGCCATGTCAGATGAAACCATCATGGTGCGCAATCAGGCAACGATCTTTCTCGGCGGGCCGCCGCTGGTCAAAGCCGCCACCGGGGAAGATGTCACCGCCGAGGAGCTCGGAGGTGCCGAGGTGCACACGCGCCAGAGCGGCGTTGCCGATCATTATGCGCTCGACGATGCACATGCACTGGCGCTGGCCCGCCGGGCCGTGCGCAATCTGAACCAGAACAAACAGATCGGCATCGCCTTACGCGACCCGGCTCCACCGCAGTTTGACCCGCGCGAGCTCTACGGCATCGTGCCGACGGATCTGCGCCAGCCCTATGATGTGCGCGAAGTGCTGGCCCGGGTCGTTGATGGTTCGGAGTTCGATGAATTCAAAGCCAATTACGGCACGACGCTGGTGACTGGATTTGCCCACCTGCACGGTATGCCGGTCGGTATTCTGGCCAATAACGGTGTGCTGTTTTCCGAGTCTGCTCTCAAGGGAGCGCATTTCATCGAGTTGTGCTGCCAGCGCAAGATTCCACTGGTGTTCCTGCAGAACATCACAGGCTTCATGGTCGGGCGGAAATACGAAGCCGGTGGTATCGCCAAGGACGGCGCCAAGCTGGTGACGGCGGTTGCAACGGCGCAGGTGCCCAAAGTTACAATGATCATTGGCGGCTCTTTCGGCGCAGGAAATTACGGCATGTGCGGCCGGGCCTATTCACCGCGGTTTTTGTGGATGTGGCCCAGTGCCCGCATTTCAGTGATGGGCGGCCCACAGGCGGCAACGGTCCTGGCTATGGTCAAACGCGAGGGCATCGAACGGCGGGGCGACAGCTGGAGCGAAGAAGAGGAAGCGGAATTTCGCGCGCCGATCCTGGAAAAATACGAACATGAGGGGAACCCGCTCTATTCGTCGGCACGGCTGTGGGACGACGGGATAATCGATCCAGCAAAAACCCGGGATGTTCTTGCCTTGTCGCTGTCCGCTTCATTGAATGCCGAGATACCGGATACCCGGTTCGGCGTGTTCAGAATGTAGAGGCGGCAATCATGGCACTGTTTTCAAAAATTCTGATTGCCAATCGTGGGGAAATCGCCTGCCGCGTGATCCGCACAGCCCGCCGTCTCGGCATCCAGACCGTGGCAGTCTATTCCGACGCTGATGCCAACGCACTTCATGTCGAACAGGCCGATCAGGCGGTTCACATAGGGCCCGGAGCAGCTGCACAGAGCTATTTGCTGGCTGACCGGATTATTGCCGCCGCAAAGGAAACCGGAGCGGATGCGATCCATCCGGGTTACGGATTCCTGTCGGAGAATCCGGAATTCGTAGAAGCCGTGGTTGCCGCCGGGCTGGTATTCGTCGGCCCATCGGCTGCCGCCATCCGGTCCATGGGCCTGAAGGACGCGGCCAAACGGCTGATGGAGAAAGCCGGGGTGCCGGTCGTACCCGGCTATCACGGCGAAGCACAGGAGATCGTCGTGCTTGCCGGCAAGGCCCGCGAGATCGGCTATCCGGTGTTGATCAAGGCCAGTGCCGGCGGTGGCGGCAAGGGCATGCGCAAGGTTGACGACCCTGATGACTTTGCCGACGCGCTCGCCTCGGCAAAGCGCGAGGCCAAGGCTGCTTTCGGCGACGACCGGGTTCTGGTCGAAAAGTACATCCGCAAACCGCGGCACATCGAGGTGCAGGTGTTCGGCGACAATCAGGGCGGCGCGGTTCACTTGTTCGAGCGCGACTGCTCGGCGCAACGGCGGCACCAGAAAGTCATCGAAGAGGCCCCTGCCCCCGGCATGACGGACGAGATGCGGCAGGCCATGACCGACGCGGCGGTCACCGCGGCGAAAGCCATCAATTATTCCGGCGCCGGCACGATCGAATTCATCGTCGACGGATCATCCGGGCTGCACCCGGACAGGTTCTGGTTCATGGAGATGAACACACGGTTGCAGGTCGAACATCCTGTCACCGAGATGGTGACCGGGATTGACCTGGTCGAATGGCAGCTGCGGGTCGCGGCCGGCGAACCATTGCCGCTTGATCAAAGCAAAATCGCACTGTCTGGGCATGCATTCGAGGCGCGAATCTACGCCGAAGATCCGGCACGGGACTTCTTGCCCGCCACGGGCCGGCTGCATCATCTGCGCTTTCCGGACATTGCCGGGCAGTCCGATGCGTTGAGAATCGAAACCGGCGTGCGCCAGGGCGATCAGATATCCCCGTTCTATGATCCGATGATCGCCAAGATTGTGACCCACGGCCGCAACAGGAAATCGGCATTGTCAGCGCTGGGGCGTGCACTGGCGGGAACGGAAATCGCCGGAACGATCACCAATCTGGGATTTCTCGGCGCGCTTGCGGCAGACCCCGATTTTTCATCCGGAGATGTCGATACCGGATTGATCGAACGGCACGCCGCAGATTTGTGCAGCAGTCCCGAGCCGTCAATGGCTGTCGTGTTGCTGGCCGCGCTGTCATCGCAATTTGGCAAAAACTCGGGTTCGGCAACGGATGCCTGGGACCGGCTCTCCGGTTACAGCCATTTCAATCCGCTGTTTTTCACACAACTACTGAAACGGGGTGAATCCGAGAGCGCCGTCCATATCGCCGTTGCAGCCGATGATGAATTTCTGGTTCGATATGAGGATCAGGAGCACCGGGTCCGGGTGTCAGATTCGGGCGACAGGTTGCGGTTGTCCGGCGATCTCGTGCTTGAGGCCGGGATCGCGCATATGCCGGGCGAAGTCGCCGTTTTCCAGAACGGAACGGTTTTCTCTTTCGGATTGCCGGATCCGCTGCAGGCGGCCGGCGACGAAGCTGGCCAGGGCGACCGGTTGACCGCTCCGATGCCGGGCCAGGTCAAAATCGTTCGCACATCGGTGGGCGAAGCCGTGGTCAAAGGCCAGCCATTACTGGTGCTGGAAGCTATGAAAATGGAGCACACGATCAAGGCGCCGCATGACGGCGTGATCGCAAAGATCGTCGAGGAGAATGAGCAGGTCAGCGAGGGTGCGGTGCTGGTGCGGTTCGAGGACGTCTGAACATCTCATCCAAATCATGAAAAAAGCCGCGCCGGTGGTGTCCACCGGTCGCGGCCTTTTTTCGACATAGTCCCCTCTTGGTCCCCACCTGGGATCCATGTCTTCTCCCGGTATAAGATGCTCAAGGCATCTTCCCCGTCACCAGGAGTGAAACGGTCCTGGAAGCTCTGTGGGAAATCAGTGCATCGTCATCCATTCGCGGGCGTCACGCAGCGCCGCGGCAATTTCCGTTTTTGACATTGTGGCTGCCAATTCAGTGCGCAGTTCGGCAGCCCGCTCCGATCCCTTGATCGCAGCGATGTTGAACCATTTGTGGGCTGCAATCATGTCAGCGTCGCAGTCGCGGCCGGTTGCATACATCATGCCCAGTTCGAAAAGGATGTCGGCCTGTGCAGCCGCGCCCATTGTGCCTACTCCGGCTTCAAGTATTTCAAAACGTGCCATTTTTTTAGTTCCCTGTTGATGCTCCCAAGAGCTGCATCCCGTTGTTGCGATGCGCCGCTCCGTTGATGTTTCGAAGCATGCCGCCGAGGCTTGAATCCGGCGTTAAATGGTTTGATTAATCAGCTGCAAACAAAGTTCAAACAAGACGTAAACGCCAGTTTTCATTAAGGATATCGAAGCCGTGCATCGTTGGGATTTGCCTTATATTTGCAGAAAATTTTACCCGGCGATTGCAAGGCTTTGCTAACCACAAGAAACAGAGGCAAAAATTCTCTGCTCACGAATTCGGAATTATTCCGGTTGTTCGGGTGTGTCGCAGAGAACCGAACGGCGGACAGACACGGACAATTGCACATCCGCCGAATTACGTTTACGTAACTGTTAGAATTCCGATTGTTCGCATGATGTCATCCACGGGAGGGGAAACATGCTTCGCAAGACCATACTGGCCGCTTCGACGGCAATCCTGATTGCAACACCGGCGCTCGCCGATCCGATCGAAGGCAATTGGCGCACGGCCAGCGGCGAGACGGCGGCCATCGGCAAATGCGGCGGCGCCTACTGCATCGTTTTAAAAACCGGAAAACATGCCGGTAAGCGGATCGGCAGGGTTACCGGCAACAATGGCAGCTACAAGGGCAAATTGACTGATCCGGCCGATGACAAGACCTATTCGGGATCAGCCAAGGTCAAAGGCGCTTCGATGAGCATGACGGGATGCGCCCTTCTTGTCTTCTGCAAAACACAGCAATGGGCAAAGAAGTAACAGCGCACTCGGACCGTTTCACGGCGGATTGATTTGCGAAAAAGACCTGGCGGATGGAGATATGCCGGGTCATTTCGCGGAGTTCAGCATGCGTCCAATTCTTGCCTTTGCCTTTCTGGTTGTTGCGACAATGTCCTCGGTTGCGGCTGACCGCAAACTGACCGGCCCTGAAATCAATGCCGCGCTGACTGATACAACCGTCTATCAATACCGCAGCACATCGCGGCCCTGGCGGCAATATTTCGCCGCCGACGGAGCGACGCCCTACTACGGATCCGACGGACCGGTATCACATGGAAAATGGCAGGTGCGCGGCGACCAGTATTGCTCGCTGTGGCCGCCCTCGAGCGCCTGGAGTTGTTACGATGTCACCACCCGGGTGGAACACGGCAAGACGATCGTCACCTGGATTCCCGCTTCGGGCGGATCGTCCGTTGGCATCGTCTATCCGGGCAACCTGCTGGATCAGGTCTGGCCACCGGAATAAGACCAATGGTCATTCAGTTCCGCCACACTGGACCGTTTCAATATGAACAGGAAGTGGTTGTCTTATGATTTTCCGTGCCGATCAGGCAGAATTAGTTCCGCCGCAGGCGAGTGATAGCTCGCCTTTGCGGCGGCGGAGGATGGATCGTGGAAATGGCGACCGTTTGAAGGGTCGAGCTAGAGTCTGATCACCTCCG
>JAJFHT010000048.1 GCA_021775495.1 Hyphomicrobiales bacterium | reverse complement strand
GTCTCCCAGCCGATGCGGTATCCATCGAGCGTCGCATACATGAATGCCTGAAGTGTCGGATTGTTGAACGGACTGACGCCACCATCGACGAATTCGCCACGTATCGGCTTGCCGCCTTTTTTGCGGCTGATCGTTATTTTCTCGGGATTGAAATAACTTGGCGCCGCTGTCGACGCACGCACCACCTGCCACAGGAAGAAATCCTCGTTTGATATCCAGTCATCGCCGGCGGCAGCACGAAAATACTTGCCCTTGGGATTGTTGCCCAACGGCCATGGGCTGCCGGTATCCATCCGCTTGGTCATCACCAGCAATCCGGTTTGCAGGGTGGGACTGCCAAGGGTCAAATCGCTGCCCAGGATTGACTGGAGGTGTTTTGAGAGCTTTTCATGATTGTAGCGTGCCCGCAAAATGCCCTTGCGCCACAGGCTCTTGTGAAAGACATCCCTGCCGAGTTGTATGTACAAATCGGTCAGTTCCTGCACCGACATGCCAAGTGCGAGCCCTGCCGCGATGATTGATCCGGTCGAGGTACCTGCAATCAGATCGAAATAATGGGCGAGACGGAACTGTTCATCTCCGTCATGTCGTTCCCTGAGCAGATCCTCGACCCGTTGCAGGTAGCCAAGAGTGACGATACCCCGAAGACCACCGCCATCGAGTGAAAGAATTCTTTTGGGGCCGCTCGCGGTGAAGTGCTGGTCCCGGGTGAGCTTTCGGTAAGGCATATCGGCCCCTTTGTCTGAAATCCGGTTAAGATAGCTTCTTCTTGCAGCCTCAAAGCGCAAAGCTTAACAATTCCTTATCGCATTTTGGAACAACACGCTGTTCCATTTCGCCTTAATCCGCCGAATTGTCCAATATTGGCACAGAAATCAGCGGATCGCGGCTGGCATGACGTTTGCAATTCATTCACCAAACAGATGAGGTGTATGATGGTTACCTGGCGCGGCAAATCTGCAAACGACTTGAGTCATTCCGAGCTTCACTATGCCTTGCAGGATGCGGTGGAAGCATTGACCCTGCAAAAGCGCACGGTCAGCGAGGACAGTCTCTATCGCGGCCTGATGTTCGGCTTTCTGGCCGGTGCGATGCTTGCAGCCATGGCCTTCGGGATCGGGAGCACACTGTAGAAATCCCTTTTGGTCCAGCGTTACAACGGGAAGCGGTCAAGGCGTTCGCACCCGGTATCTGTGACCAATACCTGTGTTTCCAGTTTGATGCTTTCGGAGCCCTTTTGTGCAATCAGGCTCTCGACACAGATGACCATTCCGGTTTCGAACATACCACCGTGATTGTGAGCGGCATCAGGGTGCAGGTAAACGCTTGGCCACTCATCGGCCATGCCAACGCCGTGGACAGCAACTGAATATCGAAACGGAATGTACTTGTCCGGGATTCGCCAGGAACTCTGATTGAATTCGGCGAAGGACACACCATTGCGGATCAGCAGCTGGTTGTGATGGATCTGCTCAACTGCGGCAGCATGGAGTTCGCTTTGCCCCGCAGTCATCGGCGTGTACCCGCAGGTCCAGGAACGGGACAGGTCTGCACAATAACCGTAGGGACCAACCATGTCCGTGTCGAAGGCAATCATTTCGCCCTCACGGCAAGGCCGGTCGCCGCATTCTGCGTACCACGGATTTGTATTCGGGCCGCATGTCAGCAGTTTTGTTTCTATCCAGTCGCCGCCGGACCTGGCGTTTTCAAAGTGCAGATGCGCCCACAGTTCACGCTCAGTCACCCCCGGCAGTGAGTGTTCGTAGATGCGTGCCATTCCGGCCTCGCAGACGCGGATGGTCCATCGCATCAGTTCAATTTCCTCAGCCGATTTGATCGCCCGGGCCATTTCGGTGATCTGACCCCCTTCAACAACTTCCAGGCCGCGCTCCACAAGGGCATGAAATCCCTCGGTCTCCATGCGATCAACCGCGATACGGCGATTGCCGGCGCCATGCGTTTTCATCAGATCTGTGATCTCATCGGCCCAGGCGGCGGCTTTCTCCGAAACCCGGTTTCCGGCACCGAGAAACAGCCAACCAATCGCCGGCCGCACTTCGTCAATGGCATCCAGCCCGGCATTGAGGTGTTCACAGAACTTGAACTCGAACATCAGGCCGGGCCCGTCGGCGAAAATCAGGGCGTAGCGCACCGGATTATGCGCCGTCCAAACACCCATATTCGAGCTATCGAAGGCATAACGAATATTGACCGGGTCATAGAGCAGGATCGCTGCACAATCATGTTCGATCAGCAGCTTGCGGATGCGAGCTATGCGGTATTTGCGGGCTCGCAAAAGCGTTTCATGCGGAACCGGGCTTTTAAGTGGCAGATCGGCACCGTCCTTGTTGAGATATGCGCGTTTGCGTTCATCCTTGAAAACAGGATTGACGTTCATTGCGTCTATCCCAACTTGTCTACCGATACCGGCGGTTGACCATAAGGACCGCCGATATTCCGCAAATATTTGCCATGAAACCGTGCATAGCCGGCCTCGGTCTGCTGCAAATGCGTTCGCGTCAGAACGTGAAGTTCGGGCAGGCGATAGAACGGTATCGTCGGAACGGCGTGGTGTTCGGCATGATACGGCATGTTCCAGGCGAGCCGCCGCATCAGGAAATTGGTGAAAGTTGTCCGGCTGTTTTCAAACATATTGGCGACAAACGGGCAGCGGCCATGTTCGGCGAGAAGATAAAGGCGCAAAAACGGTTGACCCAAAATTACCGGAATGACCCAGATATGCAGCAGGACCGGGGAACCGGTGATCACTGAAACAGTGGCAATTAACAGATAACAGGCGAGTAATCCGAGCGCTTCACGCTGTACCTTGCCGCGTGCTGAAACCGGCACGAAATCATCATCGCAACGACCAGCAGCATTCTTGAATATTGTGCGAAAATGGCCGATCCAGACCGGTATGCCGGAGACGTGGATGATGTATTGCAGAACAGTTTCCGGTTTATTCGATGCCAATTCCGGATCATTTTCCGGATCCTGTGTGTGGCGATGGTGAGCAAAATGGAAAAACCGGAACCATCCGGCCGGCAGGACAATCAGGAAGCCGCACGTCCGGGCAACCACGTTGTTGAGCCACATCGATTTGAACGCCGTCTGATGGATCGTTTCGTGCAATGCGGTGAAAAGGAAAATGATCAGGACACCCAACGGCAGCATCAAAACCGGCCAGAACGGAACACGAAATCCAATCAGCGCCGACAATCCGGCAATGGCGCCAAAGTGAACGGCCAGATGTGCCAACCCGTGCAGATCGGACTTGGTTGATAGCCGTTTGCGCTGTCCAGTTGTCAAAGACGCAATAAACTGCCGCTGATCAATGTTCACTTGTGCCGACCCTGGTTCGGCGGAATTGCCGTCTGACAGAAGATCATTCATGCCGCCCGTCCGTAAAACCCGAGCCGCTCTTCGGCAGTCAGCATCGCACCGGGTTGGTCAAAATAGGAAAAGACCGCGATCATTCGCGACGTCGCTCCCTCGACCGTAGTGACACGATGGGCAGTGTTTCTGCCACGAAAGACGTTCAGGCTCCCCGGCGACAGTTCGATTTTTCGCTTTTGCGGATCCCTGTCGTCAAGCAACCGCGCGACTCCGGCATAATTGGCGTTGGTTTCGGAGCGCAATTCGGCTCTATACTCGAATTCCCCTCCCTGATCGGGTTGTTGCAGCAGCAAGGTCGTAGTGAATTCCGAGCGGTCAAAATGCCAGTTGAGCGCCTCTCCAGCCTGGTAGGCCATGATGTTCACACGGGCCAAAGGATCCTCCATCGGGAACAGCTGGTTCTTGCCCATCATTGCAGCCAGGAACTGTACCAGCGGCTGCCAACTGTAAATCTTCAAAATATCGCTGCCTGAAACCTGGTCGGCACACAGTGTGCGATTGGTGGTTCTGAACTTGCGCCGGGCGGGGTGGTCTGCCGGTAGTTCCGGGAGATCGGAGCGAAAGTAGATATTGTGCAATCTCTCATGCCGGAATGCGACGGTCTCCATCAGTGGTGTCATCCGGGCCACTGCCGTATGTAATGTTTCGGACCGTACCAGGCCATCCAGATCGAACATGCCGGTGCGAGCGAGATCGGCCCGGCACCTAGTTGCCAATTCCCTGTATTCCGGGCTATCCGGCAGGTGTAGCGGGTAGGTATCGAGATCAAGCAGATTGTGCATGTCGCCCTCGAATTGAACCAGTGCATTGTCTCCAATCGATTGCGAGCGACAACCACAGAAATTTTTCTGTTGCATAAGAATTTC
>JAJFHT010000047.1 GCA_021775495.1 Hyphomicrobiales bacterium | reverse complement strand
ATCCGGAAACCGGTCATATTCATGCGGTTCGATTACATTGCCGATGCGCAGCGCATAGATGTCGAAGCCGGAGCGGCGCTGGAACGCCCGCGCAGTCTGCTCGTTGACAACCTTTGACAGGCCGTAACTGTCCATCGGATCGACATCATAATCCTCTTCCAACGGCAGTTTTTTCGGGTCGACCACGCCGTCAGCGAAACACACGCCATAAGTCGTCTCGGACGAGGCGATAACGATCTTCTCGATACCGAGTTTCACCGCGGCCTCGATGACATTGTAGGTGCCGACGGTATTGGTGGCGAAGGTACGGTTGTCTGGATGAATGAGAATGCGCGGCACTGCGGCGAAGTGAACGACGGCATCGAATGTCGGCACGCCGGTTCCGGGCTCCAACTCATCAAAATTGGCGTAACTCGTCAGCACGTTGAACATCTCGCCGGAATCGGTGATGTCGGCCAGCAGATTGTCGACGCCCGGATGATCGAGCGGCACCAGATCGACATTGACAACCCGGTGCCCGCGTTCCAGCAAATAAGGCACGACATGCCGCCCGGCTTTTCCCGAGCCTCCGGTGAACAGAATGCGTTTTGCTTTTGCCATGGGATGGTCTCCGAAATGAAATTGCCGATGCGGGCGGTGCCGGTTCGCATCCGATGAGGTTTCATACCGCTTTGTCAGGCTGTGCTCTATCGATCGTTTCTTGTCCAGCGCGGTCAACACCAAATCGGCGGCGTTGATCACCAATTGTCCCGGTGGTTTCAATCTTTGCGACAAAATGACAATTTCATGCCAGAAACGGAATTGTAAGTTCAGGCACCTGCAAGACACATGATGGCGCAAATTTCACCACCCAAGGAAAAGAAGGTTTCCGCACCGCGGCGGCGCTTCCCGGCAGGCGAGCGGCGTGCGCAGATGTTGCAGCAGGCGGCGGAGCATTTCGCCGATCATGGATTCGAAAGTCCAACCCGCGAAATCGCGGCGGCGCTGGGCGTCACTCAGGCGCTGATCTACAAGCACTTTGACTCCAAGGAAGCATTTATCGAACAGGCGCTTGAAGCCGCGCTCGGCGATGTGGTGGGTCGGCAATTATTGTTCGACCCTGACATCGAACTCGGCAAGGGGCTGTTTGAATTCTACAGCCCGTTTGTGGCCCGTTCGACCAGAAAGCGCATGCGCCTGTTCATGCGGGCCGGGCTGGACGGGCGGACATGGCCATCGCGTCGCGGCAATACACTGACCCAAGGGCTCTTCATTCCGGTGATATCAGCCCTTCGGCAGACCGCTTCACTGCCGGCGCTTGACCGGTCACCACCGCTTCGCGGCGAACGGGAACTCGTCATGATGCTGCATGCGTCGATGGTGTTTCTGGGCATTCGCCGCCACATTTACGGCATGCAGATGCCGGAAAATCTCGACGATGTTGTGAGACTCTATGTCGACACATTCGTCAACGGTGCGGTCACCGCGATCCGGGAACTGCATCAGAAAGGCGAGGACAGCCTGAAAATCAGGCTGCTGGCGAAATCACTCGACCCGGCAGAGGATCAATCTATTTTTGCTGGTCGGAAACAAACTTCCAGTAGGTGAAGGTGAAGTCACGCTCCGCCCGGTTGGCGTGGCAGGAAAAACACCCGGCATATTTCGCATCCGGCCGCGGACTACCGTCACCCTGGTACCAGGCATAATCCCAATTGCCGTTGTCGGTCGACCAGGCGCTGTTTTTCTCCATCACGAAGACATGTTTCACCGGTTCCAGGGCGATCAGCCGGCCATCGGGACCCACAACCAGATTGCCATCGGCATCGGTCTTGGCGTCATGGTCTTCCATGATCAGCACAGTCCCGTCCGGCAGATCCCCGCCGGCTTTGGCGGCATCATGGGCCGCCCTGTTCACATACATTTTCCGCACTCGTTTGCGGTCATAGCGGTCGACATCAAGATAGTTGTTGAAGGTCGCTTGATAATTCTGCGGCAGCGCCACTTCCGCCGGTCCGGCCAACAGCCCGGTCAGGCTCGCTGCAACGATGAAAGAGGCCATCAATCCGATTGTTCTCGCACGCATCACCTGACCTCCACTTTCAACAGCATTTGCGGATGGAACACGCATTCGACTTCGAATGTTCCGGCTTTACCCAATTTGTGAATGATTTCAGACCCCGGTTCCTGCTTGCCGAGATCGAGCGCAAAACCGGCGGTCGGCACGAAGACGTTGTGATTGGCTTCGCCGTCGTTGACGAAGCGGACCGTGTCACCGACATCCAGAGCGACGGTGGCCGGTTTGTATTGCATGCCGGCCATGGTGACGGTGACCTCTTCCGCGGCCGAGCTGCCGACGGCAAACACAGCAAGCGACAACATGGAAAATAGAAGTTTTCGCATGGCCATTTCGCATCCTCCCAGTGTGTTGAAAGGATTTGCTAACAAACAGCCACTAAGTTGTCAATTGACAACTTAGTGGCTGTTTGTTGAACCGTTTACTCCGAAACGACTACGATAGCCGCCTGGCGTCAGACCCAACGTGCGCTGAAACACCCTGCGGAAAGCCGCCGGATCCTCATACCCAACCTGCCAGGCGATCCGGTTGAACGGCGAGGTGGAAAACTCCAATAGTTCGCGCGCCCGCATTATGCGCAGTTGCTGCACATAAGCGACCGGATTATGCCCGGTTGATTTTTGAAAGCGGCGCAGAAAGGTACGCCCCGCCAACCCGGCCTGATCGGCCATCTCCGGTACTGTGACCGGTTTGGAATAGTGCTCCTGAAGCCAGTGCTGGGCTTTCAGGATCGCCGCATCGCCGTGATTCAGCCGCGGCATAAAACTGCTGTAAAAACGCTGTTCGCGCCCCGGTGGATCGATCAGAAAGTGCCGCGCTGCGTCCAGCATGACTGAAGGGGTGACGAACCGCTGAATCAGCCGCAGGCCGAGATCGGTCCAGGCCATGACGCCGCCGGCGGTCATGATGTCGCTGTCATCGACCAGCAGCGTTTCGATCTCCAGCCTTGCCGCCGGAAATGCCGCAGCAAAATCCTGCTCCAGCCCCCAATGGGTGGTTGCCCTGCGGCCGTCCAGCAGTCCCGACTGGCCGAGCAGGAAGGCACCGGCGCAGACCGAACAGGCGACCGCCCCGGCCTGATGGCGTTGCCGTATCCAATGCAATGTTGCCGGATCGCCCTGCGGCGTCCCTTTTTCAAGACTGGGTGGAATGACAAAAGCGTCCAACTTGTCTTCTTTCCGGGCCCCTTCACCGGAAGCGACGGTTCCCGATTCACCAACTCTGAACAGTTCGACGGAAACGCCTGCATGGCCCGCCGCCCGGCCCATCCGGCTGGCGACTTCAAAGAGGTCCGACAAGCCATGCAACGCCGAAAGCTGCACACCCGGATAGGCAAGCAAACCAATTTTGGCAGGTTCGGCTTCGGAGAATTGTGTCATATTCAGCTCGAATTTTGTCATTTTCGCCAATCGCACTCATGCGGCGTTGCTGCCATTTTGTCCAGAGTGATCAATCGAATGACCGGACATCCGCCATGACAGACAAAGCCCTCATCATCGTCGACATCCAGAACGATTATTTCCCCGGCGGGAAATGGACTGTCGACAAAATCGAAACCGCAGCAGCCAATGCCGCCAGGCTGATTGCCGATGCAAGAGCAAAAGGTGACCGGGTCATCCATGTCCGCCATGAATTCCCGGCCGATCCCGCACCGTTTTTTGCGCCCGGCTCCGAGGGCGCGCAAACGCACCTGAGTGTCGCGCCAATTGAAGGCGAGACGGCGATCCTGAAACATAATGCCAACAGTTTCCGGGATACCGAACTGAAGCAAGTTCTTGATTCAGCCGGTATCCGCGAGGTGACAATCTGCGGCGCCATGAGCCAGATGTGCATCGACGCCACCACCCGAGCGGCAGCCGATTACGGCTATGCCGTTACGCTTGTTCATGATGCCTGCGGCGCAAAAGAGGTCGCGTTCAATGGCCAGACTGTTCCGGCAGAACAGGTTCACGCCGCATTCATGGCCGCACTGGGCTCGGCCTATGCAACGGTCACCGATACCAACGCCTACCTTGCCGGTTGAACGGATCTCCCCAGATGGAATTCAACGGTGCCGGTGCACGCAACGACACCTGAAACGCTAATCGCCCGTGCCATGGGTCGCTAAGACGCCTTGAGCAACTGTTCGATATCAAATCGAATGGCCTTGTTTGATTCATCGATTTCTTTCAGGCCGTCCAGAATCGCTTTTTGGAAACTGCCCAGATCGTCAATCAGGTCATTCAGGCTGGTGCGGGAGGCATCCAGGGATGCGCTTTCTATCTTTCCCATAACCCGCGTCACCTCAAGAATTGAGGTCAGCTTTCGCATTGCCAAGCAGGCTTGTTGGAATTGCCGTATTTGCAGGGAAATGGCATCCAATCCTTGAGCTGCTTTTTCGGAATATGACTGTTGTTGTTGATCCAGAAACTCCATTTCCTGATCGCGCGATGCGCCGTCATTGGGAGTGTCCTGCTGAAAATGATCAAAAACCTCTCTTTGAATTCTCGATGTTGCCAGGAGAAACAGACCTTCATCAATTACGCGCGCGACCTTTGTTCCGGACTCCAGGAAGCATTTCAAGTTCTCCTGGATCTCTTCGGATATCGACGTGTAGTTGCTGGAAATAACGCACATCGGAGCCCCAAAATTCCCCAGATGACTGGCTTGGATTGTCATGTTGAGCGGAACATATGCATTTCCCTCATACGCACTGAAAATCTTTGTGGCGTGATCCTGCAAACACTGGGCTGATGAAACCAACCTGTTGAAACAGGCAATGCAATTATCTTCCTGCCGGTCGGTCTGAATATCTCTGGCTACCATCTCCTGGCTGATTGCCGCAGACATGAACGCGGCGTAATCACGAAAACCAAGCTCCTGTAACCGCGACAACAAAATGGCCGCGCCTTCAGCTGGTTTCAGATTGTCATTTATCTCCATCGCACGCAGTGCCGCGTACTCGCCCTTGGCAGCCTCGAACAGGGCACTGCTCGGCTTCAGGCGGACAGACAGAAATCCGCCTTCAACTGGTGTGACAATGGCAAACACCCAGTAATACCGGCCATCCTTTGCCCTGTTTTTGACATACGCTCCGATTGGCTGGCCATTTTTGATGGTTTCCCACAACAGCCAGAACACAGCCCTCGGCATATCATTATGCCGAATAAGCTTATGCGGCTTACTTAAAATCTCATTCCATGCATAATTACTAATACGTTGAAAAACACTGTTGCCGGAGAGAATTATTCCACTCTCATTGGTTCTAGAGAAAAATAACTCATCAAAAGAAAAATCAACCTCTTCATTCAATACAGAAGGATTTTCTTGGATATTTTCAGGTATTTTTTCCATGAATCTATTTTCACAACGATGAGAAAGCTCAATTATTGATTTCATCACCCACAAAAATGGCGTGCGACTTCCAGTTGTACTTATTCAACAGCTTTTTTCGTAAATAATCGTTAAAGTTGCTGGAGTGACATCAACAGTCGGATTGCAACCTGTTTCATTGTGCCGTGCATCAGGATTGGAACAATTCCGGCCATCCAGATCGCGGCAACCCCCTTCCAGGATTTGGAAATTCAAATCGTTTCGTCTTTTGGCGGAATAATTCGCCTCAAGCCGCATAATCACTTTTGTCGATTGATATTTTGCCGCCTGAACGGTCACTTACGACTGGCGAAATACCGGCTTCCCGGCGAGATACAGAGGTGTTCTTCAGTATCCAATCGATCCAATTCAGATCGAGAACACGAGTCCCAAATCGATGGAAATCGCCGGAGCTATTGAATATAGCTTTAGCGAGAGGGCTGGAATGGAACGACGACTGACGACGATTGTTGCCGCTGATGTTGTTGGCTATTCCCGTTTGATGGCGGCAGATGAAGAAGGCACGATTCAACGTTTTCGCACTCTGAAAACAGAAGTGATCGATCCCGAAATCTCCAAAGCCGGTGGTAGGTTGATCAAAACCATGGGCGATGGGTTGTTGATCGAATTTCCCTCCCCGGTGGCGGCTTTGCGCGCCGCTATCGCGGTGCAGGACTTTGTGATCAAGAATGAAACTGCCAAACCCGCCGAGTTGCGCATGCAGTTTCGGGTCGGAATCAATTTGGGTGACGTTGTAATCGACGGCGATGATATTCTTGGTGAAGGGGTCAATATTGCTGCCAGGCTGGAAAGCCTTGCCTCACCGGGCGGCATTTGTATGTCGCGATCCGTCTATGATCAGGTCAAAAGCAAAACCGACGCGTCATTGATCGCTTTGGGTCCGCAACAGGTCAAGAATATCCCGCATCCAATCGAAGTCTGGCAAATCGGTGGCGATGCCCGCATCGCGCAGGACAAGGGAAGCGACCGGCCCAGTATCGCGATCCTGCCCTTTGACAACCTGTCGTCCGACCCCGACCAGGCCTTTCTTGCCGACGGTATTGTCGAGGATGTCACAACAGAACTTTCCAGATTTCGCACCCTGGATGTCATCGCGCGAAACTCGGCCTTCGCCTACAGGGGTAAATCAACCGATATTCGTCAGATCGCAGCGGAACTGGACGCACGATATGTCGTGGAAGGATCTGTCCGTCGGGCGGGCAACCGCTTGCGGGTAACGGCGCAGTTGATTGAGGCCGCTACGGGCAGTCAGTTGTGGGCAGAACGATGGGATCGCACGCTGGACGATCTCTTCGATGTGCAGGACGAACTGACAAGTGCGATTGTATCCGGCGTCGAGCCGGAGCTTGGCGCCCATGAACGCGCGGTTGTCCGCCGCAAGCCCACTGAAAACCTTACCGCATGGGAGTTGTGCCAAAAGGGGTATTACGAATTCACGAAATATACCGATGAATCCTATGCAAGCGCGTTTGAGCTTTACCAATTGGCGGTTGCCGCGGATCCGGATTTTGCTCTTCCCCATGCATATCTGGGTCGCTGGTATTGGGTACAGATTGTGACCGGGCGCACGAAGGATGTGGCAGCTGATGTGAAAACCGGCATCGACCATGCCCAGACGGCGGTCGCCCTCGATAACCGGCTTGAACTGGGTTACGCCTCCCTCGGCGTATTGTCGGCCATAGCCGGCTACGAAGAGGATGCCGTTGCAGCGTTAGATGCGGGGGAACGGATGAACGGGCACAATGCGGTTCTGCAGTTCGCCCGCACCCATGTATGTCTGTATCAGAAAGAGCCCGATACCGCAGCCATGGAACGGGCTGCGCGGCTGGCAATAAAGCTCAGCCCGAAGGACCCATTGGCCTGGGGGTTCTGGTTCAATCTGGGTAACGCCTACATGTTGCGCGACTTCGACATTTCCGATGCCATGGCGGGTGAAATGTTTGAAAAATCGTGTCGTTTTCCGAACTCTGACTTCATGACTTTTCTTGCCGCAGCATTTCATTCAGCCGCCGTCGGGAAGAAAGATGCAGCAAGCCGGTATCTAGAGACAGCAATGCTCCGGAAGCCGGGGCTGACCGCGGAAAAATGGCGATCGCTATTTCCTTTCCCCACTTTTCCGAAATATGTCGAAGCCTGTGAAAGCGCTTTGCAAATATTGATCGAACTGGGATTGCCGGAATCATAAGCAAAAGCAGCAGTTGGGCGACAATCACCAATTCGACAACACCAGGGAAATTTGCATGACCTATCAGACAATCACCGTCGAGACTGCCTCCAACATCGCGACAATCACACTCAATCGACCGGACGAGGCCAATGCCCTAAACGCACTGATGGCCGAGGAACTGTTCGACGCGGCCGTCCGTTGCGGCAATGACAGCAATGTCCGCGCCGTGGTCATCACCGCGACGGGCAAGATGTTCTGTGCTGGCGGCGATCTGAGGGACATGCATGATCAGGGAGATGACAAACCGGCGCATCTGACCCGCATGGCGACGATCCTGCATGGCGCGGTCATCCGATTTGCCCATATGGATGCGCCGGTCATCATGGCGGTCAACGGCACGGCGGCCGGCGGCGGCTTCTCGCTGGCTCTGTCTGGCGACTATGTGCTGGCATCAAATAGGGCAAAGTTCATTTCGGCCTACACCGCTTCCGGTCTGACTCCGGATGGATCGTCGACCTATTTCCTGGCCAAACATGTCGGCCTGCTGCGGGCCAAGGAACTGTTGTTTACCAACCGGTTGCTGACGGCCGATGAGGCTTGCAACTGGGGCATCGTCAACCGTGTCGTGGCGCCGGAGGAACTGATGCAAGAGGCCAACAAGCTGGCGGCACACTTCGCCGCAGGGCCGACCAAGGCCTATGGCGGCCTGAAAAAGCTGCTGCTGACCGCCTATTCAGATACGATGGAAACCCAGCTTGAAAAGGAAATGCAAGGAATCTCCGGCATGATGCGTACCCATGACGGCCCGCATGGTCTGGAATCCTTCCTCAACTAGCAGACACCTGCCTTCAAAGGCGAATAGGCGTGAATTCCCAACATGACGCATATGCGTCATGACAACGATTTTCCATTCTGGTTTTTTGATCCTGCCGATTTGGAAGGGACCAAAACCGGAGACGATGATGATTTGTGTAAAAACGATCCTGGCCGGCTTGATAGCCGTGGCTTTCGGGGCGGCAGCCATGGCCGCTGACGATTCCCCGACACCAACAACGACCACATCGCCAGGTAAATCCAGTACATTGATCCAGACCGATACATTTCCGGATGGGGATGCAAAACTGGTTGTCAGGAAATCCGACGCCGTCAAATATGCCAATTCCCGCAAGGCGTTGAAAAGCGCCGCAATTCGGTTTCAGAGGCTCGCCAGACAGGCGGAAAAGGGAATGTCGCCCGCACTTCGCACCGAGTTGACCGCGGCTCTACGTTCCGTTGGCGACAATGCCAAAACGCTGTCGAAGCTGATTGGAAGATCAAAGACACGCAACGGCAAGTCGATCGGCTCGAAACTCGATACGGCAAGTTACATCAAAATGCCGGAAATCGAGGGCAAAAGCGGACTCACCAATATCCGCGCCGTATCGCGCCGACTATCGGATCTCGACCGGCAACTCGCACTGCTTGAACCGGTGGTCCATCGATAGCCCTACAATAACAATCAGGACTGGCCGGCCGATTGCAAAGCGCCCATTTCGGCCCTGCTTTTCACCAACGCCGTCATGATTTCGGCTGCCGCAAGCGCAGCAATCACCGCCGGCCGCTTGTCCCGCACGGTCCCGTCGCCGATCGGCGAGACCAGAGGGGCGAATTGCCCCGCGGTGCCGCCGTTCTTCAAGAACCAGCTTTTGAATGTCGCTCGTTTGGTCTTCGAACCGATCATGCCGACATAGGCGGCATCATCGCGCCGAAGCGCCTCGGTGACGATCAGGAAATCGAGCGCGTGATCATGGGTGAGCACGACAAATGCCGATCCGGAGGGCGCATCGCGTACGACCGCCTCCGGCATCGCTGCCAACCGTGTCTCGACGTCCTTGCCAAATCCCTGCAACTCGGCTTTCCGGTTGTCGACAACGATCGTTCTCACGGGCAGGAGCGCCAGCGCGCCGGCCAGCGCATGGCCGACGTGACCGGCTCCGAACAGGAAGACCTGCGGACGATCCTTGTCGGCAATTTCGACCTGCGTGATCAGTTGACCGGCAAGCCGGGCGTCGACCCGGTTCAGTTCGAGCCGGACATGACCGCCACAGCATTGGCCGATCTCCGGCCCGAGCGGCAGTTCGAGACTTTCCTCAGTCGTTCCGTCGGCAAGCATCCGGCGGGCATGGTCGATCGCCATGAACTCCAACTGGCCACCGCCGATGGTCCCGTGAATGGCATTAGCCGAAACCAGCATCACCGTACCGGTCTCGCGCGGCGTCGAGCCTTTCGCCAGGGCAACGGTCACCGCGACCGCTTCCGCTGTCAGAAAGTTCCGGATGTTTGCACCACCGGCATTCATCTCGTTCACGCCTGTTGTTTCAGTCGCTCGACTTCCATTAGCACCCGCTCCGGCGTTGCCGGCGCATCGAGCTGCGGGCAGGTCGAATAGTCGGCGACACTGGCAACCGCGTCGGACAGCGCATGCAGCACACACAGACCCAGCATCAGCGGCGGCTCGCCGACCGCCTTGGACTTGTGTATCGTCGCCTCGCGGTTTTCCGACCAATCGGCCAGGTTGACATTGAAAATCTTCGGACGGTCGGACGCAAGCGGTATCTTGTAGGTCGACGGCGCGTGGGTGCGAAGCCGGCCGCTGTCGTCCCACCAGAGTTCTTCCGTCGTCAGCCAGCCCATGCCCTGAATGAAACCGCCCTCGATCTGCCCCAGATCGATCGCCGGATTGAGCGAGCGGCCTGTCTCGTGCAGGATATCGACCCGGTCGACATGATATTCGCCGGTCAGAGTATCGACCGAGACTTCTGCCGCGGCGGCGCCATAGGAGAAATAGTAAAACGGCCGGCCCTGCCCCTTGTTGCGGTCCCAGTGGATCTTTGGCGTCTTGTAGAAGCCCGCGGCCGACAATTGTACCCGCGCCATATAGGCCTGGTTGACCAGTTCGGCAAAAGCGATGTCCTGATTGCCGACACGCACCCGGTTGGGCAGGAATTCGATCTGCTCGACCGGCACTTCGTATTTCTCGGCGGCAAAATCGGTCAGGCGCTTGCGGATGGTTCGCGCGGCATTTAGCGCCGCCATGCCATTGAGATCCGAGCCGGATGATGCCGCCGTCGCCGATGTGTTCGGGACCTTCGCCGTCGCCGTTGCCGAAATCTTCACATTCGCATTGTCGATCTGGAATTCTTCGGCAACGATCTGCGCCACCTTGGTGTTGAGACCTTGCCCCATCTCGGTGCCACCATGATTGAGGTAGACCGAACCGTCATTATAGACATGCACCAGCGCGCCGGCCTGGTTGTAGAAGGTAGCGGTGAAAGAAATGCCGAACTTGACCGGCACCAGCGCAAAGCCTTTTCGCACAAGCGGATTGCCTTCATTGGCCTTGCGGCCAGCGGCGCGACGGGCGGCGTAGTCGGATGATTTTTCCAGATCCTCGATGATCCGGACAATCACGTTGTCTTCCACGGTCTGATGGTAAGGCGTGACGTCACGCCCGGCCTCGCCGTAGAAATTCAGCTTGCGGATATCCAGCGGATCCATGCCAGTCGCATAGGCCACCTCGTCTATGACCCGCTCGGCGCCAACCATGCCCTGTGGCCCGCCAAATCCGCGAAACGCTGTATTTGACACCGTATTGGTATAGAGCGGCTGCGAGACCGACCGCACCGCCGGGTAATAATAACAATTGTCGCAATGAAACAGCGCCCGGTCGGTCACCGGTCCGGAAAGATCGGAGGAGAAACCACAGCGCGCGGCAAAGGTGAAATCCGTCGCCAGAATGCGTCCGTCGTCATCAAATCCGACCTCATAGTCGATGACGAAATCATGCCGCTTGCCGGTTGCCGTCATGTCGTCGTCGCGGTCCGGCCGGATTTTGACGGCGCACCCGTGTTTTTTCGCCGCAATCGCCGCGATCGAGGCAAACAGGTTGGATTGGGTTTCCTTGCCGCCAAAACCGCCGCCCATGCGCCGGATTTCAACCGATACAGCGTTTGAAGGAACGTCCAGCACGTGAGCAACCATGTGCTGGACCTCACTTGGATGCTGGGTCGAGGAATAGACCGTCACGTCGCGGTCTTCGCCCGAAACAGCCAGCGCAATATGGCCTTCAAGGTAGAAATGATCCTGTCCACCCAGATTCATCGATCCTTTCAGCCGGCGCGGTGCGGCGGCCATCGCTGCATCCAGATCGCCGCGCGCCAGT
>JAJFHT010000046.1 GCA_021775495.1 Hyphomicrobiales bacterium | reverse complement strand
TCCGGTGTCTCGAGGTCGGGCATTTCGGAAAAAAGCACAGCCAGTTCCAAGCGCAGCCAGACATCCTCGGGAGTCGCAATATTGGCGGTTATCGGCTGCAACTCGACGATATGGCCGGACATCGCGGCCTCTTCGCCAGCTTTCTCGTCGCCGTCATCGTGATCGCCTTTTTTCTTCTTTTTCTTTTTGGTTTTCTTTTCTTCCTTGTCGGGCTGATCCATTTCCATCTTGGCCATTTCCGGCTGGGGGCCGGGTTTCAAGACGAACGAACCCAATGCCCAGCCGGTCCCAGCGGCAACAAGCGTCAGCACGGCAACAACCACGATCTGGCCGACAAACCCGGATTTTTTTCCTTCTTCTTTCAGTTCTTCGCTCATCTTGCCGACTCCCGCCTCAGAACGGTGAAATGATATCCAGCAACTGCGCCCCGTAAGGCGGTTGCTGAACTTCACTCAACCGGCCACGGCCGCCATAGGAAATGCGGGCCTCGGCGATCCGTTCATAGGGAACGGTGTTGGTCGGGCCGATATCGGTCGGTCGGACGATGCCGGCAATATTCAAAACACGCAGTTCGGCATTTACCCGAATTTCCTGCGAACCGCGGATCAGCAGGTTGCCGTTCGGCAGGCGCCTTTGCACAACCGCCGCGACTGAAAGCCGTATTGTTTCGGATCTTGCAATCGCGCCATTGCCTTCGAAATCGGAAGTCGATGACAGATCGCCGTCCGCCGATCCCGTACTACCGACCCCGTCAACACTGTAGTTTCCAGCCAACCCCATTTTTCGGGAGGTTGTGCGATCGCGCTCCGACTTGTTTTTGAAATTCGCCTCATCGTCGATCGAGATTAAAACAGTCAGGAGATCTCCTTCCAGATAAGCCCGCCGGTCGGAAAAGAAATTGCTGCGCTGGTCGCGCCACAATGAGAACTGTGGCGGCGTGTTCGGCGCCGGCGGATAGGCATCGGCCGAAAGATCATCATATTCGGCACCGACCTGGACCGGAGAGAATTCAGGTGCCACGCCAATATCCTTGATCTGTTGCGAACACCCCTGCAACACCATCAGACACAATACGGATGCAACGGAACTTTTCATGTACGTTGATCTACATCCGAGGCCGCGGCCATGATTCCTGTCAGCATTGCCGCTTTTTCCGCCGACATCTCATTGAGGATCACTCCGGCGGTCCGGGGTTTCAGTTTCAGCAGAATTGCCGCCGCGAGTGCCCCCTCAAGCTGTTCCATCCGGCCTGCCGCCGCGTCGGGACGCATCTTGGAATAAATCTCGACGATACTTTCGCGCGCCATCTCGGCAAAGGAATCGCGTTTCCTGACCCACTCCTTTATCGCCTCACGGGTCGACTCGAGATTCTTCATCTTGTCATTGATCTCGGATTTCAGCTTGTTCAGTTCCTTGCGCTGGAGCGCGTAGCGCTGCTCACGTGCGGCATCGGCTATGTTTGTGCAAAAGGCCCGGACGTCGTCGGGAATCTTGACCGACTTCGCAACCATTTTCGATTTCGGTTCTGCAGTGTGTACGAGTTGCGGGGTTGAAAACGATATGACGCCCAAGGCGATCAATACCCGTGCCACATGTGTTGTTGCGGATCTCATGTCACGGTCCTCATTGCAGGATGAGCTCGGCCTGGAGGGCGCCGGCGCTCTTGATGGATTGCAAAATTGCGATGACGTCAGCCGGGCTGACACCCAAAACGTTCAAACCCTCGACCAGTGTCTGCAGGTCAGCCCCCTCGATCACGGCCAGTTGCGAATCGGGTTGATTGACGGAAAGTACGGTGTTCGGTTCGACTGCGGTTTCACCTCGACGGGAAAACGGCGAAGGCTGAACGATCGTCGGCAGTTCGGTCACCCGAACCGTCAGCGTGCCATGTGTTACCGCCACCCGAGAGATCTTGACGTTTTCGCCGATGACGACGGTGCCACTGCGCTCGTCGAGCACAACACGGGCCGGAGTATCGGTTTGAATTCTCAGGTTTTCAATTGACGCTATGAACCGCGGAAGCGAAATATTCTTTGGCTTGTCGATAAGGATGGTGCGCGCGTCCTGTTCCCGCGCGGTGTTGTGTCCGTATGTCTTCTTTGCAAACCGGTTGACCGCATCTGTCACGGTGATCGCGGTTGAAAAATCGGGGTTGCGCAGCATCAGGGTCAAGGTCTGGACATCCTTAAGCTGGCCCGGCACTTCGCGCTCGACGATGGCGCCGCCGGGAATTCTGCCGGAGGTTGGCACACCGGCGGTCAACGAGGCGGCGTCTCCTTCTGCGGCAAATCCGGTAACCGATATCGGACCCTGGCCAACCGCATAGACAATCCCATCCGGCCCGCGCAACGGTGTCATGATCAAGGTGCCGCCGCGTAGCGAAGTGGCGTCGCCAAGAGAGCCGACGCTTATGTCAATGCGACTACCGGCATTGACAAAGGGCGGCATTGTCGCGGTGACGATCACCGCAGCGACGTTCTTCAACCGCGCGCTTCCAGATTCCGTTGCAACGCCAAACGCATCAAGCATCGAGCGTACCGATTGTTCAGTGAACGGTGAATTGCGCAGCCCGTCGCCGGAACCCTGCAGACCGATGACAAGACCGTATCCGACCAGTTGATTGTCCCGAACGCTTTGAATGGTGGCGATGTCCTTGATCCGGGACATGGCAAATGCCGGGGTTCCGGCAAGCAAAACCGCGAGGAAAAACGACAGCGCCCTCATTGGGTGAGAACCTGAACGGAGGCATCCGCCATGACGGTTCCAACAATCGTCTTGCCGCTGTCGATATTGCGGATCCTGATCAGGTCACCCTGGATGCCTGAATTGAGAGCAACGCCGGTCAAACTGATCGAGACACCACGGCTGCGATAGGTGATGCGAACGGGTTTGCCGGATTCGACCAGATAGGGATCGCGCAGGGCGGTTGTGAGAATCGGCCGGTTTGGCAGGATTGTCCGGCGGGCAACCTTGCCGGCAATCTGCTCGAGACGGCGAACCACCCGCGACCCTCTCGGCAGCGACCGGCGTAATCTGATGTTCCTGGCGCCTGCCATATCGAGTGACTGCCCAGGATAGATCACACGGTCGATCGCGATGACGATTTCGGCGCCGCTTGCCGACTGAGGCGCAACCGCGACAAGAGCCGAGACGAGACCGACAGCGACAATGTGAAAAAAACGGTTCATTCTATCGGATGTTCTTGGATACAGTTGCAGCCATGTCGTCGGCGGCCTGGATCACCTTGGAATTCATTTCGTAACCGCGCTGGGCCGAGATCATCTCGGTGATTTCACGTACCGGGTCGACATTCGACCCTTCCAGGTAGCCCTGGCGAACCGTGGCAAAGCCGGGATCCCCGGGCACGCCTGTATTGGCAGCTCCGGAAACTTCGGACTCGGCAAACAAATTGCCACCCATCGGGGTCAGTCCGGCATCATTTGCAAACGTCGCCAGTGCCAACTGACCGACTTCCTGCAATTCCGTCTGATTGGGAACGCGGGCAAACACATTGCCGGATTCGTTGACAATGACCTCAACCGTGTCCTGCGGAATTGTGATGGCCGGTACGACGGGAAATCCGTCAGCAGTGACGAGATCGCCGGTGGCATTGGTGTTGAACGCACCGGCTCGTGTATATTGGGTCTGGCCGTTGCCGGCCTCGATCTGGAACCAGCCATTTCCCGTCAGGGCCATATCAAACTGGTTTCCGGTGCTGGTCAGCGTGCCTTGCAGATTGACGTTTCGGATGGCTGCCAGACGCACACCTAGGCCGATATGCGCGCCTTCGGGCACCAGTGAAGCGTTGCCGCGATTGGGCACACCTTCAAGTCGCTCGACCTGATAGATCAGATCCGAGAACTCTGCCCGGGCTCTTTTGAATCCGGTGGTATTGATATTGGCAATGTTGTTGGCAATCACTTCAAGATTGGTCTGCTGGGCACTCATGCCGGTGGCTGCAATTGCTAGGGCTTTCATACTCGGTTCCTCAAATGGCCATTCGGCTGATTTCCAGATAGGCAGTTACGATCTTGTCTCGGATGGCGATTGCCGCCTGCAAAGTCTGTTCCGCACTCATCACCGCATCGACAACTTCACGCGTATCGGCCTCACCTCTCAGTGCCGCTGCCGACACCGACTCGGCCGCTTGCAAGTTGCCGCCGGCCTGTTGCGCGGCATTGGCAAGTATGTCGGCGAAACCATCGTTCAGGCTGACCTTGAAAGCGCCGGCGGCCTGGCCGCCACCCTCAGCCCCAGTAGCAGACTGGGCCTGTTTGGCAGCCTGAAGAAGAGCTGGTACGCCCTCGATCATTATCTGTTCCTCAGCAGGTCGATCGTCATGGTGATCAGTTCGCGCGCCTGTTTGAAAACCTGCAGATTCGCTTCATAGGAACGGTTGGCCTCACGCATATCAGCCATTTCGACCAGCATGTTGACGTTCGGCATCTTGACGTATCCGTCGGCGTCGGCGGCCTGATGGCCCGGATTGAATTCGATGGGAAAGGGTTTGGTATCGCCGAGTATGGAAGCAACGCGCGTTTGGGTTGCCCCGCTTTGTCCATCGAGCAGAGCTTCGAAGACAACCGTCTGTCTCTGGTAAGGCTGCCCGCCGGGAATCGAGGATGTGGATTGGGCGTTGGCCAGGTTTTCAGAAACCACGCGCAAACGCGTCGACTGAGAATCGAGTCCGGAAGCCGCGACCTTGAGAGCTGCTGAGAGACCTTCCATCGTCAGCCTTTCGAAACCTGAGTGATCATGCGGTGAAAAGCTTTGACAATCGCCGAATTGAGCTCGAAAGCGGCACGTATTTCGCTCGATTTGACCAGTTCTTCTTCCATCGAAACCGACGAGGATTCGGACGAGTTTGGCGCTGCACCGGTTTCAACAAGCGGAAACTCAGAGCGACCGGATCCAACCCCAATGTGATGCGGATTGGTTCCCGCCGGTGAAACCTGCTGTGAATTCAGCAACTTGGCGAAGGAATCGACATCCTTCGTGCGAAAGCCAGGCGTGTTGATGTTCGCAATATTGCTGGCGACGGCGCTTTGCCGCGCCGAAAGCCATTTTGATTGTGACGTTGCGAGTTCAAAAAGCGAAACCGGATCCATTGCCAGCCTTCTCCTTCAGGTAAAGATTAGGCTTCGGGACTTGCGTGGGGCTTGCGTTTGAAGGGTAGTGCGATGTTGCGGCGCTATTCTTGCAGCCGGACAACCTTCTCCCGGGTGGTGACCAGTTCCCATCCGGATCGTGATTTGCGAATCGCCGCAACCCGGCTGCCATCGGGCAGAACGGAGCGGATACCGACCGGAAACAGGTTGCTGCCATCGCTGACAAGCGCTCTGCCATTGACGGCGAATACCAGCTCGAATTCAACCTCTCCCGGAAACGGTTGTTCTGCCAGAGATGGTGGCTTTTCTTTTCCATCCTGAAATGCCGTCCCGGTGCGAATCATGTCGAGGAGCGGATCCTCTCCGAGATCCGGACCAACGGAAATCCGCCGATGGGAAATTTCGTTATCGGGGATCCCAGGCACAATACCGTCGCGGGAAAATCGCATCTTGGGTGGGCCGTACTGTTGCGGATTGAAATAGACGTGCCAGGGAATCGACAAGCAGACGATCGCAAGTCCCACACCGGCCACGCCAAAAAGGATGTCGCTAAGCTTCTTGCGAAACCTGGCTTTTTTGATCCGTTTGCGGCCTGCACCTTCCGGTTTCGACGCACCTCCGGTGCCAGTTCTAAGCCTGCTGAGGATGTTCATTCTGCGTATCATTCTGTTTCAGATGTTCGAGCAGTTCGGTAAACGGATCCACCGACTGGGCGTCAGAAGGCGCCTGGTTGAGGAAATCATTGACCTTCGGAACGAGCGTTACGGCGGTGTCGAGTTCGACATCCTGCCCGCGCGTCCAGCCACCAAGGGTCCGGAGATCCCGAGTGTCCTCGAAGCGAGCAATCATCGACCGCAGTTGCAACACAAGGCCACGCTGTTCGGGTTCCCAGACCTTGTCGGCAAGCCTGGAAATCGAAGCCTGCACATTGACAGCCGGGAACCTGCCCTCGTCTGCAATGCTTCGGTCGAGAACGAGATGACCGTCCAGTATGCCACGCGCGGCATCGGACACCGGATCATTGTGATCATCCCCGTCCACCAGAACCGAAATGATCGATGTGATCGAACCGCCGCCCTGGTCGGTGCCTGCCCTTTCGAGCAAGCGTGGCATGTGGGTAAACACAGACGAAGGGTATCCACGGGCCACCGGCGGTTCTCCCGCCGCGATGGCCACTTCGCGCAAGGCGTGGGCGTAACGTGTCAGGGAATCGACAAGCAACAACACGCTTTTCCCCTGGCTACGGAAATAGGTGGCGATGTCCATGGCACATTCGGGCGCGCGCCGCCGCATCATCGCCGATTCGTCGCTCGTGGCGACGACGACCACCGCTTTGGCCAGATTGTCCGGCCCCAGAGTGTCCTCGACAAATTCGCGAACTTCGCGGCTGCGTTCACCGACCAGTGCCACAACCACCACGTCGAACGCCTCTGCCCGCGCAAACATTGCCAGCAATGTAGACTTGCCAACACCGGAACCGGCAAAAACCCCGAAGCGCTGACCGAAACAAAGCGGCGTAAAAACATCGACGACCCGTATCCCGGTCTGGAACGGCCGCTGCACGCGCGAACGGGAAATCGCGTGTATTGGATCGCGGCGATGACCCGGCGCAGCATCGGACAACAACGGCCCAAGGCCGTCTGCCGGCTGGCCCAGCGCATTGACGATCCTGCCCAGCCATGCCTTCGACGGGTGCGTCGCGACCTGGCCAACCGTAAAAACCGGTTCGCCTATCTTGAGCGTGTTGGTGTCATCATACGGGGCAATGGTCACATCGGGAGATTCGATCAGCACCACTTCACCGCGGCCTGTGCCGCGTGGTGTCTTGTAGGTCACGATATCGCCCAGTTGCGCCGAGTTGGCCAATCCCCTGACACGAAAATGGGTCGGCGTAATCGCAACAATACGACCGCCATTGCGCAACAGCGCCTTGGGCTTCAGGAACTCCGCGGCCGCAGCCTGGACAAGATCGACGGCATGCCGGGCAACCATTATTGTTCAAGCGCCCTGACGGTCATGTCGATGGCACGGTCTCCATCCTTGATCAGCGCCGCAATACTGTCGAAAGCCCGCTGCACGGTAATCAGGTTCGTCAATTCCTTGATCGGATTGACATTTGAGTTCTCGACAAATCCCTGAAGAACGCCAACATCATTGCGATCAACGATCGGTTCCGGCGGCCCGGTGGGTATCACGCCGGAGTTCTCAAATCGCTGGAAATTCGGTTCCGGCCTGAATGCATATAAGCCGATGGCACCCAATTGGCGCCCATCCTGACGCAAGAATCCGTCGCGCCCGACCTCCGGCCGGCTGCCGCCCGGGTCAAGCTGAATGGGCGACCCACCCGGGTCCAGAACCGGATATCCGTTGACCGATACCAGTTCCCCCGTCGGCTGCATGGAAAAACGACCGTCACGGGTCATGACGGTGCCTTCGGGTGTCGAAATCGCAAACCACGCATCGCCCTGCACCGCAAAGTCGAGTGAATTTCCGGTTTCAACGATTTCACCGGACCGGTCCGGCAAGAAGGAGTCACCTTCCGAGACGAACGCCGCCTGGCCCGAAGTGAGACCCGAAACGACTTCCTCGAACTTGATTCCAGTGGCCCGAAATCCGGTGGTATTCACATTGGCAAGATTGTCGGCAATCGTTGTCAATCTTTGCTCAAGGGCAACTTGCGCGGATAGTGCGACGTAAAGACCGTCTTGCAACAATCCCTCCTAAGTCGTGATGTGGCTGGCTGGATCCGATCCAATCGGGCACGCGGGGAACGTCATCGCTTCAGACCCTGCATGGCCGTCATGACGTCGGTAGAGATACCAAAGACTGGTGACTGGCTGAAAATCGCCGAAACGTCGGCAGTCGCATTTTGCGAACTGTTGTTGATGTCCCACAAATTGGTGAAGCGGTCGATGAATTCCGTGAGTTTGTCGCTGTCCTGGAAATCCTCGACATCCAGCCGGTCCGCGATCAGTGCAATCTGCCGGTCGATATCCATCGTCGCCGTTGCCGCGGGCAATCCCAGCGTGGTCCGCATAACTTGCGACATTGCCGGGTTGGCAAGAATATCGGTGATGGATTCAACTTCCGGCGCCTTGCGTTCGAAATAGAGCGCCAGGCGGACACCTTCATTCTTGGCACCTTCGTTCTCTTCCAGCGTCTGGCGAAGATACTTGTCGACAGTTCCCTGCCGCGCCTTGGTGAAGGTTGTAGCGATCGAGTCATATCGGTCAAAATCGTAGGTGCTGGCAAATTCCAGATAACGCGGGTCGGTCAAGGTATTGGCCATGGCGTCAGAATCATCGCGGCCGCCTTCCAGCAATTTCGTCATGAACGCACGCGCATAGGTCATATCCTCAAGCCCGTGCGCCTTCATGGCGTAACTAAACAGACGGTAGTCCGATACGAATTCTTCGATCGTTTCGACTTTTTCGATGTTCTCCAGATAGTAAGCGGATTCCCGCTCCACGAGAGGTTCCGATTTAACCCGGTCGATCGCCGCGCTGATATCCCGCGCACTGATCTGGTAGGACGCAAATGTCGTCAACACAATCGAATCTCCTGAAAGCCTGAAAGCCATCTTCGCAGCGGAGCCTTGTCTGAAACTTTCGCTGCCGACAGGGCCGCACCCGGGATCGGGTTTTCAGTTTCACGCAAGTCTCATCGCATAGGTTTCACGCAGGAATCAGCAGCAGGAAATCAAAGTGGGCATTATTATCGGACTTGTGATCACACTTGGCTGTGTCCTGGGCGGCTATATGGCCATGGGTGGTTATCTCAGTGTTCTCAACCAACCATTTGAATTCGTCATCATCGGCGGCGCGGCGATCGGTACCTTTATCGTCGCCAATCCCATGGCCGTCGTGAAGGACAGTTGCAAAGGTCTGATGGAAGCGGTCAAGAATGCGGTTCCCAAGGATTCCGACTATCTGGAATTGCTGGGCCTGCTGCACCGGTTGCTGCGCGAACTTAAAACCAAACCGCGCAGCGAAGTGGAAGGTCATATCGACAGTCCGGAAGAATCTTCGATTTTTCAAGATTATCCAGCGATCATGAAAGACCACGAACTGACCAATTTCATCTGCGACTACACGCGGCTGATCATTGTCGGCAACGCCCGTCCGCATGAAGTCGAAGCCCTCATGGAGGAAGAAATCGGGACAACCAGCCATGACCGACTGGAACCGGTTCACGCGCTGACCGCGATGAGTGACGGTCTGCCGGCGCTGGGAATTGTCGCCGCCGTTCTAGGTGTGGTCAAAGCCATGGGTGCCATCGATCAACCGCCGGAGATTCTCGGCGGGCTGATTGGCGCGGCCCTGGTCGGCACATTTGTCGGAATTTTTCTGTCATACGCCGTCGTTGGCCCGATTGCCTCAAAGCTCAAGGTCGTTCGTGAAAAACAGGTCCGCCTGTTCTTCGTCGCAAAACAGACTTTGATCGCCTACATGAACGGATCATTGCCGCAGATCGCTCTGGAATTCGGACGCAAGGCAATTTCGGCGCATGACAGACCAAGCATCGATGCCGTCGAAGAAGAGGCTTTCAACTCAGGTCAGCAACAGGCGGCATAACGTGACGGCCGAAACCAAAATCGCTGTGGATCCCGCGCTCCTCAACAGGATTTTGGGAAAAGATCGCGAGGAATCCAACCTGCGACAATCGGCAAATGCAATTGCCGAGAGTTTCGAGAAGTCGGTCGCTGCAAAGTTGACCGATATCCTTCCTTCAGTACCTGCCTTCTCACTGCAAAAACTCGATGTCGGTCTGTCTACGAAGGATCCCCCTAAAGCCGGTGAGGGATCGGTCGCGGTGCTGCTTCGCGAAGTGGAGGGCGGGCCGAAATGCGGCCTGCTCTTTGATGATCTTGCCTTGGCCATCCTGACGAACGCTCTGCTGGGCGCTGACCCGGAGGAAGCGGTTGAAAAGACCGGCAGGCCGGCCAATGAATTCGAAGTTGAATTGATCTCTATGCTGGCAAGGCATCTGGGCGAGGCTCTGACTGAGGCTCTCCGGCTGACGCGAAAGCTGAGCGCGACCGAGACCCTGCTCGGATCCCAATTCGCCGATCATGCTGCGACCGCCCAGAACTTCGTTTCGCTCGATTTTTCGATCGGCACGGCCACATGTGCCGGACAGTTGAAAATATTGCTGCCGGTGACGTTTGTAAAAGACGCGGCGCAGGATCCTGAATTGGCCGGTGATGATTCTGAACAGAAATGGAATTCACGGTTCAAAAACTCGGTCATGCAGGTCCACCTTCCCTTGACCGTCAAGATCGATTTGCCGGCGACCACGCTGGGGGCGATCGAGAATTGGAAATGCGGCGACGTTGTGGAGTTCGCGCAACCAGGGCGCGGCACAGTTGAAATTTTTGTCGGCGAGAAACACCTGTTTGAGGGTGAACTTGGCCGGATCGGCGAAACCTATACGGTCCGCCTCACGGCGGAAGCCAAAACCGAGGGAGGAGCCCGAAAGGGCGCCGCCCGCTCGGGTATCTGAACGAGCAGGATTGAAGACAGGAGCGGAAAATGGGCGGTGAATTGGAAGCCAGCGATCAGTTGCCACAGATTGATCCGCTTGGAGAGCACGAGGATACTGAACAGGTGCTCGACCAGGCGATCAAGGACCTGCGCGGTGCACTGGATGAATCGAAATCCCCCGCCGGTTCAACAATCGGACAATCTTCAGGTGATCCGGGCGACAGCCGCATCAATCGAAATCTTGTGATGAGCATTCCGGTGAGTGTTCAGGTGGTTTTGGGGACCGTCGAAATCTCGCTTTCAGAACTGATGGATCTGAAACAGGGATCGACTGTCGGACTGAATCGCAAACTCGGGGAACCGATCGACATCGTCGCCAACAATCAACGCATCGCCCGCGGGGAAATTACGGTGATTGAAGGCGATCCTCCGCGCTTTGGCGTCGTGTTGACCGAAGTTATCGAGAACTGAGTAATTCAAACTCTGACGACACCGCATTCAAAGGACCTTACAGATGGATCAGGTGGCTCTAACTCAAACCCAGAAGGCGGCCGCGATTCTGGTTGCGATCGGCAAATCGCGTGCCAGCCGACTGATCGGGATGTTCAAAAAAGACGAGTTGCGTCAGCTGGTGGATGCTGCACGCAGTCTACGGACAATTCCGCAGCCGGATTTGCAGACTCTTGTCGAATCCTTCGAAGCGGAATTCGCGGAGGGCGCCGGGCTGATGGACTCAGGCGAAACCATGGACAATATCCTGACCGAAGGCCTCACCGAGGAAGAGATCGAAACCTTCAACAATCCGGATGAGGCGATTGTCGAGGAAGAAGGCGACGAAGTTGATATCTGGCAGGCGCTGGAAAATACGGAAGCCGAAACGCTCGCCGAATATTTGCGCCAACAGAGCGCTCAGACCATCGCTCTGATCTGTTCGCGCCTGTCAACATCCAAGACGAGCCAAATTCTGCCGCACATGGACGTAGAAATTCGCAAATCGGTTTTCGCTCGAATTCTGTCCATGCAAGAAGTATCTCCGCTGACCATGCGGTTGCTTGAACGCAATCTGGTCAACCATTTCCTGTCTGGTTCATCCGGCAATGGATCGGAAGCCCATGCCCGACTCGCCGGAATTCTCAACGAGGCGGAGAAGACCGACGTCGATCTCTACATAACCGAGATCAGCCAGTCCGCAGGAGAGTCCAAGGCTGCGGCTGTCAAGGCACGGCTGTTCCGCTTTGACGACATCATCGGCCTGGACAAGGCTGCCCGCAGTTCGGTGTTCGACGGCCTGTCGACCGACCTCATCGTATCTGCTCTGGGAGATACCGCGGCGGACGTGAAAGAAGCGGTGATGGCATCCGTCGGACAACGGACACGTCGTATGATCGAATCCGAACTTCAGGGAGCGCCTGTACAAAAACCTGATGTGGTCAGGACTGCGCAACGCGAGATCATCGAGATCATCATGCGCCTGGCTTCGGAGGGGCAGATTCAACTGCCGGTCCAGCAAGAAGCCGCATAATCCGGATCTGAACAATGTCCGAACAGACAGACAAAGACAGTAAAACCGAAGAACCGACGGAAAAAAAGATCCGTGATACGGTTGAGAAAGGACAGCTGCCGTCCTCACGGGAGCTGTCGACGCTGTTTTCGATCGGCGCGTTCATTTTCTATTTTGTCTTCCTCCTGCGGGGTGGCCTGCACGACCAGACCCTGGCTCTCGCCGGCTATATGGACAAGGCATATACCGGATACCTCAACTCTCCTTCCGATGCGCAGTTTCTCATGGTGCACGTGGTACGGCAGAGCTTCCTGTTTGTATTGCCGCTGCTGTTGATCCTGGTTGTTGCCGGCATTGCCGCTTCGGTGTTCCAGAACGCCCCGCGAATAGCGCTTGACAGGATCAAGCCAAAAATGTCGCGGATCTCGCTGAAGTCCGGGCTCAGCAAAATGTTCGGTGCAACCGGCTTCGTTGAATTCAGCAAATCGGTCGGCAAGATTCTCTTTGCCGGCGTGTTCGCCGCACTGGCGCTGCGCAATGCGCCGGCGGCACTGCTCGACGGCATGTTTACCCAGACCACCGTATTCAACGACGTGCTGTACGGTCTTGTCTTCGACATGATGACAGCGGTCTGTCTGGCAATGGTGTCGATCGCGGTGGCCGACGTGCTGTGGACGCGCTTCAAATGGCGTGCTGACCTGCGCATGACGAAGCAGGAAGTCAAGGACGAGCACAAACAGGCGGAGGGCGACCCGATCGTCAAGGCACGCATGCGTTCGATCGCCCGCGATCAGAGTCGCAAGCGCATGATGAGCGCGGTCCCGACCGCAACGCTGATCGTTGCCAACCCGACTCACTTTTCCGTAGCGCTGCGTTACGACCGCGGCCAGGACCACGCACCGATGGTTGTCGCCAAGGGGCAGGACCTGGTTGCCTTGAAAATCCGCGAAATTGCCCATGCAAATGGAGTTGCGGTGTTTGAGGATGTGATGCTGGCGCGGGCACTGCACAAGGCCGTACCGATAGATCATCCGATTCCAGAAGAATTTTTTGAAGCCGTGGCTGCATTGGTCATGGTCGTCAACTCACAACAGACCGTAGCTACAAGACCCAGGAACGCATAGTGCTTATAGAACCAAACTACAAAGATCACGAGCCGATCGTCGCCGATGCCCTGACGGGCTTCATTCAGGAAATTCGGCTGATCGAACTGGCGGATTTCATCGCCTATCTCCGGTTGGAGCGTCATTCCCAGCTTGCCGATCTGGTGTCAGCGGCGGCGGAGATGTACTACGCGCCGCAGTTCCTGGAACTTGGCGACGGCAGCTATGCAACCCTGGACTGGTCCGAGCAGGCCTCGATCTACCTCAATCTGGTCATGCAGACCGCAGGTGCCTCCATCTACCTGACGCTGACACTTGAAGATGAACGGGCGAATGTCGCGATCAACTACATTGCCTACCACGTGTCGTGCACCGAACCGGAAGAAACCAAAACACTGATCAACCGAGGCATTTCGAACAATCTGATACGACCGCGGGTTCTTGGCGAAGCTATCAGCCAAAACCATTTCCGCTGAGTGGCCGGGGCAATTTGGGTAGCTCACCGGATTGCCTGAAACGTGCTGTTCGCGTCAGGAATGTGCAACACCAACGGTTCTTGATAGTGCAACGGAAGATCTTATTCTGGCGTGTGGGAGATATTCGAATGGGTGCAACGCGAAAATTCTTAATGCTCGGAGCGACATTGTTGTTCGTGACTTCTGGGTCCATGGCACAGGCGGCAAGCTGCTATGACCTGTGGTATGAGCGTAATCTGATCTACGCTGAAAATGGCTACTGTTTTTCTACGAGCCTGGGGAAGCGGGCGTTCGCGGGTTATAACTGCTGGACCAAGAATCCGGCACTATCCGGTTCGGAGAAACAGCGCGTTGCCCAATTGCGCGCAGAGGAAAAACGCAGGGGCTGCAAGGTCAACAAATAGAGCAGATTTTGATTACCGACAAAATCTAAAGGCCCGGCAGAAACTGCCGAGCCTCTAAAGATTGGCTATCAGTTGCATCTCCGGGTGGGGAAACGATCCCCAGGAATACCCGTCCGGTGACGCATTCGCTGATCAGAACTCTTCCCAGCTGTCCTGATCGATGGCCGCATTGCCGTTGCTGGCGAAGGCGGCCGATACCTTCTTTCGCATCTGCCTTGCCGGTGAAGCCGGTGCCGACCGCGCGGACGCAGGCGCGGCAGCTTGTTTGGCATGCCCGGCGTTCTGGCCGAGCTTGAACTGGCGCAGCAGTTCGATCAACGACGTCGATTCACCGGCCAGATTGTGGCTGACGGCGGTGGTCTCCTCGACCATGGTGGCGTTCTGCTGCGTGCCCTGATCGATCGAGGCAACCGCCTGGTTGATCTCCTCAAGCCCGATCGACTGTTCGCGTGCCGTATCGACGATCGCGGTGACGTGCTGGTTGATCTCGTGCACCTCCTTGACGATCGTGTCGAGCGACTTGCCCGTTTCGTCGACCAGTGCAACGCCGGATTTGACCTGCTCGCCGGACTTGGTGATCAATT
>JAJFHT010000444.1 GCA_021775495.1 Hyphomicrobiales bacterium | reverse complement strand
TTGTTGTGGAAATGGCATTGACTTCGGAGGTCATCTGCTCGAACTCGGCGACGATCATATAGACAAAATCACCCCAAGCCTCGAAACGCATATGCCCTTCGACCTTCAGATAATCGCGTGCGAAGGCTGTCAGTTTTTCCGGATCTGCCTTGATCGGCAGAACGCGTATTGCCGCATTCGGCATTGAAAAGCCGCCGCCAAGGGCCTCTGATGCGCCGCGTGCGGTGTTGAAGAAATTCATTGCCTTCAGGTAGTCGAGGCCCAGTGAATCACTTATCGGATCCTCGTCCTGCAGCTCCGTGTCGTCGGGATTTTCGGTTTCCTGCGGCTCATATTGCGTTTGTTTGTTTTTGCTTTTCGGCTTGGTCTTGCCCCTTGCCACATCAGCGTCGGTCGGTGGTGGTTCCGGTTCCCGGGCGAACGCCTCGCCGGGCCGCCAGGCGCCGCGGCGGCCGCGCCAGACGACCGTATCCGCAAGGCCATAGCTCATGTCGACTTCCAGCCAGAACGGACAGACCGGCGCCAGCGAGGAGATGGTCGTGCCGTTCGTGCTCCGTTCATCCGCGACCTCGAGGCCGAGGGAGTCGACAATCGGCAGGCCGGCAAGATGGTGCACGTCGATCCGGTAGCCACCATCGATCTGACCAAGCAACATGTTTTGCGGTCCGAGCAGTCCGCCTCTTTTCAGCGATTTGACCGGCATCTTGGCAGCGGTGATCGCCTGGTAACAGGCCGCAATCGGATCGTGCGCATCGCGGAACTGTTTGAAATTGACCGTGTTGGAGTAGAACCGCGGGAACATCGACCACAACATGTCCTTCATGCCCGGCACCCATTTGCGCGGGTCTATCCAGGATTTCAACTGTTCCGGTTTCAACTGGCTGCGGAACGTTTCGAGGTCGAAAACATCGGGCAGTACTGAAGAGCCGGTGATTCCGTCGCTCGCCATGCCGGTGAAAGTGCGCATCAGGTCGATACCGAGGCGCGTCATGCCGGCGGCGGCGCTGGAAAGCTGGGCCACCGGTTTTACTATCGTGTCCATGTTCGGCGGCAGGTCGAGCATCCCGGCCGTGCGGTGCTGCATGACCGACAGGAACGTGTGGTAATCCCGGTTCTCGCCGGAATAGGCCCGCGCCGCGCGTTTCGTGCTGACCTGAAACACCCGTCGCGCGCCGTGCGGATCGCGCACCCATTCACTGACGGACGGATCAAGACGGGCAAGCAGTTTCGGCCAGCCATAGACTTCGCGCCCGGTGCTCATCGACATTTCATTGTCGACGAAAATAAACGGCGAGGTGAATGCCCAGTCGTGAAACTCCAGACCTGTCTCGCTGGCATTCAGCCAGCGCAGCGGGATGCCGAAAGCGACTTCGCGTTGCGACACCCAGCCCATATTGGCCGCTTCGAGTGACATCCGCCCATAGTCCAGAATGACCAGATAGACGAAAGGGATGAACGGCCGAAACTGGACGATATGCGATGCCTGATTGAGATAATTTTCACAAAATGCCTCCAGCCGGGGCAAACCGGCTCGCAGTGGAAACACCGACATGGTGACATCGTTGAAGGCAAATGGCGGCGACATCTGAAGCGTGCTCGCCGGACCCCGGGCGGTGTTGAACGGTATTACCGGCATGTTTCTCAGCTCACGTCCTTCAAATCAGGGATGTCCAGGCAAAACTCTAAATGCAAGCGATCCGAGTCACAACCGATCAAACGCGATCAGTGCCGCCAGCCGAGAACCGCATATTTCCGATCATCCGATCCAAAACGGAAGCAGGCGGCAATTGCCCTGGCGGCAACTTCTGGTTAAACTCTGCAACCGCCGGATGAGCAGCCGGCAAACAGCTGGGGAATTCAAACTATGCTCAATCCTGCACCTGGTTTCCAGACACATCCGGAACACGCAATCGAACTTGCGCCGGCCAACCAACGAATTCGCGTCTCCTTCAGCGGCAAAACGATTGCACAAACATCGAATGCCATTGTCTTGCATGAAAGCGGCTATTCTCCGGTGTTCTATATTCCCATGGCCGATATCGAGAAAAGCCTGCTTACGCCCGGCAGCCGCCACAGCCGATGTCCGTTCAAGGGGGAGGCAAGCTACCACGGCATTGCTGTCGGAACCGAGCAGGTCGACAACGCCATGTGGTTCTATGATGATCCCTATGACGAGGTTGTTCAAATCGCCGGTCACGCGGCTTTTTTCCCTGAAAAAGTCGACATCGACATCGAAGATTGAGCGAATGCCGCCTGTGCCGTTCGCAAGTTGCCCATCCGGGCTGGTCCAGCACCGGCAGATCATATAGCAGTGCATCTGAAAATTGCTCTTCGGCCGCTGCGATACCAAACGGGTTTCGCCGCACATTGATACATGAACGGGTTCGCGAAAATGGCGGCAGTCGAGTTTTCGGACGGGAAATCTCCGCTTTTTCTCGGCATTGACACGGGTGGGACCTACACCGACGCGGTGTTGTGGTCTGAATCTTCCGGATTGGCCGCAAAGGCCAAGGCACTGACCACCCGTCACGATTTGAGCATCGGTATTTCCGAGGCCGCCGACAAGGCGCTGCAGGGCATCGATCCGGTGCGGGTCAAACTGGTCTCCATGTCGACCACACTGGCCACCAACGCGCTGGTCGAAGGCCAGGGTGGCAGGGTCGGGCTGGTGATGATCGGTTTTGCCGAGGGCGATCTTGTTCGTGACGGCCTCGGGGCCGCGCTTGGATCCGACCCGGTGGTGTTCTGCCCCGGGGGGCATGATGTCCACGGCAATGCCGCACCCTTTGATCTGGCGCCGCTGGAACAGCAACTGGAGCATTGGGAAAAAACGGTTTCAGCGGTTTCGGTTGCGGCCTATTTCTCGGTTCGAAATCCTGCCCATGAAATCGCGGCGATGACACTGGTGCGTGAAAAGACCGGCCTGCCGGTGACCGCCAGCCATGAACTGTCCGCCAAGCTGGGTGGTCCACGTCGCGCTCTGACCACTTTGCTGAACGCTCGGCTGATCGGCATGATCGAACGCCTGATTGCCGCGACAGAGAGCTATTTGCAGACACGAAAGATAAGCGCGCCGCTAATGATGGTGCGTGGTGACGGGGCACTGGTCTCCGCCGCATTCGCGCATCGCCGTCCGATCGAAACCATTTTGTCCGGCCCGGCGGCAAGCCTTGTCGGGGCGCGCCACATGACCGGCCTGGACCACGCGGTCGTGGCTGATATCGGCGGTACCACCACTGACGTGGCGATCCTTGACGAGGGCCGGCCGCGGCTCGATCCCGAAGGCGCGACCGTCGGCGGATACCGAACCATGGTCGAAGCTGTCGCCATGCGGACCTATGGGCTGGGCGGTGATTCCGAAGTGGCTCTCAGTGAGGGCCGTCTGGACCCCGAAATTCTGCTCGGGCCGCGACGTCTGGTGCCGCTTGCGCTGATTGCGGCGCGGCACGGCAAGCCGATCCGCGACCATCTCGAGCGTCAATTGCGGGCGCCGGGCGGCGGACGGCTTGACGGCCGGTTTGTCTGCCGAACCGGATTGCCGGACAGTTTCGCGTCCGGCCTGACGGATGCCGAGGCGCGGCTTTACGGACGGATCGGCACGGCGTTCGAACCCCTCGACACTCTTCTGTCTTCCGCCGTCCACGCTGCCGTCCTGGATCGCCTTGTTGCCAGAGGGCTTGTCCAGATTGCCGGT
>JAJFHT010000443.1 GCA_021775495.1 Hyphomicrobiales bacterium | reverse complement strand
GAATCGGGATATCGGAAGACTGCAGAGCGCGCTTCGGCAAGTGCCCTTTCCCATTGGAGCCCTTGGACTGACATCAGTGCTTTCAGTGATAATGCTTCCGGATTGTCCGAATTGGTTGTAAGCACGCTGTTGATCAACTGCATCGCGTCTTCACCTGCGGTCAACCATGGTTTCACAACGCTGTGCAAGTTTCTCCAAATGTCATAATTCGCCCAAGCGAGTGCAGTTTGGGCATCGACAAAGTCGGGATCCGCATCCATTGCTTTTTCATACATTTGCAACGCTTCGCCGTACTTCGTCCATTCTCCGCTGAAGTGAAGATGATGACCTTTCGCGAACGAATTATAGGCCTCGATGTTTCGCGTCTGAACGGTTTCCAGAATCTCTCTCTCGACTTCATTTAGTGTTACACCGAGGGCAGCAGTAATCCTGGTCTTCAGCCGGGCCAGCAAATCGAAAGCCTGGTCCGGTGCGCCAGAAGGGGCTTCTTCATGGATTGGACCCGTGTCGGCACTAATTGTTCGCAAACGGCTCTTCAGAGTGATCTTGCCGTTGGCAAGATTTACTTTTCCATCGAGAATATGGGTTGCGTTGTATTCGCTCGCCAACCCCCGCAAATTTGGCGCTATACCCTTGTATTCCATTACTTCCGAACGTGGCACGATCGTCATGCCTTTGAGGCGGGAAAATCCGGCTAGAAGACTATCTGTAGCGGCGTCCGCATAGGGTTCGGCCGCAATACTTCCGGCCTCAAATGGCGAGATAAAGAGGCGTACTTGTGACACTTCGGAGATTGGGCTGAATCGCTCCCAAGCGAAGTAGCCGACTCCTGCCAGCATCATTAGCGCGGTCACTCCGGCAGAGATCATTTTCCAGCCGAACTTCGATGTAACCGGTGCCCCGACGATCTTGCCAACGTCCTCCGGCCTCAAGAGAACCTTATAAGCCGAGATCGGCTCAGAGATATTCTTGACCTTTTGCGAGCCAAGATCGGCAAATCCGAGATCAAGCTTGCCCTTCACATTGTTGAAAACGGCCCGCGAGATGCAGATGCCGCCGGGCTCGGCGAGTCCTTCTAAACGGGATGCGACGTTTACGCCGTTGCCAAAAATGTCCTGACCATCATGAATGATATCGCCAAGATTAATGCCGATCCGATATTGGATGCGCTGGTCATCAGAAACTTCCGCCTCTCGCACGATCATTTCCCGTTGTACGGTGACCGCACACAGAACAGCATCAACGGCGCTGGGGAATTCCAACAAAATACCGTCGCCCGTGGTTTTCACCACGCGGCCGCCATATTCCACTACTCTGGGTTCGAACAGTTCATCCGTGATGGACTTCAAGCGCGCCAGTGTACCGGCTTCATCTTCGGACATGAGCCGGCTGTAACCGACGATGTCCGCTGCCACTATGGCTGCCAGCCGCCGCGTAACGCCCTCTTGCGCCAAACCTGTTCCCCCTGCTTTGTTATTATTCTAACGCGAGTAGATGAGGCCACCAAACAGAGATGGAACGAGTTAAGTCACATGCCCTGTGCAATCTATCAAACAATGCTCTGATTGCGACAAGCCATGTATGCCCCGTTTCGGGGTAAGCGCTAAACAAGCCAAAGGGCAGAAAAGTCCGCATAGCTGCAGTTTGCGTAGGATGCGGCGAATGACGGCTCCGGGTCAAAAGCGGGAGTATAACATCGTCGTCGCGGTCTTGTTTGCGACAAGTTTTGACCGGCAAAAAAGGGATACAAAGCGGTCGTAGCGTATTCGATTATAGGGTCCCGACCCTGCGTGTCGCCTGCCCTGCTCGCGGGAGAAAACCCTCAGACGGAGCGCGGTTTCACCCCGGATTCTGCGCGGCGCAGAGGTCCATTGCACGGCCCTTGAACGCGTCATACTGGGCATCGGTCAGGATGCCTTCTTGCTTCATCCGGTCGACATCGCCGATCCGCTGTTCGAGGCATTTTTCCAATGCCGGATTTACCGGTTTCGCCGGCTGAGACTCGGAAATGACGGGCATGGCGGCCTCACGGCCCTCCATCAGCTGCCTGAAATCATCCGTCCAGTTCGACCAAAGCAGATAGGCGATCAGGGCGGCGAGAACCAGGGCAATGAGACGCGCAAGCCCGGTATCGGCAAAGCTGCGGGTTTGTTGAGCGGTCATCACGGTTCCTCCCTGCCCTCTTTAGCCCCGTTGAATCGGCAGATTCGTCAACAGGTTCTGTGGTTTGAATACCAGCTTCCTGTCGCTGTTCATCGCCACCCCCAAATATACCGGCCTTCCGCGCACCTTGTCCATTGCGTCGCCGGCGTTCAGGAACTCCATCCGGTACAGCGACAGGATGTTGTAAAGGTCGTCTTCTCCGACCTCCTCGCCGTTGTAGAGGGCATTGAGAATACGCGTGGATTCGGTATCGCAGCCAATATGCCAGGACCAGCTTTCATCCCTGATCGATTTGACTGCCTGAATTCGCGTCCGGACCGCCATAAAATGTTCGATCCATGCCTCGATTACCCGGCCCAGCGCGTCCGGCGCCGGCTGGGTGAAACGAAAATCGACCGCCATATCGAAATTATCCGAACGCGCCCAATAGTTTTGCTTGTTCTCATCGGTCATGACATCGAGTGCTATCTCGCGCGTCGGCGTTCCGGCCTCCGCCAGCAATTGACCCAATCCGCCAAATCCTTCCTGGCTGCGCATCTCGACGATTTCCTGATCGGCCAGCATCAGCTGGTCCTCGGCGGCGGTGACCGCCTGCTCGCGGAAAAACAGTTCCGCCGCGCGCAGCCGCATCGGATCGTCGGCATCGGACAGAATATTATTGAGGATTAAATGCACCATCTGATCGATGAACATCGGCGGAATGGAAATCGTATCGCCTGAAAACAATGCTGCATAAGCGGCCTCGATGGTTTCATGCCGAACCAGATGGTCACGAAATCTCAGGACCACGCGGTAATTGTCTGCTGCGTCCCGGTCCTTGATGGCCTCCAGTTCCGTCTCCGTGACAGGCACTTTCGGTTCAGCCATGAGCCTTTCGAACAGCGCGTGCTCGGCATCGCAGGATTCTTCGACAGGATGGATTTCCGGACGGGTGAAATAGGCACGCAGATAATCATCGGTGACACGAAGCCAGCCGTTTTCATCGCGCTTCACAAGATGCAGCCCGGCGGACTTCCAGAATGTCATGCGTTGTCCTCAACCACATCCCACACCCGTGCATGGAGTTTCTCGCCCGGCTTGTCGACAATGCGGAATTCTTCCCTGATTTCGCCGGTCTCGTCGAAAAAGCGGCGCAATGTAAAAATCGAGTTGATTGCCACATTCGCGCACATGTCCAATACAAACCCGATCTCATCAGTCGACACAGGCAGTGCCGCCTCAACCGACGGTGCACCGAAACCATCAACAAACATGACAGCCAGCTCCGTTTTCAGACGTTCTACCGCGACTTCGTCAATCTCGGCCACCGAAACGAAGGTCGAATACCCTTGGCTTTGCAGCGACAGAAAGCCGTTGCTGAATGCCTGCTTCGTCTTGCCTGTGAGATGGACTTCGGTTGCTCCGGAAAAGCTGAATCCGCCAGGGACCGCCCATTCATCCGGTTCTGCCGCCGTCGGATAGACATGGGTGTCGGAGGGGTCGAAGCGTATGGTTTTGAGAAACTTCATCGGGACGGCACGCGTTGATTTCTCAACTCGGTCAATGCGTCAAAGGTGTGCAAAGCAACCGTTACGCCGTTGCCAGACATGAGAGCATTGCCGGTTTCGTCAAGGCCCATAAGCGTTTGCCCCGGGTCGAGTTCAATTCCATCGGCAATTCTCATTTCTTTCGAGACCCTACCCCACCATTGGGTATGGGTCGGCCCAAATCCTTCTTCCGACCAGTTGTGGATCAGATTGACGCTGTGGCGTGCTACGGATTCCAGCAGGGCCGTTCTGGTGATGCCGCCGCATCCCTCATCCCACATCGTGGTGTTGTTGATGTCGAGACCGGGATCGGCTGTGCCGGGATCTGGATTAATGCGGATATCCAGGCCAATCACCATCCAGTCGGGAACCCTGTCAATATCCTCGTCGGACAGAACCAGATCGACAAATCCGATCTGGCCATTGTTCATCAGGATCGCCGATGGCCAC